>JBDGRG010000182.1:0-8018 GCA_042218355.1 Bradymonadaceae bacterium
CACTCGCCGTTCGCCGCCGCTCGCGTGCGGCCTCCGTAGACTTCCGTCTCTCGGACCGCCCCAGCCCCGTATGACCGACACCGACCAACCGCTCCCGGCCGACCACCCGGCCATCGTCGACCGCGAGGACCGTCCCGAACCCTCGGACGACTCCTATCCGCTGGAGACGCTGGTCGCTCACACCCTGGCCCCGCTCGACGCCGACCGCGAATCGCCGGTCGACTTCGCCCCGTTGCCCGAAAAGAGCCGCGAGGATCTCGGGTGGCAGAAGGTGCTCGACCTGGTCGAGAACCACGCCGCCACGCCGGAGGGCGAGGAGCTGCTGCCGAATCTGCCGCCACTGCCGGACCGATCGGCCGTCGAACGCCGGTTGCACGAGGTCCGCGAAGCGATGTGGATGGTCGAAGAGGACGAGCGTCCGCCCCTGCACGGGCTCAGAGACGTCCGCCAGGCGCTCGCCCACGTCGCCAAGGACGGGACACTGGTCGCAGAGGATCTCCAGGCGATCGCGCGGAATTGCGACGTCGCGGCCCGATGCAAAAAGTTCCTCGACAATCGATCGGAGGCGTACCCCTATCTACGGGCGGTCACCGCGAACGTCGCCCCGTGCGACGATCTTCGGACCCGACTGAACGACGCCATCGAACCGGGCGGTCGACTCAGCGACTCGGCCAGCCCCGACATCGCCGATCTCCGCCGCGAAGTGCAGAACCAGCACGATCGACTGAAGGCAAAGATCCAGGAGATGCTCCGGTCGCGACACCTGGAGGATCACCTGCAGGACGACTACTACACGATCCGCGATGACCGCTACGTGCTCCCGGTGCGGGCGACGTCCAAGTCCGAAGTGCCGGGGATCGTCCACGGGTACTCGTCCAGCGGTGAGACCGCGTTCATCGAGCCGCGCGAACTCGTCGACGTCAACAACCAGCTGCGCTGGGCGGAGATCGAACTCGAGGAGGAGAAGGAGCGAATTCTCGAGCGGCTGTCGGGACTGGTCGCCGACTGCGCGGAGCCGCTGCAGCGCAACATCGAGCTGCTGACCTACCTCGACGTCGTCATCGCCGCCGGTGCCTACGGCCGTGAGACGCTCGACGGATCGATCGCCACCCCCTCCGAGAGCGGGCTCGAGCTGCGAGACGCCCGACACCCGCTTCTCTGGGTGCAGAACGAACGCGAGGTCGACGGCGAGACGGTCAACGACACGGTCACCAACGACGTGCATCTGGATCCGGAGGACCGGGTGCTCGTGATCTCGGGGCCGAACACGGGGGGTAAGACGGTCCTGCTGAAGGCCATCGGGCTGGCCTCGCTGTCGACCCGATGCGGGTTGCCGATCGCCGCAGAGCCGGGCAGCGAGGTCCCGCTGTTCGACGTCACCTACACCGACATCGGCGACGAGCAGTCGATCGAACGGGATCTGAGTTCGTTCTCCGCCCACCTGACGAACATCAACGGCTTCCTCGACGACTGCGAGCCGGGGACGCTGGTGCTGCTGGACGAGCTGTTCACCGGGACGGATCCGATGGAGGGCGCCGCGCTGGCGACGGCCCTCCTGGAGGAGCTGGCCGAACGCGGTGCCACCGTCGGGGTGACGACCCACCTGGAGGGCATCAAGACGCTGGGTCTGCAGCGCGAGACGTTTGCAAACGTCTCGATGGGCTTCGACCTCGAGGCGCTCGAGCCGACCTATCGAGTCACGCACGGCGTCCCCGGAAGTTCGTTCGCGATCCGGATCGCCGACCGGCTGGGCTTTCCCAAACGGCTGGTCGAGCGCGCGACCGAGGTCGTCGAGGGGGAGGACGAGCACGGGGTCGAGGAGGTCATCGAGTCGCTGGAGGACGAGATGGCCGAACTGCGCGAGGAGCGCGAACGACTCGAACGCGAACGCCGAAAGGCGGAGAAGCAGAAGGAGACATTCCGCGAGAAGTACGAGGAGGTTCGAGACCGCGAGCGCGATCTGGTCCACGACGAGGCCCGGGAGGTCAAGGAGGAGCTGGTCGAGGCGCGCGAGGAGATCCGCGAGAAGCTCGCCGAGCTGCGCGAACGTCGGGAGGCTGCCCGCTCCGGGGAACCCGACGAGGGGGACCTGCACGAAATGCAGGAGGAGCTGGCCGACCTGGAGTCGAACGTCGAGCAGGCGCGCGATCGGACCCGCCCGCCGGAGACCGGCCCCGAGGGACTGGCGCGGGTCCCGGCAGACGAACTCGAGGAGGGGATGGAAGTCTACGTCGGCACGTACGACCGCGAGGGGACCGTCGTTCGGTTCGATGCCGACGGAGACGAGGCGCGGGTACAGATCGGCGCCCTCAAGGCGGAGGTCGCCCCGGACGACCTGTACTACCCGAACGAGGAGGAACGCCGGGCCGATCTTCGCGGGCGACGCCAGCGAAACGATTCTGGCCACGACCAACACACCGGTACCGGCTCGGGGACGGCTGCGATCCCGCGAGCAGAGGCCAACACCGTCGATCTTCGGGGCCTGCGGGCGGACGAGGCGGTCGACCGGCTCGAGAACTTTCTGGACGAGAAGTTCATGGAGTCGCTCGAGGGCGTCTTCATCATCCACGGTCACGGCACCGGGACGTTGCGCCGGGCCGTCCGGAGCTATCTGACCGAGTCCCCGTACGTCGACGACTTCCGAAAGGGCGACCGCGACGAGGGCGGCGACGGTGTCACGGTGGCTCGATTCGTCGACGAGATTCACTGAAACGAACCGACCCGACGACCGACGCCGACCGTTCACGCCCATCTCTCGAACCGGGCCCCCTGAAGTCGATGTGGGCGCGCTATCTCCACCACCTGTCGCTGCACGTTCCCATCGTGCTCATCCCGGCGGTGGCTGCGGTCGGGACCTACCATCACTTCGTGGGCGGGGAACGCGTGCTCCGGATCGTGCGCTGGGCGGGCTGGGGAGCGTTTCTGGCGACGGCGGTGGCCGTGCTCTCCGGAGCACTCGGCGCTCCGGCGGGATTCGCCGGGGAACCGTATGCCGCTCTCCGACACCACCGCGACCTCGCGCTGACCACACTCGCAGTCGCAGGGCTGGCCGTCTGGGCGTTCGAGAAGGGAGTGCGCCGGGACCACGCCGACTGGCGGGCATTCGCCGTCGGCGTCTGGTGGGTGGCGGCGCTGGGCGTCGTCGGGACGGCCCACTGGTCGGGAGCGACGGTCCACGCCGACAGTGTGCCGTGGATCGAAGGGCAGAAGGCGGAAGGACGAAGGCTGAAGGAAGAGGGATGAATGATGAATTATGAGTTTTGAATTATGAGCTATGACGGGGGGCGATGTAGTGGGGGTAGGTCGGACGCTGCTCACCACGCATTACACCAGAGCTGGGAAGCTCTGGCTACGTTGCATACCCCACCGCGTCTCGCTTCTCGCCTCTGACGTCTCGCTTCTCGCCACGCATTACACCAGGGCAAGGATGCTCTGGCTACGTCGCACACCCGCACAGCTCCCCTGATACCCCGATACCTCAGTACCTCGATACCTCGCCGGACCTCCAGAGCTGGGAAGCGCTAGGAACGTCGCATTCCCGCGAGCCTCATCGCTCACTCGACCGGTCGCACGGTCTGTCCGGGCGGCGTCCCCCCCTCGCCCTCCCCCAGCGGCATCCCGCGATCGACGCGTTCGCCGTCGGCGACGTAGTGCGAGAACCGCAGGGGAAGCCCCTGGGCGAAGGGGAAGCGCTCGCTGGTCTGCAGATGGACGTGCAGATGGGGGCGCATCGCCCGGCCCGAGCTGCCGCAGGCCCCGAGCCGCTCGCCCCGCTCGACCCGCTCGCCCTCCTCGACGGCCAGCGACCCCTTCTTCAGATGCGCGGTGAAGAGGTACTCCCGCCGGTCGACCCGGATCACGACGTGGTTGCCCAGCACAGACGACGTCCCGATCTCCCCGGGTGCGGAATCCTCCTTCCCCCTTTGGACGCGCACGACCTCCCCGGGAGCAGCCGCCAGCACCGGGCGACCGAAGCAGTAGTAGTCCGCATTCTGCTCGCCATCCCCCTCGGCGCGCTCTCCGTCCCGGCGGGGTGCGAAGTCGTAGCCCCACCGATAGGCAGCAGTCAGCGCGTGGTAGTTGCGGTCGACGCGCGGTCCGCCCGCCAGGGTATCCCATTCGCCGTCGAAGGGGAGTCGATACCGGTGCTCCGACGTCCATCCCTCGGTCGCCAGCGGGACGGCGAACAGCGGGACGTTGCCGAAGAAGCCGACCGCCAGCAGCGCGGCGAAGGCCACTCCCCGCCGCCAGCGGACGACGGGCGGGCGAAAGACGGTCCGGGCCAACCCCCATAGCGCGACGGGAAGGGTCAACCCGCCGAGGATCGGGATGGCGAAGACCTGTGCGTAGACGCTCGGCACCCCGAGACGCAGCCAGACGACGGCCCACGCGAGGACCGACAGCACGCCCAGCAGGAGCGCCGCACGCGCCCACCACTCGAAGCGGTCGGTCGCGTCGTCGATGTCCGGGGCAGTCCGGTGGGAGTCATCGGCATCCATCGGGGGAGTCCGTTCGAGTGCGTCTCCATGGCGAGCGACGTCCGGGCGCGGGTGCAGCTCCGACGGCGAAAACATTGACCGGCACCGGTCCATCCCGCACACTCGCGGGTGATGTCGACGATCGCCGTCCGCTGTCAACCGACCGGTCCCGCCGAGCGCGCCGGACCCGCTGGACAGCGCGCGACGACGCTCCCTTCGCCCCGATTCAGCCGATGCCCGTCTGTCCGACGTGTGGCCGGGAGAATCCCGACCTGGGGGGCGAGTGTCCCCGCTGCCCCGACAGCTTCTACATCCCCGAAGACGTCGATGCGACGGACGACAGCTACATCGGTCGCAAAGCCGCCGGCAAGTACGTCGTGCTCTCGAAGGTCAGCAAGGGCGGGATGGGGACGGTCTACCGGGCGCTGCAGCTGCCAGTCGAGCGCGAGGTCGCCTTCAAGGTGCTCCGCACCGATCTGGACGACACCGACGAACTCCGGGACCGATTCAAGCGCGAGGCGCGAGCGATCTCGCGGATCGACCACCCGAACATCGTCACCCTGCACGACTTCGGGTTCGACGAGGACAATTTCCCCTACATGGTGATGGAGTTCGTCCCGGGCGACGACCTGAACACCTGGGTCGAGGAGAACGAGCTGACCCTCGACCGGATCGTCGACGTCGCCGGTCAGATCCTCTCCGGTCTCGGGGCGGCCCACCGCGAGGGGATCGTCCATCGGGATCTGAAGCCCGAAAACATCATCGTCAGCGAGCGCGGCCGGGAGACCGACTTCGTCAAACTGCTCGACTTCGGCATCGCCCGAATGCTCGACGAGCAGACCCGGCAGGGGCTGACCGCCGAGGGCGACGTCTTCGGCACCCCGCACTACATGTCGCCCGAGCAGGCCGAGGGAGACGTCGACATCGGACCGGCCTCCGACGTCTACGCCTGCGGGGTGATCCTCTACGAACTGCTCACCGAGGACGTCCCGTTCGACGCACCGACGGCGATGTCGATCCTCTACCAGCAGATCAACGAGGACCTCCCGCCGTTGCGCCCCGAATCCGACCATCCGGTCTCGGCCGACCTCGAGAGGATTGTCCAGAAGGCGACCCGCAAGGAGCGCGACGAGCGGTACGAGAATGCCGGGGAAATGCTGGAGGCCCTCGAATCGGCGACACTCGAGCGCCAGGAGACGATCGACCGGCGGGCAGGGGGCGTCAGCCCCTCCGAACTGGACCGGGATACCGAGCACGGCACCGCAGCGGCCTCCCGCGATCCGTCGCGCTCCAGCGGCCGCAACGAACCGTCGGTCCGCATGAGCGCCGAGCCCGCCGATTCGACGAACGGCTCGGACGACCGCTCGAAGACAGCCTCGAAGCCGTCGGCCGAGTCCGACGCCGACGCGGGAGCCGACTCGACCGGCGGTCCGATCTCGACGCTGGACGGCGAACTCGACGACGTGGCCGACGAGCTGTCGGCGGGCCCTCGGTTCTCGATTCCACAGGGGCTCCTGCTCGGGTTGGCGGCTCTACTCCTGGCGTCGGCTGCCACCTACAGCGCCCTGTCGTACGGCCTGCTCTCGAGCAGCCGCTCGTCCTCGCGATCCGGCGGGGCCGAAGCTGCGACCGCCGACCCCGGGCCGTCGCACCCCGCCGATCAAAATCCGGACAAGCGTGCGGCCGTCCCCGCGCCGGACACCTCGACAACCGCCGCCGCCGCGGAGACACCGCCGTCGGAGGGCTCGTCCGCGACTCCGACCGACCGCCCGGGGACCGGCGAATCGGCGGACGACTCGGCCCCGGAACCGGCGGAGCCGTCGAAGGCTGCCGGCTCGAGACCGACCGAATCGCCGACCGGCTCGGGCGGTGAAGACGCGCCCGATCCGACATCCGATCCCCCTCCCCCCTCCGAGCCCCGGACGGCGGAGACGCGCGACCAACCCTCGGAGCCGGCGGGCACCGGGCCGTCGGACGGAGCGTCGGCCCCGTCGAAACAGGCCGAATCCGCCCCGTCGGCATCCTCCGAGAAACCACCGCCCGCCACCGGCGGGAAGGGGGAGAAACCGACCGGGCCGGCGGAGCAGGAGACGCCCGGAGCCGTGGATAAATTCGCCGCGCCGCCCTCCGAGGAACCGGGCGGCCCGGAGAAATTCGGGGCCCCCGAATGAGCGACCGACTCCAGCGATTGGACGACCCGCGTCCGGCTCGACTCGGCCTTGATCTCCGACCGCCAGCTGGCGATGCTTCCGAGTCCCCACATCGGACGGCGCAGGGTCTGAGCGAAAACCGTGGGCATCTTCGTCGCCGGCCGAGAGCAGCGCCCTGATCCGACCGTCCGCTCAGAGCTGGAAGCTCCGGCGACACTTTTTCCGCGTGCTCTGGAACGTGCATCCCACGGAGTTGGCTCACATCCGGCGGCGCACGACCCGTTCAGCGCCTTCGGGGGCAGCGTGTTCGACAAATGCGAAGAGCCGCTTAGACTTCAAGACGGCGTTCACGGCTCCGACACCGCGATTTCCGACGACCGGCTCCGGCCGGCAACCCAACGACTGCCGCGATGACTTCTCTGTCTCGACCAGCTCTACTCTCCGCGCTCGCCATCGGCTTCGCCCTCCTCGGTCTCCCTCGAACGGGGGCGGCCGGAGTCGAGGAGGCACGGGATTACAGCCGCCGCGCCCAGAAACTCTACCAGCAGGAGGAGTACGAGAAGGCGGCGTCGCTGTTGCTGAAGGCCTACCGGGAAGAACCGAATCTGACGTACCAGTACAATCGCATCCGGGCGCTCGAAGGAGCTGAACAGTACACGAAGGCGCTCGAGGTGCTGAAGAAGTACGAGGAGGCGATGCTCGAAGCCGACGGATACGACGAGCTGCCCGAGCTGAAGAAATCGCTGCGAGCCCGCGCCGAGAAGAAGAAGCGCGGCAAGGAGACCTCGCCCCGCGAAACGGGCGAGCGGAAGCAGTGGCGCGAGCAGAAGGCCGCCGCGTCCAGCTCGGCCGACGAGGGGGGCTCCGGCAGCTCGGCGCGGCAGAGGGACGCGGGCACCGGCTCGAAGCGAACGCTCGGCTGGTCGCTTCTGGGAGCCGGCGGGGCCTCGCTGGCCGCCGGGACGCTGTTCGCCACCGGTCTTCTCCTCCCGGGCTCGACCCAGGGGAGCACCTACAGCGGGAGCGCCAGTACGCTGAAGACCCACAAGATCGCAGCGGGCACCCTGCTCGGACTGGGTGCCGCAGCGGCCGCGGCGGGAACCTACTTCGCCTTCGTCGCTCCGGACGGGGCGTCGACTTCGCCGAACGAAAAAGCCGTCTCGTTCTATCCCCGGATCGGCCCGTCCTCGGCGGGAGCGGGCATCAGACTGCGCTTTCGCTGAAGGTCGCGGGACGGCGCGATCCGACCGACCCGACCGATCGTTCACCAGCCGACTCGACTCCCGACACCGACACCATGGCCAGTCTGACCGAAACACTCGAACGTGTCGACCGCGACGAGATCATCGAGGACGCCACCCGGCTGATCGACGACGAGGTCGCCAAAAAA
>JBDGRG010000183.1:0-2244 GCA_042218355.1 Bradymonadaceae bacterium
TATCGACGGGGACGAGCGCGTTCGTCCTCCACCTCACCATCGTCTCGGCGCTGGTCACGGCCGCGGCGGTCGACCTGGAGCATTACGTCGTCCCACATCGGCTGACCTTGCCGGGGATGGCGGTCGCCGTGGCGATGCCATGGCTGACCGAGTGGTTGTTTGGAGTGGGGTACATCGCGTCGACCTGGCCCCCGGTGACGCCGTGGGAGAGCGGGATCGGCTGGCTGGGCGGCGGGCTGACCGTCGTGATCATCTACTACGCCTACTACGCGGTGCGTGGCGTCGAGGGGCTGGGAGGCGGCGACGTGACGCTGATGGCGTTCGTCGGAGCGTGGCTCGGTTGGCCGGCGCTGGTCTTCGTCTTCTTCGCGGCGAGTGCGCAGGGAACCCTGGCCGCCGGAGTGGGACGATGGGTGGATGCGGACTGGATCAGCTCGTCACGGACGCTCTACGACCCGGAGGCACGCGAGGATCAGCGCCGTCGGGAGGAGTCCGAGGGTGAGCAGGCCGAGACGGCGGCCGAGGCGTCGCATGGAGGAACCGGCGGAGACGACAGCGCGAAGAGTGACGCCTCCGAGGTCGACTCGGCCAGCGCGACGGACGGTGCGGACGCAACCGGCGACGATTCGGACTCGGTCGAGCAACCGGCGACCGGGACGGCGGAAGCTTCCGACGCGGACGACGACGTCGACGGCGACGAGGACGACACGCCGTCGGCCGGTGCCGGCACCGAGGAGAGCGACAGCGATCGAGAGGCCGAGGAGACGGTCGCGGCCGCGGATGCGGACGGTGGGATGGCCGACGGGGACGAGGATCGTGGCTCCGGGGAAGAGCGGCCCGAGGGAGCGAGCGACGACGGCGACGATTCCTCGCCCAGCGCCTCGGATTTTCGCGAGGTCGGCGGGGACGAAGAGGACCAGGAGGAATTTGTCGCCATCCCCTTCGGGCCGTTCATCGTCCTCTCCGCGCTCGAGTACTTCTACTTCGGGGAGTATCTCCCCGTCGTGTTGACGTCGAAGTATCTGTATCGGCTGGCCGGTCTGTAATCAGCGGTACTCCGGGGCCGTTGCCACCCTGCGATCGTTCGCCCGGAGGCTCGATTCCCGCGCTGCCACGCCCGACCCGATGTCCGAGCTGTACGATCGCTCCTCTGAACGTCGCGGCTTCCCGGGCGGGCTGCGCGCACAGCTTCTGCTCGGCCTCCTGCTGCTGGTCATCGGAACCGTCGCCCTGGTGGCGATCGTCGTGGTGGAGGTCGCCGAGCGACAGATCCGTCAGACTGAAATCGACCGGGCCATCGGGGTCGCCGATCACCTCGCCGCGCTCCATCGGGCCGACACCCCCGGACAACGTCTCCAGTCGTTCCGCCGCCGCGCGGGGCTCTCCTACGCGGAGCTCTCGATCGACGGTCGGCGGTTTACCAGCGGCACGCTTCCCCGCGGGAGCGAGGGCCGGCGCCCGACGGGTCCGAGCGAGACGCACCGGATCGTCTCGGTCGAGGGGCAATCCTACGTGCTCGCGATGGTCCGACGGTCGCAGGACGGACATCGGGTCACGGCGCGCGTGGCGCGATCACTGGAGGAGGCGCGCGAACGCGTCGAGCGCGCGTGGCGGTTACTGTGGGTCTACCTGGCGCTGGACGCCCTCTTCGTGGTCGTCGTCGGGTACGGCTTTCTGACCTTTCTCGTCGTCCGGCCGATACGGGCGATCGGCGTCGCCACGCGGCGGGCGGCGAGGGGGGATCTGGCCAGTCACATCGAGCTGCTCCCCTCCAACGAGTTCGGCGAAGTGGGACGCAGCTTCAATGCGATGCTCGACGAACTTCGGGAGAATCGCCGCGAGCTCGAGGAGCGTCTGGAGGAGCTGGATCGTGCGTACACGGAACTCGAGCAGACGCAGGAATCGTTGATTCGTTCCGAGAAGCTGGCCAGCGTCGGGCAGTTGGCCGCCGGTGTGGCTCACGAGATCGGCAACCCGCTGTCGGCGATCTCGGGATACCTCGAGGTCCTGCGCGACTCGGACCTCGACGAGCAGCAGCGCGAGGAGATTCTCGAGCGCGCGGAGTCTCAGCTCGATCGAATCCAGGCGATCATCCGCGATCTCCTCGACTACAGCCGCGAGGAGGCCGACGCTCCCGTCCAGGCGGTTTCGCTCCATGCGGCGGTCGAGGATGCCATCGCGCTGGTCGAACCTCAGCCGCGAGCCCGCAGTCTGGAGATCGAGGAGTGCCTTCCCGACGAGCTG
>JBDGRG010000183.1:2254-5072 GCA_042218355.1 Bradymonadaceae bacterium
GAACAACAGCGACGAAGACGGCGAGAACGGCGCTCCCGACGAGCTGCCCGAGGTGCGCGCGCATCCGAGCCAGCTGACCCAGGTGCTCGTCAATCTTCTGATCAACGCGGCGGACGCGGTCGACGGGGAGGAGGAGGAGGGAGGCTGCGTCGAGCTGCGTGCGACGGTCGGGGAGTCGGAGGTGCGGCTGTCGGTCGCCGACGACGGAGTCGGACTGGACGAGGAGGAGCAGAATCGCATCTTCGATCCGTTCTACACGACCAAGGAGCCAGGGGAAGGGACCGGCCTCGGACTGGCGATCGCACACCGGATCATGGATCGCTTCGGGGGCGACATCCGGGTTCGGAGCGAACCGGGCGAAGGTGCGACCTTTGTGCTCGCGTTCGAGCGTGCCGACCGGGAGACCTGAGGGCCCGTCGGCCACGCGGGAGGGAGCGACTACGGCGGGTCCGGGGAGGCGTGTTACATTTCGCGGGCCCCGAGAGGGGCGGGGTGAGACCCCGATCGACGGGCGAACACTGTCGGCCGACGGAGAGGGCGCATGAGCGATCTGGACATTCTCGTCGTCGACGACGAGGAAGAGATCCGACACATGTTGACGATGCTCCTCGAGGGGGAGGGCTACGACGTCGAGGCGGTCGACAACGGCGAGGAGGCGCTGAAGGAGTTGATGAGCGGCGATTACGCCGTCGTGCTGTGCGACGTCCGGATGCCGGAGATGGACGGGATGGAGTTGCTCGAGGAGCTCGAGCAGCGGTCGATCGAGACGACGGTCATCGCGATGAGCGCGTTCGGCGATCGCGAGATGGCGGTCGAGGCGCTCAGGCGGGGAGCGTACGACTACGTCGACAAGCCGTTCAACAAAGAGGAGATTCTACTGACCCTGGCCAAGGCCGAGGAGCGCCTCGAGCTGAAGAAGAAGACCGAGCAGCTGGAGGAGCGTTCCGAGGCGGAGGGCGACGCCTTTTCGGCAATCGTCGGCGAGAGCGAGGCGATCGAATCCGTTCTCGATACGGTCCGACAGATCGCCGACTACAAGTCGACGCTCTTGATCACGGGCGAATCGGGGACGGGCAAGGAGCTGGTCGCCAACGCCACCCACGACTTGTCCAGCCGCAGCGACGGCCCCTGGGTTCCGGTCAACTGCGGGGCGATCCCGGAGAACCTGCTCGAGAGTGAGTTGTTCGGCCACGCCGAGGGGGCGTTCACGGACGCCGGGGAGGCGAAGGCCGGATTGTTCGAGGAGGCCGACGGCGGCACGATTTTCCTCGACGAGATCGCCGAACTCCCCGTCAACCTGCAGGTCAAGCTACTCCGCGTGCTGCAGGAGGGGGAGGTCCGTCGCGTGGGTGAGACGCAGAGCACGGAGACCGACGTGCGGGTCATCGCGGCGAGTCTGCACGACCTCGAGGAGAAGGTCGAGGAGGGGGAGTTCCGCGAGGACCTGTACTACCGGCTGAACGTCATCCACGTCCATCTTCCGCCGCTCCGGGAGCGCCCCGAGGACATCCCGCTCCTCGTCGAGCATTTCATCGAGCAGCAGAACGACCGGCTCGGGACCGACATCGAGGGGATCACGCCGGAGGCGATGGAGGTGCTGATGAGTTATCCGTGGCCGGGAAACGTCCGGGAGGTCCAGAACTGCATCGAACGAGGGGTCGTCCTCGCCGACGGACCGAAGATCGAGAAGGGCGATCTACCGGACAAGATCGTCGACAGCGACGACGAACTACAGAACATTTTTCACGGGGACGAACTGTCGATCAAAAAGATGACCGAGGCGCTCGAGCGCGTGCTGATCCGGCGCGCTCTGGAGAAGACCGAGGGGAACCGGACGCGGGCCTCGGAGCTGCTGGAGATCAGCCATCGGGCGCTGCTGTACAAGATCGAGGACTACGGGCTGGAGGAAGTGGGTCTCGAAAGTGATTAGGTGAGTCGGTGTAGCTTGAACCGGAACTCGTCCGACGGGTACTCGAGCTCGAAGAGTTCGTCGAGGACGAAGCCGCCGAAATCGTAGTGGCCGGGCGGGATCTCCTCGGGGTCACTGTCGACCAGGTGTTCGAGAGCGCCGTCGACGGCTGTCTCGAGCTCGTCGCGGTCCCAGTTCTCTCGGTACTCGATGGCCGACTCGCGAAAGTGACGCCGGAAGACGTCGTCGAAGATGTCCTCGATCAGTCGATTGCCCTCGGTCGTTTCGTGGTACAGCTCGGGCAGCACCGCCGGGCCGTCGACGTCGAAGTCCCGTTCGACCCAGTCGAAGAAGACGTCCAGATAGGCCTCGAGTCCGGTGTCTCCGACGGCTCGGAGAATGAAGAAGCACGCCTTGACGTGCCGGATGATGTAGTCCGCGACGATCCGCTCGCTGAGTTGTTCCTCGACGAGATCGACCAGGTCCTTCGAGAAGGCCTCGGGGCGGCGCCACATCCGCGGAGGAAACGTCTCCGTGAAGTCCTCGATGGCTCCCTCGCGGGTGGAGTTCGCGGCGATCTCTCGCCATTTCTCCCGCTTCTCGACGGGCCGGCCGAGGACGTTCATCGAGACGAAGACCTCCTCGGAGAGCCAGTCGAACAGGTCGTCGGTTCGGTCCTGGAGATCGGCGTCGAGTTCGCCGATCTGCCGTGAATACGAGTCGGCTGTCTTCTCGGCCAGCGGATGGCGCCGTTTGATGCCGAACCGCAGGATCATCTCCTCGTAGAAGAGATTGCGATCGTTCTCGACCCGGGTTTCACGGTCGGCGTCGAACAGCTTCAGCAGGATGCGCGCCTGGCTGAACATGCAGTCGTTGAACTTGTCCTCGACCGCCGAGAGCATCTCACGG
>JBDGRG010000184.1:0-1303 GCA_042218355.1 Bradymonadaceae bacterium
TCGCAAACCCCGGTTGCACCGGGAGTCTCCGAAAATCGCAAAACGGCAATTGGGCGAGTGGGCAATTGGGCGAGTTGGCCTGCACAACGCCATGCGTAGCCCAATAGCCCACTCGCCTACTTGCCTACTCGCCTGACGGCTCGTTCATCCACCAGAGAATCGTGTGGATCGAGACCGTGCCGTCAGCCGATGAAAAGTGCAAAAGCGTAGGATAGCATCGGCCCATTGCCTCTGAACCGGAGGATGCGAACACCGTGACGTACGTCTGGCTGGTCGTCGGCATGCTGGTGCTGGTGACGGGTGGCGAGATGCTGGTCCGGTACGCCTCGCGGCTCGCGCTGACGGTCAGACTGTCGCCACTGGTGGTCGGACTGACGGTCGTCGCGTTCGGGACCAGCGCGCCCGAGTTGATGGCGTCGGTCTACGGCCAGTGGATCGGCCAGGGCGAGCTCGCGCTGGGCAACGTCGTCGGGAGTAACATCTTCAACGTCTTCGGGATTCTCGGAGTCTCCGCGCTGGTCGCGCCGCTGGTGGTCGACTCCGACCTCGTCCGCCGCGAGGTGCTCGCGGTGCTGGTCGTCAGTCTCGTCGTCGTCGGTGTGTCGACGGCAGGGGAGATCGGGCGTCTGGAATCCGCGGGGCTGATACTGGCTCTGGTGATCTTCACGGTCCGCGCGATCCGACGCGGATCGGGTCGATTCGAAGCGGGCGTCGAGATCCCCGGAGTCTCCGACCCGGCAGCGGAACCCTCCGGCTCGTGGAAGCTGCAGGCGCTGGCCGTCGTCGTCGCCCTGGCGCCGGTCGTGGCGGGCGGCCGGATGTTCGTCTCGGGGGCGACCGACTTGGCGCGCTCGCTCGGCGTGCAGGAATCGGTGATCGGGCTCACGGTCGTCGCCTTCGGGACCTCGCTGCCCGAGCTCGTCACGTCGGTGCTGGCGACGATTCGGGGACATCGCGAGATCGCGGTGGGCAACGTCGTCGGTTCCAATTTGTTCAACGCCACGGGTGTGCTCGGGCTGACCGGGCTGGTCGGACAGGGCGGGGTCGTCGTCCCGCCCGAACTGTTCGCCTTCGATCTGCCGGTGATGGTCGCCTCGGCGGTCGTCTGTCTGCCAGTGATGGCGACCGGGAACCGGATCGACCGCTGGGAGGGCGGCGTCTTCGTCGTCTATTACCTCGGGTACGTCGGGTATCTCTGCCTGCAGGCGACCGGCCACGCCGCCGCGACGACGTTCGGTCAGACGGTGATGTGGGGCGTCGTCCCGCTGACGCTTCTGACACTGGCGGTCGTCGCCGTTCGCGA
>JBDGRG010000184.1:1313-6393 GCA_042218355.1 Bradymonadaceae bacterium
TCTTGAAGGGGTTGGGGAAACGGGAGAAGGGAGGAGGGAGAGGGGGATGAGGAGGTGGCTCGCGTCGACCAATCCAGATGGAACTTTTCGGAGGGGGTTTTCGTCTACTGAGACGAGTGGTTCTGGGCGGGTTCCTCCCACCCGCCTGGTGCGGGATGCTCTCGATGCTCATCTGGATCTCGCAAGGGATCGCGATGATCGGACGAAGTCTTCGAACACTGTTCGTTGCGAGTGCGCTGCTCTGTACGATCGGTCTCCTCGGCTCGGCGTGCGATCCGGCGCCGGGCGCATCCGGAGGGGGAGGCGGGGCGAGCGGCGAGGCATCGTCAGGCGAGCCGGGAGCCGAAGGCGAACGAGAGGGCGAGCAGGTTGCATCGAATCTCCCCGGTGTGGAGACGATGCCCGCGTCGGTGCACGAGGAGATCCAGGCGGCGCTGGAGGAGAAGAAACAGAAGGACGATCCGACCTTCCGGACGCATCACAAAACCGAGGATGGGCTCCCGAAGTACACCAATCGGCTGATCCTGGCCGACAGCCCGTACCTCCAGCAGCACGCGCACAACCCGACCAACTGGTTCTCGTGGGGGGAAGAGGCCTTCGAGAAGGCCGCCCGCGAGGACAAGCCGGTGCTGCTGTCGGTCGGCTACTCGACCTGCCACTGGTGCCACGTGATGGAGCGGAAGTCGTTCGAAGATCTCGAGATCGCGCGATATCTGAACAAACACTACGTCCCGATCAAGGTCGACCGCGAGCGGCGCCCGCACATCGACGACACCTACATGAGTGCCGTCAGGATGCTCTCGGGCTCGGGTGGCTGGCCGATGACCGTCTGGCTGACGCCCCAGAAGCTGCCGTTCATGGGAGGCACTTACTTCCCGCCGGAGCGATTTCTGAGCCTGCTGAAGAAGATGAAGCGCGAGTACGACGAGAATCCGTCGGACATCCGCCAGCGCGCTCAGGAGATGGCTGCGAAGGTCAACCAGCGGATGGAGGGGAGTGGCACGAGCGACCGGTTCCCGGATGCCGCGACGGCGATGAACAATACGTACAGCGTGCTCGACCGGATCTTCGACGACCGAAACGGCGGATTCGGCCGCGGTCAGAAATTTCCCAGTCCCGGGAACCTGCGATTCCTGATGCGGTACTACAAACGGACCCAGAAGGACCGGGCGCTGGAGATGGTCCGGGAGACGCTCGATGCGATGGCCAACGGCGGCATCTACGACGACGTCGGCGGCGGTTTTCACCGATACTCGACCGACCCGCAGTGGATGGTCCCCCACTTCGAGAAGATGCTCTACGACAATGCCCAGCTCGCGACCGTCTACACCGAGGCCTGGCAGTTGACCGGCGACCCCGAATACCGGCGCGTGGCGAAGCAGACGTTGAATTACCTGATCCGCGACATGGAGAGTCCCACGGGCGGGATCTACGCGGCGACCAGCGCCGACAGCCGGCCCAAACCGGGCCACGAGCGCGAGGAGGGGGCGTTCTTCGTCTGGACGCCCGAGCAGGTCCGCCAGGCCCTGCCGCCGAAACAGGCCAAACTGGCACTCGCCTACTGGGACATCACCGAGCAGGGGAACTTCGAGGGCGCGAACATCCTGCACACGCCGAGGTCACGCGACGCCGTGGCGAAGGAGTTGGGTCTCGATCGGAAAACATTCGATCGCCGGCTCGAGAAGGCCCGCCAGGGGCTGTACGAGGCGCGCGACAAACGCCCCCATCCGCATCGCGACAACAATCTCGTGACGGGGTGGAACGGGTTGGCCCTGGAGGCGTTCGCCGAGGCGGCGGTCGCATTCGACAACGAGCGGTGGCGCAAACAGGCTCGCGAGATCGGCCGGTTTCTGCTCGAGGACGTCCGCGACGACGAGGGACGTCTGCATCGCAACCTGACCAGCGGCGAGCTCGGACCCCGGGCGTTCTCTTCGGACTACGCGTTTGCCATCGCCGGGCTGTTGAGCCTGTACGAGGCGACCGCGGAGCCGACTTGGCTGAAGTCGGCGATCGAACTGCAGGACCGGCTTCTGACCCACTACTGGGACGACGAACACGGTGGGTACTTCCAGAAGGCCAACGACGCAGGCGTGCTTTTGGCCCGCAAAAAGCCCGACCGCGACGGGACGACGCCGTCCTCGAATTCGTACGGCGCCTGGAATCTACTGCGGTTGTATCAGTTCACACTGGACAAATCCTACGAAAAGCGGGCCCGCGAGATCTTCGAGGCCTTCGGAGTCCGGCTCGAACGGCGGGGGGCGAGCCTGACGTACATGTTGGCGGCGCTGAACTTCCTCGACGCCAAACCGCGCGAGATCGCCTTCGTCGCGCCGGAGGAGGGGGCGCCGAACCCGATGTGGAAGACCTTCCGGACCTCGTTTCTGCCCAACGCCGTGGTGGTTCGAACGGTCGAGTCGGATGTCCCCGAGTTGGCTCAGACCGTGAAATGGATGCAGAAGAAGAAGGCCAAGAAGGGGAGAACGACCGCGTACGTCTGTCGGGATTTCACCTGCAAGTATCCGACGACCGAGCCCGCGACCTTCGAGGAGCAGATCGCCGACCGAGTACCGCTAGAGACCGACTGAGCCCGCGCGTCGTCCCGTTCGGGTTCCACTGAGACGCGGCTATCGGCCACGGTTGGCTCGATCGACGCGAGGAAGGACTCACCTCGTCGTGATCGCGTCGCCCTCGAGGTCGACGAACGCCTCCCTCCAAGCCGCCGGGACCGGCACCTTCTCGCCGCGGTCGTAATCGTACGAGACGACGACCGAATCTCCTCTCGCAGCCGGTCGGTCCAGCGACTCGCTGGCGATCTCGTAGACGATCTCGAAGTGAGACTCGCCGAGTTCGGTCGTCCGGGCGCCGATCCGGAGATCGTCGGGATAGGTCAGCGGGGCGAGGAACTTGCAGGAGGTCTCCGCGAGGATCGGTCCGACGCCGCCTTCGTCTGAGTCGGGCGCATCCGAATCGTAGATCCCCAGCGCCTCGAAGTACGCGATGCGCGCATCCTCGAAGAACCGGAAGAACTGAACGTTGTTGACGTGCCCGAAGGCGTCCATCTGGCCCCAGGATACGGATTGTTCGACGACGATCGGATAGTCTTCGAGTTCTGCCATGTCGGTTTGCTCCCTGTAGGGCGACCGGGTTTGAGTGTCGGATGCTAATCTCGGCTCGATCCCGGAGAGGAGCCGGCGCGGCCTGCGGACGTCTACCCCTCGCTCGATGTCGAGTCCGTCTCGTCCGCAGGGGCCTCGATCTCCCGGCTGCTGATGTCGTACTCGCCGGAGGGATCGACGAAGGGGAGGACGAGGAGATGGAGATACGAGTTCTTCTCCGGGTCTCGGATCTGTTTCAGTCCGATCGTCATGTCGCGGTGACCGGCTTCGGGCTGGTCGCGGTACGTCCCGAAGAGGTAGTCCCACCAGGGCAGGTTGAATCCGAAGTTGGTGTTCGTCTCCTTCGGTTCGACCGAATGGTGGACCCGGTGCATGTCGGGGGTCACGACGAAGAGCCGGAGCACGCGGTCGACAGGTTCGGGGATGTCGATGTTCGCGTGGTTGAACAACGAGGTGCCGTTCAGCAGCACCTCGAAGATCAGAACGGCGAGGACAGGCGCGCCCAGCAGCAAGATGGCCGCCGCTTTGATCCCCATCGAGACGACCATCTCGATCGGATGGAACCGCGTGCCGGTCGTGACGTCGAAGTCGAGATCGGCGTGGTGCATCATGTGCACCTTCCAGAGCGCCGGCACGGCGCGGAACATCACGTGCTGGAGCCAGACCACGAAATCGAGCGCGACGAACGACGCCGCGACGGCCAGCCAGTACGGCACGGAGACGGCGTTGAACAGCCCCCAGCCGAGCTCGCCGGCGAGGTAGCCCACGCCGATCGCGCCCATCGGAAAGACGACCCGGAGGACGAGACTGTCGGTGACCACGATGCCGATGTTGGTGGCCCACCGCTTCCCCTTGGAGGTGCGAAGCTCCCGGCGCTCGCGCAGGATCTCGACCAACGCCATCGTCGAGAAGATCGTCGCGAACGCCCCGAGCCGCACGGTCTGCGCGTGTTCGACGAGCCAATCGGCCATGTCTGCCTCGACCAGTTCGAATCCGGATGCGGTCGCACGGGACCCCGGCGGGCGAGCGGGGTCCGCGGCCGGCGAGCCGACCATCGCAGTTCAAAGTTAAACACGTGCGGGTCTGAACGGAAACTGTAGGCTGCCGGCGGCAGTCGGACCCGCGGCCGCGGGGTGATACGGTAGCGGATCCGAGACGGCCTCGGGCCGGAGGGTTCCCCGCCGAGTGCATGCTCGAGGTGACGAGTGGAGCCGAGGGGACTCGAACCCCTGACCGCCTGCGTGCAAAGCAGATTTGAACATTTCGGTGAGTTTCGATCGTGTTCGTTAAGTCGTTGATACTACCGGAGGTTTGCAGGTTCACGGTACGCTGCGGTACCCTCTAGTTCGCTGCGATCTGTTCACTATGCGTTCACTAGCCGCCGCGTGGAGGGACCGTGAATCTCACCAAGAAGCGTATCGAGAAACTCGAGTTCGACCAAGACGGGCCCAGCCAACAGATCGAGTGGGACGACCGGCTCAACGGGTTCGGTATCCGGCTCAACCCCGGCGGGTCGAAAGCGTTCGTCGTCCGCTACCGGAACGAGCACGGGCGGTTGCGTTACTACACCATCGGGCGGTTTGGACGCATGACGGTCCAACAAGCCCGCTCCGAAGCGCTGCAACTATTTGCCGAGGTCGACGGCGGCGGGGACCCGGTCGAGGAGGAGCGGCGGACAGTCGCCGACAGCGTGGAGGAGCTGGTCGATACCTATATCGAGAAGCACGCCAAACCGCGGCGCAAGACGTGGGAGGAGGACGAGCGACGGCTCGACAAGCACGTCGTCGAACGGTGGGGCGGGCGGCCCCCGGAGAGTCTCACGCGTCGAGACATTTCGGAGCTGCACCGCGAGATCGGCCAGAGCGCCCAGGTCGAGGCGAACCGGGTCGTCGAGACGATCCGCACGATGTTCAACTTCGCTCAGGACGAAGGGATTGTCGAGGAGGGCTTCAACCCCGCTGCGA
>JBDGRG010000185.1:0-7804 GCA_042218355.1 Bradymonadaceae bacterium
ACGGGGGCGGAGACCACGCCTTCCACTACACGTTTCGGTTCCCCGCCGGATTCGACGAGTTCATGCTCGACAGCTACGAGCTTCGAGCGAATTCGGGCGGTTGTTGCGACACGTCGGAATTACCCGGACCGACGCAGAAGAAGTGGTCCGACACCGGTTTTCAGGACGTCTCGTTCGGGACCGCCGCGCAGAAGGGGCCGATCACCAGTTTCGGGCGGCTGACCTCCGTCAACTGTGAGAACTGCACGAAGAGCTTCCCGAAGAACGGGCAGCCGTTTCAGGTGGGGAACACCGTCAAGACGTTCCGCATGGGATGGGGCGAGAACGGTGGGGAGGACGAGGGGTGGTACCCGTGGTGGTCCGGCACCATTCGACTGCGCTGACGGGGAGGCTGGGGAGTCCCGTCCCGCCCCTTCCTACCGCGTGGCGATCCTCGTGGCCGATCCGGGTCAGTCGCTGCTGGTCTCGGCCTGCTGGGGTTTGTCCTTGAGGCTCTGGAGCATCACCCAGCCCGGCCCGGAGACCTCGGTCATGAACATCCCCTCGGAGCCGAAGATCATCTTGCCGCAGCCCCCGACGCCGGTGACGTCGTAGCTGACCGAATCCGAGAAGCAGGCGAGGTTGCCGGTGGAGACGAGCATCGTCTCGCCATGATCGAGCTGATGTTCGATGAAATCTCCCGAGCCGTGGAGGACGGCGATCCCCTCGCCCGACAACCGCTGCATGAACAGACCCGCTCCCCCGAACAGCGCGGCTCCGGCCCGCTTGGCGACGGTGACGTCGATATCGACGTCGCCCAGAGCGGCGACGAACGCACCCTTGGTACACTTGATGGCGCCGCGAGAGAGGTCCCAGGTGACGAGCTTGCCGGGTTTGTTCGAGCCCAGCGTGCACTGTGCACCGTCGGCCTGGGCGGTGACCCGCGTCAGCGAGAGGCTCTCGCCCGACAGCATCCGGCTGACGGCCTTCCCCGCGCCGCCCGGGACCTCGAGGTTCCAGTCGATCCCCTTGTCGTAGGAGATCAGCGACCCCTTCGACGCCCAGAGCTTCTGGCTGCGGTTCAGCTCGAGGCTGAACGTCTGTGCGATCGCCCCCTCGATCGACGCGGATCGACAGTAGCGGGCGAGCTCGTCGGATTCGAGCGACTGCAGGGCGTCCATGACGCCCTGGGACGAGGATTGCTGCGGTTGTCGCGAGCCCTGCCGCGCCGGGACGTCGCGGTCGTCGTATGCGTCAGTCATCAGTGGCCTCTCGGGGAGTGGATGTTCGCGTCGAATCGTCGGGAAACCGTCGAGTCGTCGAGCGTTCGAGCCGTCGAGCGACGTGCCGGCGATCACTCGAGCCTTTCGACAACGAATCAGCCCTCCGGCGTGTGACCGGGAGGGTTCGAATCATCCGACTCGACCGGTCGAACGTCTGCCTCGGGCGGTTCCAGGGTCTGACGGACGTACAGCCCGCCCCAGATGGCGGCGACCACCCCGGCCAGCGAGGCGACGACGACGAACGCCACGGTCGCACAGCTGCATCCCAGCAGGACAGTCGAGACCGAGACCGGCGCATGGTCGTCCGGGGGGCGGTCCCCGCCGGCGGCGGACGGTGGTTCGTCGAACGACTTCGGCAGTGCAGGTGTCCCGGTTGACGTGTCGGAGACGGTTGCGAGTCACGACCGAATGTAATCGATCCCGTCGGACTCCCCAAGCGTCGCGCCGATACGGTCCCCCCTCCGGTCCGACCTCGGGGGTTTGAAGCGCGGTTCGGACATTGGCACTCTCTACTGGAACCAGCACAGGACTCGATTCGAGTGTCTCGGAGGAGACCATGTCGCATACCACCACCGGGTGGAGCACCACCCTCGCCACGTTCGTTGCGGCCGCCGTCGGCCTCGGCGTCTTCGCCGGGCCGAGCCGCGCCGAAGCCTGCGGCGGGTTCTTCTGCAACCGCCAGCAGCCGGTCGAACAGTCGGCCGAGCAGATCGTCTTCGCGGACAACGGCGACGGCACCGTCACGGCGATCGTTCAGATTAAATACCAGGGGCCCAGCGAGAAGTTCGCCTGGTTGTTACCGATGCCCGGCAAACCGGACGTGGGCGTCTCCTCGTCGACGGTGTTCTCGCGGCTCGATCGGGCGACGCGGCCGCAATACCGGGCCCGGATCGAGGAGATCAAAGGAGAGTGCCGACGGCGTCGGCGGTTCGCCAGCGGGGCCGGAGGAGGAGGTGCGGATGCCGCCGCAGCTGGTCGGGATGCTGGAACGGACCGGGGAGTCCAGGTCGTCGACGAGGGGGCCGTCGGGCCGTATCAGTACACGACCATTTCGGTCGCCGACGGAGCGGACGATCCGGCGAAGACGGCTCTGAACTGGCTGAAGAACCACGGGTACGACCTGACGGACATCGGTCCCGGGCTGATCCGGCAGTACCTCAACCAGGGGCTCAATCTGATCGCCTTCAAGCTGAAGAAGCATACGCCCAGCGGCGAGATCCGGCCGGTGAAGCTGACGTACAGCGATTCGGAGCCGATGATTCCGATCAAACTGACGGCGGTTGCCGCGAAAGAGGACATGGGGGTGCTGGTCTGGGTGCTCGGCGAGCACCGGGCGGTGCCGAAGTCCTACAAGCAGGTCGAACTCAACCCGGCGGCGGTCGACTGGTTCAATCCCCAGTCGAACTACGACGAGGTGGTCACCGCGGCGGCCGACGAGGCGGGCTCGCGGGCGTTCGTCACCGAGTACGCCGACGAGTCGTCGGAGATCGAGGATTCGGTCTTCAACGAGGGAAATGCCCGCCAGTGGAAGGAGTTCGTCCGGGACGACTGGAAGGGCCGCGAGGGACGGCTGTTGATCTCGAGCCTTCGACAGTTCGGCCGCTGGGACGGGATTCAGCGCGTGGTCCGCAAGGAAGTCCCGCTGCCCGAGGGGGAGGATGGCGAGCCGGTCACTGCCTCGGAATTCATGCAGAATCCGCTTCGATACTACGACGGGTCGGAGAACGACATCCAGGGCTTCGAGCCCCAGTCGTACCTCGACACGCTGAAGAAAAACGTCGTCGAACCGGTGCGCAAGGGTGAGAAGCTGGTGCAGTCGCGGCCATACCTGACGCGGCTGTACACGACACTGTCGCCGGATGAGATGACAGTCGACCCGCGGTTCGACTTCAACGCGCAGCTCGGCGACGTCGGCCGACGGCACGTCGCGAGGTTGACGCTGTACTGCAATCCGAGCATCAGCCGGCGCGAGGCGCCGTGGAAGGCGGTGCTGCCGGACGGGACCGTCGTCTGGGGCAAGGGGCGGGACTGGCCGCTCGGACCGGGGAAGGAGGCCGAACAGCAAGTGCCGGCCTCGAAGAAGGTGCGGAAGGCGAGCACCACTGGGAAGGGAGAGCTGGTGCAGGACAACTCGAAGACGATCGAGACGAAGGTCGAAAAGCACAACGAGTCGACGGGTTTCGACCGGCCGCCGAACACCAGCGGGGGAACTGGTTGCGGCTGCGGCGCCGCCGGTGATCGGCCGAATCCCGCCCCGTGGGCACTATTCGTCGGGTTGGTCTTCGGCGCCAGTCGCCTGCGGCGGCGTCGTCGAGGGGAGCGGTGACCGTCGATACGAATACGCGACTTTTAGCTGACAGATCATCTTCCCCGGTGCCGCGAGGGCACCGTTGCCGTGTGTGGGGGGTCTGCGTAGACCGAGCCTCTGGCTCGTGTCGTGTCGTGCGCCTGTAGCTGACAGATCATCTTCCCCGATGCCCCGAGGGCACCGGAGTCGTGGGCGTCGGGTTTGCGACGCGTGTTGGTGGGAACGAGCGGCGAGGACCGATGCGCCAGCAGAGCAACTTGGCAGAGTGGAGTCACCGATGTTCGAATACGACCCTTCGAACGAGCCGGCCGCCGATCGCTGGCTCGAGCTCGACGAGGACGACCGAATACGCGCGATCCTCGATTATCACGAACAACTCGATGCCGGCGACCATCCCGAGCCGGGGAGTTGGGAGACACACGCCGTCATGCACGCGGTGATCGAGACTCAACTCGCCAGCGGCGAGCCCGCAGAAACCCGCGAGGCCTACGAGGCGCTCCGCGAGGAGGGGTTGAATCGGCACACGGCGCTTCACGCCCTGGGCCGGGAGGTCGCTCGGGCGATGTGGGAGTTGAATACGCTCGATCCGACCGAGCCCGACGACCAGGTCGTCGCCGAGCGGATGGCCGATCTCGATGCGGCCTCGGTCGCCGGGGAGTTCCGGGGTGAGCCGTAGGTCGAGCGTCGGGTCGGTCAGCGGACGGTGGGCGGGACAGTCCGGCGACGGCGTCGCGTTCGTCCCGAGACGGTCGGAACGACACGGGTTGGTGAGGACGTGAACGACGCTAACTGGTACAGGCTGGGGCGGTCCGTCCCATCGGCGATGCTCGTGTTCTGTCTGAGCGCCGTCGGCTGCGGTGGAAGTGAGACGTCCGAGCCGGTCCTCCGCTCGGACGAGGTCGAGGTCCGCGAGGACGGGGAGGTCTCGGTCGACGTGCTGGCGAACGACCGGCGGGTCGACGGGCGTGCCCCCACACTCGTCGAGGACCCGTCGCACGGGCGGGCGACCGTCCGCGGACGTTCAATCTTCTACCGAGCCGCCGCCGAGTACCACGGCGACGATCGCTTCTCCTACAGCGTGACGGGGGCGGACGCCGGCCGCGCAGAGGTGCGGATCACGGTCCGATCGGTCAACGATCCGCCGGAGGTCTCGGACGACCGGGCGAGTGTGACGGCCGGCCGAGAGGTTCGAATCGACGTGTTGGCGAACGACGAACTGCAGGACGGACCGGGGCCGCTGACCGTCGACTCGGTCTCGTCGCCGGCGGATGGGCGGGCGAGTGTCGTCGAGGAGGGCGCCGCCGTCAGGTACGCTGCGCCGGACGAGCCGGTTTCGGCGCAGCGGTTCGATTACGTCGCCGCCGACGGGGACGGTGGAACCAGCCAGGCGACGGTGACCGTCGAGGTCGGTCGCGACGATCCCCCCAAAGCGGTCGACGATTCGACGTCCGTGACGGAGGGGGGGACGACCGAAATCGACGTCCTCGCCAACGACACCGAGCCCGAAGATCAGCCGCTCTCTATCACATCGGTCGGCGGCGTCTTCCGGGGCAGCATCTCGGCGGACGACGGCGCACTGTCGTACGAGGCGCCCGAGTCCTTCAACGGCTCGGTCCGTCTCGAGTACGAGGTCGCCGATCCCGCGGGTCACACCAATTCCGCGGCGGTTCGGATCGGCGTCTATCGCTCGGCGGACGAGGGTGCGCCGGTCGTCCACCTCCCGCGCTCGTCCATCCGGCGGGACGAGTTGGCGGTCGTCGTCAACTCCGCGGACTCGTACTCGTCGACGATTGGCATGGAGTACGCACGCGAGCGGCAGATTCCGTCGGAGAACGTCGTGTCGGTGAAGCTGCCGACCGGGAAGGCGAGTATCTCGCGGAAGGCGTTCTCGAGCGCCCTGTCGGACGTCGAGTCGTCGCTGCCGGACGGGATCCAGGCGTACGCGCTCGCCTGGCTGGAACCGTACCGCGTCGAGTGCATGTCGATCACCTCGGCGTTCGCGTTCGGCGGATTCGACCGGAAGTTCTGCAGCAGCCCGTGTGCTCGGACGGCCTGGTCGGATTACTACGCGTCGGACTCGGTTCGGCCCCACGACGATCACGGGATCCGCCCGGCGATGCTGCTGGCCGCCCGGAAGCTCTCGGAGGGACGGGCACTCGTCGACCGGGGGGTGAAGGCCGACGACACTTTTCCCGGCGGCACGGGATTTCTGATCCGGACGACCGACGACGCGCGGAGCACGCGGGCGTCCGACTTCCAGTTGACCGCCAATCTTTGGGACGATTCCGGGGCACTCGACGTCCGCTACCGCGACAACGCAGATGGATCCGGGAGCAACGTGGTGAAGAATCGCTCCGGCGTCCTCTTCTACCTGACGGGTTCGACTCGAGTGAAGGGGATCGAGACCAACGACTATCGGCCGGGGGCGATCGCCGACCACCTGACGTCGTTTGCCGGGAAACTGACGAACTTCGGCGGCCAGATGAGCGCCCTCGAGTGGCTCGAAGCGGGGGCGACCGCCAGTTACGGCACGGTCGTCGAGCCGTGCAATTTTCCGTCGAAATTTCCGCGGGCGTCGGTGCTGACCGAGCACTACTTCCGCGGACAGACCGCCGTCGGCGCCTACTGGAAATCGGTCGCGACCCCCGGGGAGGGCGTCTTTATCGGCGAGCCGCTGGCGAGTCCCTGGGGCCGATCCTTTCTGAAATGGGAGGGGGAGACGCTGACGATCCGGACGACCCATCTGGCGCCCAAGACCTCCTATCGAGTCGTCGCGCGGCAGACGGCGGGCACCGGAGACTGGATGGCCGTCCGGACCGGCATCGAGATCGATTCTCCGCGCGAGAAGACGATCACGATTCCGTCCGCGACCGCCGGCGAGTACGCGCTCCGATCGGGCCCCTGAATCGTACTCAGAGCATCAGCACGTCGCGGATCTCCTCGAAGACCCGAGCGCGCCACTCGACGAGCTGGCTCTCCCCCTCGAGCATCCGACGTGTCTCGGCGATCACCGCGTCGAGATCGACCAGCCAGCAGTAGGGGTCGGCGGGACTCCGTCGGGCGGCATCGGGCGGTTCGCCCGGGAGCATCCATCCCACCATCTCGCCGGTTCGGCCGTCGGCCAGCGCCTCGACGGCGACGCGCGCCAGCCGAGAACCGAGCAGGCGGTCGAAGCCCGAGGGGCTCCCTCCGCGCACGACGTGGCCGAGGACGGTGACTCGGGTGTCGATCGAGGGCCCGCCCTCGTCGGCGATCTCGCCGAGTCGGCGGTCGACGCGCGCCTTCAGGTCCTCGGTCGCGACGTCGACTCCCTCGGCGACGATCGCCAGGGCCGCACCGGAGCGGTCCTGGCGGGCGGCGGCGGTCGTGGCGGTCTCGACGACGGCGTCGACCAGTTCGTCGGCGTCGGCCTCGGCTTCGGGAAAGGCGACGAGATCGGCGGAGGCTGCGATCCCCGACGTCATGGCGAGGTAGCCGGACTTTCGTCCCATCACCTCGACGATGAACGTCCGGTCGAACGCGCGTGCGGTGTCGGCGATTTTGTCGGCCGCCTCGACGATCGTGTTCAGCGCCGTGTCGACCCCGATCGCGGTGCCGGTGTATCCGATGTCGTGGTCGATCGAGGCGGGAATCCCGACCGCGGCCGGGGAGCTCGGCCCGGGCTGGTCGTCGGCGAGCAGCTTCTGCAACCCCGTCAGCGACCCGTTGCCGCCGACCACGATCAATCCGTCGACGTCGGCTCGCTGCAGCTCCTCCAGCGCTCGTTCGCGGCCGGACGCTTCCCGGAATGCCGGCGAGCGCGCGGACCCGAGGATCGTTCCACCGTGGCGCTGGATGTCCTCGACGTCGGGCAGGGCGAGTTCTCGGAACCGACCCTCGACCAGCCCTCGATAGCCCGATTCGACGCCGACCACCTCGGTGTCGCGAGCGCGCAGCAATTTGGTCGCCGCGCGGACCGCCGAGTTCATGCCCGTGGCGTCCCCGCCGCTGGTGACGATGGCGACTCGATCCATGACCGTCTCCGCAGGTCGGTTGGGTCGTTGTCGGGCGATGTCCGCATCGTACGGGAGAGCGGAGGCGGGTGAAACTGCCGATGCGGCCGGCTTGGGGGAGACGTGGACCGCCCCGAATTTGACCCTCTCTCGTTCAAGCGATACCGTCATGGCGCATGCGGACGCCCTGAGGTCGGTCGAATTGCTCCAGTCGACCGGTGTCGTGCGGTGGTCGCCGAGAC
>JBDGRG010000186.1:0-6417 GCA_042218355.1 Bradymonadaceae bacterium
GATTCGGTCCAATTCGTCTTCCAGACGTTGCTGTTCCTGCTCCTGCGACTGCTCGACGTCGGTGCGGAGTCCGATGTCCATGGTCTAGTCCCGTGCATCGAGTCGATGGGCGTCCCCGCGGGTCGTCCGGCGGGGAGGCCGCGTCCGAATGCTAGCACGTCGGTCCGGCGAGCCGAATGCACGGTCCGTCGGCCGGGTGCAAGGGTGGGTCGACCGGAGGCTGTCGAGCCGAGGAGGAACCCGAAGCCGGGGGAGGGGCGTCGACCGCGTGCGATGGGAATCGAGAACTCGTCCGGTGTATCCGACACCACGGCGCGTCGGGGGTCCGGCCCCCCGACTTCGGAGGTGGTCGGGATCGTCCCGGCTCCAGTGAGTCGAGGGTCGATCGGGAGCCAGCGCGGCGGGGCCGGCGAACCGCCAGCGCACGATGCCCCGGCGGCCGTGGTATCGCGCGCGGACGCCCCCGTTCGCACGATGGTCGAGCGCGTCCGTTCGCGGTGGGGCAGACCCCGCCGATTCGGCGACGTCGTCGCCGACCCGGAACAGTCGAACGGAGGGGGTGTCCAGGTCGACGTGGATCCGCCGGGCCGGGAGGGTCCATCGGTCGGTGATCAGCCGGGCGGGGTCGGGACCGCGAGCTCCCAGTGCAGCCGTCGAATCGGGACGAAACGAACCAGCGGACGGGGCGGCGAGATAGAGGGACGCGGGCCCGATCAGGCGGACGTCTCCGCGGGCGATCCAACCGGCCGATCGCCGGGAGGCGGGCGAGCCCCGCAACCAGGTCAGCCGGTCGGCCCGAAGGAGCCAGCTCGGGGACCCCTGTCGTCGGGCCGTCGGGTCGCGGAGCACCAATCGAGTCGGTGTTCGGGCCACCAGTGTGCCGGCGAGCGTCCACTGCGAGAGGGTCGTCCGGATCTCGGGCCGCGGGAGCAGATCGGTGTCGGGTCCGTCCGATGCATGCCCGGGGGCGGCCGCCGCCAGGACTGCGCCGAGCAGTCCGATCGGGATGGCGCGCACGGCTCCGTCGGCTGGCATCCCACCCGCGGCACTCGGTGTGCGGTTGCTCGGCAAGGGAGGTCCTCGACACGGGTCTGCGAGAACGACGACGCGCGGCGATGCTGCGCGGGCCCGACGGGCTCGTGATCATCTCCACATCCGAATTATATCCAGCTCCACGCCCCCGGGCAAGCTTCAGGCGATAATGGAACGGGTTTTGCTTATTCCCCGACTGCGTTCGTGTCGGCATCGAGATCGACGCCCAGCAGGGCGCGGTCCCGGTTGGCCCCCTGGACGTCGAACCGGGCGTCGTCGACCCGGATCCAGGGGAGTGCACCGGCGCCGGAGAGGGTGAGCGACCGCTCGACCAGTCGAGGCACACCGTTCGCGATCCCCTCGACGAGCGATTCGATCTCGCGGTCCGCCAGATCGATCTGCGGTTCGGCGGCCAGATCGGCACGGGTGGTCGCATCGAAGGTCAGCGAGAGCTTCGAATCCTCGATGGCCGGGGCGACCGACACGCGGACGAACAGGGCCAGACTCGCAATCCGGGTCGGGTCCTTCGACGGCGAGAGCATCAGGTCGACGAGAAGTTCGCCGACCCGAGTGCGCACGCCCGGACCGTCGTCGTTCTCGCGCAGCCCCGCGACGGGGGGAAGTTGCGGGCGCAGTCGAATGCCGATCGGCGTGTCGTCGGGTGCGAGGCTCGAGATCTTCGGATCGAGGGCGGTGGCCAGCGCCCCGACGTCCAGCTCGATCGGAAGATCGATTCCCTGGAAATCCTCGGACGTCAGCGTGTGGTGGAACATGCCCGCCCGCCAGAGACCGTGGAGGACGCGGTCCAGCGTGCGCTGGGTCGTCCGGAAGACGGCGTCGCGATCCATCGGTTGCCAGTCGGCGGGGCCCAGAGAGCGGGTCAGGGCGCCCGGGACCGATCGCACGTCCGAGGCGCGACGGCCGGACATCTCGATGTCGGTCTCGACGAAGATGCCGTCCCGGCGCAGGTGGATCGCCGTGGGCACGAGTCGAAACTCGAATCGGCGGCCGAGGAATTCGATCCGCCGCTTCAGAATCGACGGGTCGTAGAAGTCGTCGACGAACCCCTCCCCGATCGCCTCGGCGACGAGGCGCTCGACGAGCGTGGCTCCGATGCGACGGACCGACGCCCGGTCGATCTCCTTCGTTCCCTTCTCCTGGTCGACGGCCAGGTGGAAGTGGCGCTTCCGGACCGTCGCCTCCCTGGAGACCAGCGAGATGTCCAGTTTGCCGTTCTCTCCCGCGTCGACGGAGAGATCGGCGCGGACCGAGGCCCGGTCGAGCGTGATTCGGATCGGGACGTCGGCCGATGCCACCGACAGCGTGCCGTGGACGACGAGGCTCCGGAAGTCGACGGTCGCCCGCAGCCGGCCCTCGCCGGGCATCAGCGAGACGTCGGCCGTCTGGTACTCGACCTTGTCGACGTCGAAGCGGTCGATGCCGGCTCTGGCGCGCGCCAGTCTCGTCAGGCGGGCGGGCGACATCCAGGCCTCGATCAGCTTTTCGCCCGTGCGGAGCGCACCGGAGTTGAGGGAGAGGTCGAACCCCGGCGAGACCCGTTGGGTCGGATCCTCGATCGGCCCGTGCAGGAGCCCCCGGAGCGCCGTGGTCTCGTTGCCCGCGCCGTCGATCGCCGAGATCTCGATCCGGTTCAGACCGGTGTCGAGTCCGATCCTGCGGCGAAATCGCCCCTCGTCGTCGACCTCGACTACCTGCCCGTCGACGGCGACTGCTCTGAGCGAGGTCTCCGAATCCGAGGCTCGCCCGGCGACGACGACCCGATTCCCGCCGTCTCCGCCGCCCGACGCGACAATGGCCGCCCGGTCGGGCTGATCGATCTCGAGAGAGGGGGGCTCGGTGTCGACGGTGAACGAGACGGTGTCTCTGGCGCTGCCCGCGCGAGCGACGAGCCGGTGGTGGCCGTCCTCGAGGTCGACCGTCACTTCCCATTTGCCGCCCACGACTTCGGTCTCCTCTCCGCCGACCACGACCGTCTCCGCCCCTCCGGCCTGGCCCCGAATGTCGACCGGAGCCGTCGTCACCGCGGAGCTGTCGTCGGGCGAGTCGATCTGGACCCACGCCGACGAGGACTGGCCGTCGGCCGAGCCACAGGCCGAGACGACCGCGGTCAGGAGGAGGGCGATGAAAGCGCGCGCGTGATGTTCGGGCGTGGTCATCGGAGGTGGTCGTCGGAGGTCCGTCGAAGAGGAGAGGGCGCACGTCGCGGTGCGCATCGACTACATGGTGTTCGACGGGCCGTTGGTTTTCAATTCGGTGCGGCTTCCCGCCGGTCGGCCGTCGAGTCGAGCGGGGCGTCGTGAACGAATCGAAGCCGCGCGGCACTCGTCGGGCGATCTCGGTGTCGCACATGGACTCGGGCCCGTTCGAGCCGCTCGCGTGCAACCCGAACCCCCCCGCAGATCGAGGGGCGTGCGGTCGTCGCCCCATCGCTCGACCGCCGGATGGCCTCGGTTTTGGTCGGGCGTGAGTTCAGGTCGGCCGATAGCCGCGCGGTGTGCGGCGGGCGAGCCCCCGGTCGCACAGATGGTCGAGGTGCGCGCGGAGCGAGTGGAGGGCCAGCGGCCAGCGCCGGCGCGGCGCATCGGCGTACGCGGTGGGGAGGAGGACGATCGCGTCGGCGGGTCCGGGGGCGCGGTGGAGGGCGTCGAGCACGGCCCGTTCGCGAGCCCGGCGATGTTCGATGTACGCGTCGACCAGTGCCGACGGGTCGGTGATCGGTGGGCCGTGTGCGGGAAACACCGTGTCGAGTTCCGGTGCCCGGAGGCGCCGCAGGCTCTCCAGATAGTCGGCCAGGCTCCCTTCGCTCGGGTCGATCACCACCGTGCCCCCCCAGCGCAGGAGGTCACCGACGAGCGCGCTGCCGGTACGGGCGTGGTGCAGGCAGAGATGCCCCGGGGCATGACCGGGCGTGTGGAGCACGCGAAGCTCGTCCTTCCCGTCGAGATCGAGGCGGTCGCCGTCCCCGAGGCACCGGTCCACGTCGACGGGAAGCCGCTCGGCCGCCCGCGAGTGGGCCCAGACGGGGAGCGCCCGGTCGCCGGCCAGCGCGGCGACTCCGGCGACGTGGTCGCGGTGAGCGTGGGTGAGGACGACCGCGCGGGGCTCCAGACCGCGGATCGCCTCTTTCAGGAGCTGCTGCTCGGAGGGAAACGCCGAACCGGGATCGACGATCAGGACGCGACGCCGTCCGACGGTGTAGCAGTTCGTCCGTCCGCCCGGGACGGTCGTCCGGGTCTTCAGCGGGGTAAAGCGGATGCCTCGCACCGGCTCGAAGGTCTCGCGTTCGGCCCGAGATCCCGGGCCCTCCAGCCGTACGGGATCGAGTGGCGACCAGCCCTCGGAGGCGAGTGCGCGGACGATCCGGAGGATGGGCGGGGAGAGCAGCGCCCGGCCGCTCTGCCACCGCGCGAGGGCCTCGGAGGGGCGGATCCATTCCGCGCTGCGATGCTCCGGTCCCATGCGATCCGGCAGTCGATCGAGCGGCCCGTCGTCGAGTGGAAGCGCGAAGAATTCCGTTCGGGTGTCGAGCGGTGCGCCGGCGGGCGAGGGCCAGTCGCCGAGGGGGACGAAGGCACTCCCGTCGATCATGGTCCCGCGTCCGCGCAACAGATCGGCGAAGTCCGCACCGCCGCGGCGGAGATCGCGTCGGGCGGCCTCCCAGCGCCCCGAGTTCGGCGACTCCGCGGGTGCGAGGATCGGGCCGTCGGTGCTCGCCACAAGTCCGGCCTCCTCGAAGAGTTCGCGGGCGGCGCAGGCGACGTGGCGCTGCAGGTGGCTGCCGGCGACGGGAACGTCGGTGTCTCGAGGCTCGACGCGACCGGTGACGAAGGCGTGGAACCCGCCGAGGAAGCTCCGGTCGTCGGGCCGCTTCGACCACAACACTCGAAGAGGGCCGTCGGTTCGCAGAGGCACCGCGGCCGCCGTCGGGCGCCGGGAACTGCACGAACTCACGCCGTCGTCTCCCGCGTCGAGGTTCAGTCCGTTCCCCGGACGGTCTCCGCGAGCCGATCGACCTGTCGGTAGCACCACGACTGGACGGTGTCGCCCTCGACGAGTTCGCACCCGCGCCGGAATCGGGCCTCGGCGAATCGCCCGCTGTCGGCGAGGGCGGCCAGGTCGCGACCCTTGCGGTGAGCCTGTTCGATGGCGTCGACCGTCGAGGACTCCATCGCCGGTGTCAGGATCTCCACGCTGCCGGCGAACACTCGGACGTGCTCGTCGGGAGAGGGGGAGAGTTTCATGGGGAGCACGTTGTCGACGGCGGACTGGGGAAGGATGTAGAACATCCGAACCCCTTGCTTGGCGACCACCTGGTCCGCGAGGGCGGCGAACATCGCGTCGGCTTCGCTGGCGGTCAGCCCGGCCCCCTCGAGCGCGCTGGTGACCTTCGGACGTGCTCGGTCGATCAGTTGCGGGATCGGGATCGGGTTCTCCTTGGGGGCAGGGGAGAATCGACTCTGGCCCCGACCGCCCGGAGGCACCGCCCCCGGCTGCCGCATGCGGCCCTCGTTCTCGTGGATGTCGAAGAAGAAGACGGCCGGGATGCGATCGGACGAGCGGTTCTCGAAGGTGAATGCGTTCGTCCGGCCGCCCTGACGCTGTTCGGTCTTCACCTTCAGGGGCGGGCTGAACGTCGCCAGTGCCGCGTAGTAGAGAAACGACTCGACCTCCGAGCCGTTCTTTACGGGGGCGGCGGATGCGACCCCCCGTGCGCTCGACCAGCGCGACTCCGAGGGCACGGAGTTGGTCGGGTTCCCGGTGCCGCCGATCTGGACGTTCCATGTCAGCGAACCGTCGGTCAGCTGGTCGAGCCCCCGCTTCTGGAGGTCGACCGACCCGCCGGAGGGCATCTTCGGCGACTGCGAGGCCGCCGAGGGGAACCAGGCCATGGGGTAACCGGAGGGGATGTCGAGCTGGATCGTGACGTCCGTCGGCCGGTCGGCGTAGAAGTAAGCGGCGGGATCGCCGATCTTCTGGGTGACGCCCTCGGGCAGAAAGGCCTCGCCGTTCTGGAGCCGCTCGCGAGAGACGCCTCGGTAGGTTAGCCCGTGGACGAAATCGGGCCGACCGAGGTGTCGATGATGGAGTCCGGCCATGTAGTCGCCGTTCGACGCGGCGACGGAGGTGACCAGCCCCCATTCGTGCAGGCGATAGCCGCCGGTCGAGTCGCCGTCCGACCGCGCTCCATCCGTCGGCTCGGCATCCCCGGTCCCGTCGGCGGCGGGGCCGACGGCGTCTCCGGCGCCGCCCTCGCCGTCCGCGCCGCCGGTGTCGGCAGGCGGGTCGGTGTCCGGCCCGGGCCCGTCCGACGCGTCGGAGACGGTCGGTCCGCCGCCGGACGACGAGCAGCCGACGATCAGGGCC
>JBDGRG010000187.1:0-3781 GCA_042218355.1 Bradymonadaceae bacterium
ACACCGACGACGACAACGAAGACGGGAACAAGAATCAGTGTGAGACCGGCGCCGGATGCAGCTCGGGTGGGACGTGCCGCGAGCAGGACTGCGGCGACGGCGACGACGAGGACGCCGACGGCGATTCCACCTGCGACAGCGGGTCCGCCTGCGGCAAGGACGACAACTGCCGCGAACAGAGCTGCAACGACTCGACCGACAGCGACGGCGACGGGACCAACGGCTGCGACACCGGCGCGACGTGCTCGAGCGGGACCTGCATCGAGAACGACTGCACCGACAGTACGGACAACGACGGAGACGGCGACGTCGACTGTGCCGACTCGGACTGCGACCACACCAGCAAGTGCGGGCTCGGTCAGGCAACCTCGGAGGCGGCCTGCGCGATCAACAAATGCATCGAGAAACACTGCGACGACACCGACGACGACAACGAAGACGGGAACAAGAATCAGTGTGAGACCGGCGCCGGTTGCAGCTCGGGCGGGACGTGCCGCGAGCAGGACTGCGGCGACAACGACGACGAGGACGCCGACGGCGACGCCACCTGTGACAGCGGCGCTGCCTGCGGCAAGGACGATAACTGCCGCGAACAGAGCTGTAACGATTCGACCGACAGCGACGGCGACGGCAGCGACGGCTGCCGGAGCGGAGCCAGTTGCGGGGGAGGGGATACCTGCAAGGAGACCGCCTGCAATGACTCGACCGACAGCGACGGCGACGGCATGTACGGGTGCCGGTCGGGCGCAGGCTGCAACGCAGGCAACGTGTGCAAAGAAACCGCCTGCGACGACAGTACGGACAGCGATGGAGACGGAAACGACGGATGTGCAACGGGCGCCGGCTGCGCGACGACGACGAACGACACGTGCAAGGAACAGGACTGCGGTGACGGGATCGACAACGACGGCGACGGAAATACGGGGTGCCGCAGCGGTGCGTCATGCGGGGCCAGCAACACCTGCACCGAAACTGCCTGCAACGACAGCACGGACAGCGACGGAGACGGCGATACGGGGTGCGACAGCGGTGCAACCTGTTCGAACGGGTCTTGTACCGAGGACGTCTGTGACGACAACTCCGACAACGACGGGGACGGCAATGTCGACTGTGACGACAGTCACTGCGACGGAGATACGTGCGCAGTGGGCAAGACGTGCACGAACGGAAACTGCACCGCCTGATTGCTCCCGGTCCTCCCCCAACCCAGTGTGAGTCGTCCGTCTGGGGGACGGGGACCAACTCCGCTCACTCGGATCCTCCGATCGATGACCGATTCCGATCCCGCCGACGTCGACTACGCTCAACTTCCCGATGTCGGCGAAGTCCTCGACGACCGATACGAACTGAAATCGGTCATCGACGCCGGCGGCATGGGTGTCATCCTGCGTGCACGACAGCGCGCGATGGACCGCGACGTCGCGGTCAAGCTCCTCCATCCACACCTCGCCGACGACGAGCAGACCGCCGCCCGGTTCGAGCGCGAGGTCGACACCGCCAAGGAACTGACCCACCCCCACGCGATCCAGTTCTTCGACTTCGGGCAGACCAATTCGGGCGTCCTCTACATCGTCATGGAGCTGCTCGAGGGGAGGGACCTCGACCAGCTGCTCGACGAGCGCGCCCCGCTCTCGCTCGGACGCACGGTCGAGATCACCGAGCAGGCGCTCGACGCCCTGGCCGAGGCCCACGCCCGAGGCATCGCCCACCGCGACCTCAAACCGAGCAACATCTTCCTGGTCGACCGCGCCCGGGGCGGAGACTTCGTCAAGCTCCTCGATTTCGGCGTCGCGAAGTCGCTCCAGGCGACCAAGACCGCCATCACGACGACCGGCAAAGTCTGCGGCACCCCGACGTACATGTCGCCCGAGGCGATCGTCTCGCAGTCGGCGGGCAAGGCGGGCGACGTCTACGCGATGGGGTTGATCTTCGTCGAGATGCTGACTGCCCGGCAGGTCTTCGACGCTGAAAATGTCGGCACGACCTTGCTGATGCACATGCGATCGCCCATCGCCATCCCCGACCCGCTGGAGGGGACGGCGCTGGCGGAGTTCGTCCGGCGTTCGACCGCCAAGAAGCCGCAGGACCGGTACGCCGACGGCTCGGAGATGCTCGAGGCGCTGGCGACCGTCACCGACGACCTCGCGCCGGACTCGATCCTCGAGCCGGAGGCCCATCCGACCCCGGTCCCCCCCGACGAACTCGCCAGCTCCGAGGGACTGACCCCGCCCTCGCCCACCGGCATCGACACCCGAGAATCCGCCCCAGACGATTCGACAGAACTCGTCCCCGGAGCCGACCCCACCGGAAGTGGCGCGGAACCCCCGACCCTCCAACACGACACCCCTCGGGAACTCGAGGATGTCGATGCCCGCTCGGAGGCCGTCGAACTCGATGCCGACCACCCGGCCGTCCAGCTGCTCGAGGAGGACCCGGCCGACGGCGCGGCGGAGCCGCCTCCGCTGACCGAACTCGCCGAGGAGACGGCGTGGGACGCCTGGGTCGAACAACAACCGGCCGACGAGTCCTCGGGCGCGCCCACGGACCGACACCCGGAGACTGAACACGCCCATTCGGGCGCGTCCAGTCCCCCGACGCCATCGCCTCGCGACGACCGCGGGACCGGCGACACTACCGAGTCCGAAGATCCGGAGACTCGGTCGCCTCCCGACCAACCCGAGGATGCGAGCCGCAAAGCCCCAAAATCGGAGGCCGGCCCGGAACACGAACGCGTCGCCGACGCCCCTCCTACGCTCCAGAGTGTCGACCTCGAGTCGGCCGACCGATCGAGCCATTCGCAAGGCTGGATCCGCTGGGTCGTCGCGGCCGCCGTCCTCGCCGGCGGGATCTGGGGAGTCGTCGCGTGGGTCGATCTCGGCGCTCCCTCCTCAGAATCGCGTCGATCGGCGGCGACCTCATCCGAACCGTCGACCCCCGAGGGATCGGAGGCCGCTGAACGCGCCGGCTCCACGACTGCCCGCACGCTCGGGACGCGCGCCACCGCCGTAGCCGGTCGTGTGAACTCGAACGCCGACCAGCGGGGATCGGCCGAATCACCGGCTCCGGAGACCGAGACGGCGCGCGACGAGGCTGGCGAGCCGCCCCCGAAGACGACACCGGCCCGCGACGAGAGGACTGGATCCGGCGCGGGCTCTGAGACGACGGGGCGGCTCTTCAGCGATCCATCCGGTGCGTCCGTACGCGTCGACGACCGGAAGGTCGGCGAGACCCCCCTCGACCTCGACGAACTCGAGGCCGACGATCCGATCCAGGTCGAACTGCGCCTGCCGGGCCACCGCCCGAAGACGCTGCGCGTCGACCCGACCAGCGCGAAGGCGTACGAGGCTAAACTGACGCCCTCGCCGTCTGCGGGGGACGGCGATCGAGAGCCGCCGTCCTCCGACGACGCACTCCGCCGGAAGGCCGGAGAGATACTCGAGGAGCATCGAATCGAGGACCCATGAGGCAACACTCTCCTGCGATCGCACTGCTCGTCACTCTCCTGCTGGCGGCCGCATCCCCCCCCGCGGTCGGCGCCGAAGAGGGCTCCGCGGACGGCCGCATGAAGAAATTCGAACGGCTCGTCGCCGCCGGCGTGGAGTTCTACCGCAACGAGGAATACGAGGACGCACTGCAGACCTTCCGGAGCGCCCGGTCGCTGATCGACCATCCGAAGCTCTCCTACAAAATCGGACGCACGCTCCAGCAGCTCGGCCGCTGCGAGCCGGCGCGGAAGGCGTTCGAACGCTATCTCGACTACGACGAGCTGACCGAGGCCGAC
>JBDGRG010000187.1:3791-5100 GCA_042218355.1 Bradymonadaceae bacterium
GAGAAGCATCTCCGGACCCTCGCCTCCTGCGCCGAACCGTCGACCGTCGCGGTGACGTGCGAACCGAAGCAAACGACCCTCGCAGTCGACGGGACCGAACACGCCTGCCCGGCCGATCTCCAACTGCAACCCGGCGACTACAAACTCACCGCATCGGCGGAGGGATACCGTACCCGAACCGTCGAACTGACCGTCGACGCTGGCGAGCGGATCGACCGCGAGGTGACGCTGTCGCCGACGAGCCCCCCCGCCGGTGGAGGAACGCGCTCCGACCGGGCATTTCCCGCCCCCGGCCCGGTCTGGTACGACATCGTCCGCTACACGGCCCTCGGGGCCGGACTGGGACTGGTCGCCGGAGGCATCGCATCGGACGCCTCCGCGAACCGACGGCTACAGAAGCTTCGATCGGCCCGGCGGGCGGAAAACTGGAGTCGGGTCGACCGACTTCGGTCGCGGGCCGACGCCGCTCGAACGCGCACCGCCATCCTGTATACGACGGGCACCGTCCTCACTGCGGCGGGCGCAGCGTTCCTCTTCATCGAACATCCCGGGGAAACCGACCCGACCTCGGCGGCGCGCCGAGGTCGGTTCCAGCTGACGGTCGGGCCGACGGGGCTGGCCGCCCACTGGCACTGGTGACCGGAATTCGATACACACGACCGACAGTGGGATTTCGACCGCCCGACCCCGGACGGCTCCACGGTGTTTTCCGCTGACCACTCACATCACGACCGCCCCCGAAGCCCCGGGCCGACCGCCGTCGGCTCCCTCGTCGAGCGGTGGTCGAGACTCTGCCTCTTCGTCTCGGCCACCTGCCTCCTCGTCCAGCCGCTGGGCGGCTGCCAGATCGGGTCCGCGAACTGCACGTCGAACTCCGACTGTACGGACGGTCGGACCTGTATCGACGGGGGCGGGGTGTTCTGGCGCGGTGGCCGCTGTGTCGCCACGTGCTCGACCGCCGGCGCGACCGACCAATGCCCCCCGGGACGGGTCTGCACCTCGTCCGGATACTGCGCACCGGCCGACGCGGGCCACCTCGACGGCGGTCGATCGGACGGTGGAGCCGACGGCGGGCGCGCCTGCCGGCCCTGTAGTCTCCCGCACGCCCGGCCGACCTGCAACGGGGGGACCTGCGAGATCGAGGCCTGCGAGACCGGTTGGCAGAACAAAGACGGCGCAGCCGGGAACGGATGTGAATGCCGAGTCCGCACCGAGACCTGCGATGGCGTCGACGAGAACTGCGACGGAACCCCCGACGATGGCTGCGACGACGACGGAGACGGCTTCTGCGACGCCGAGATGACCGTCG
>JBDGRG010000188.1:0-1708 GCA_042218355.1 Bradymonadaceae bacterium
GGTCTTCCCGACGCCCGTCGGACCGCAGGCGAACAGAGAGGCCACCGGCCGCCGGTCGTCCGGAGAATCCAGGTCGTCGACCGCGCGCTCCCACCCGACGAATCGACTTCGGTACTGGGAGACAAGTGTCCGCCGGAGCGTCTCGAGTGCATCGTCCTGTCCGATCAGTTCGTCGCCGACCGCCTCGAATGTCGATTCGACCCCGGACACGACCTCGTCCTCATCCAGCAGTTCGGCGGGAAGCCCACCTTGCGCGGCGACCGCCGCGAGGACGGAATCGCGCTCGAGCATCCCCTGTTCCTCCCGAGAATCGGAGCTGTCATCGGCGAGTTGCATCGCCGACGCGTGATCGAGGACGTCGACCGCCTTGTCCGGGAAGTGCCCGTCGCAAACATACCGATCCGAGGCGACGATCGCCTCGCGCATCCGCCGCTCGGGAATCGACAGGCCGTGATGCTCCTCCAGATCCTCGGCCTTCGCCTCGGCCATCTCGAGCGTCTCGTCCAGCGACGGTTCACCGACGCGGATCTGCGTCAGCCGCCGTTCGAACGCCGGATCGTCGAGCTGGCGCCAGTCCGTCGGCGTCGTCGCCCCGATCACGCGTACGTCCCCGCGCTCGACCGGCGGTTTGAGCTGGTCGGCGAGTGCGCCGAACTCTCGACGGCCGAGCTGATGAATCTCGTCGAGGAAGAAGATCGGCTCTTCCGGGCGATCCAGCAGGCGGCGCGCCGCCCGCTCGACGTCACCGAGCCCGCGCGCATTCTCGAGGAGCCGACCGAGGGGTAGCTCGAAGATCGGGGTGTCGAGAAGCCCCTCCGGAACACGGCCCTCCGCAACCTCTGCGGCGAGCATCTCGACCAACGTGGTCTTGCCCACCCCCGGCGGGCCGTACAGAAGAGCACCGGGCTTCGACTCGCGCAGAAGATTCGTCTTCAGCCGCCGGAGTTCGCCCCGGCGGCCGGTGTAGCCGGCGAACGCTCCCTCCCGAGCGTGCACGGCGACGAGATTGCGAAGTTCGTCGGCCTCGGGCTCGACCAACGCCCCCTCCGCGACTTCGCCGACGTCGACGGTCGGCTCTTCAGCGTGGTTGGCCCCGCCGTCGACCCGCCTCGCCCGCTCCAGCCAGCTCTCGACCACCGCAATGGCATCACCGACGCCTCCTTCCACCGACAGCAACGGCCTGGCCCCGCCCGACACGACGGGCCGCTCGACGATGTCGCGCCAGCGGTCGTCCCGGCCGAGGTAGTCGACCTCTTCGTCGATGTAGACTTCGCACAGGTCGCCCTCCCGCGCGAACGCGAGTTCCGTCCGCTGCGGCTCGAACGAAGGGGGGAATTCGACGTCCTCGAGCACGGTGACACCGTCGGCGCAACAGCGCCGGTCGAGTTCTCGCACCTGACCACCGTCGAGTTCGCAAAGTCGCATATTCCCAGTCCAGTCGCGAGTACGCCTGCCGTTCCGAGATGCTCGCTGCACATCGACGATTCGGGCACCGATCGGGCGCTCTACGTCTCGTCTCCCGTCTCGTCCTCACCGAGGACGTCGAGCATCAATTCGATAAGCTCCACTTCCACCCGCAACAGAGCGGCCCGTGCGGCCATCGTCACACCGCGGGCAGTCTGAAGGGCCGCGATCAGTCGGGCATCTCGCGTTCCCCGGCCGGGCCCCGAGCTCTCTCGGCCCTTCTCCGATTCCTCGGGTTCCAGGG
>JBDGRG010000189.1:0-2626 GCA_042218355.1 Bradymonadaceae bacterium
GCTCGGTCGCCCCCGCAATCGCACGGTACGGCTCGGACGAGACGGTGACGGTCCGCTCGACCTCCTCCAGCCCGTGGTCGTCGGCCCACGTCTCCAGGAACGTCTCGCCAGTCTCGCGCTCGCTCTCGGAGCGGACGACGTGGAGGAGTTCGACCTGCGATCCGTGTTCGGCGATCAGGACGCTCGCCAGCGCCGCGCTGACCTCCGAGTCGGGCCCTCCGACCGTCGGGATCAGGACGCGATCCGGGTCGTATCCGCGGTCCTTGAAGACCACGAAATCGCAAGGCAATTCCTCGGTAAATTCGTCCAGTCCGCTCTCGACCCGCCCGGGTGAACCGAGCGACTGGCCGCCCCACCCCAGCACGACGGTGTCCGCCCGGTGGTTTCGCGCCACATCGAAGATCTCGTCGTACCCGCGGTGTGAGAGGATCGTGTGGGTCTCGAGGTCGATACCCAGCGTCTCGGCATCCCGGCGGGCCTTCTCCATCAGCTTTCCAGAGGAACGGTCGAGTTCCTCCAGGTGTTCGGCGCCCGCCTCGAGCGGCGTCTGCGGTGGTACCTCGACGATGTGGACCGCGACGACCTTGCCGTCGCGCTGCTTGGCCAACGCCGCGGCGATCGTCAGCAGATTCTTCTCGTGCTCGGGATTCGCCAGCGGGACCATCACCCGGTAGCCTCCGCCGGCGGGCTGGACGCTGGCGGCGGCCTCGACCGCCGTCTCGGGCATCGTGACCGGCCGTTTGAGGACGTAGTCGGTCAGGACGCCGCGCTTTTCGGTCCGAGAGCGCCCGTAGGCGATGTACCAGGCGACGCCGCCGACCACGAAGAGCGAGCTGATCAGGATCTCGATCGGCGCCATGAAGGCGATCAATCCGAACGATAGAATCGCGCCGACGATCGGCACGACCGGGTAGAACGGGACCTCGTAGTCCGGCTCGTAGATGTCGGGGTCGGCCTCGCGCATGACGATCAGCGAGAGGTTCAGACACCCGTAGACGATCAGGTGGAGGATACTGCCGGCCTTGGCGAGGATCTCGATATCGCCGATGAAGATGAACGCGAGGATCAGCGCCCCCGTCACGGCGATGGAGCGGTTGGGCGTACCGTATGTCTCGTGCACCTCGTTCAACCACGCCGGCATCAGCCGGTCGCGCCCCATCGCGAAATTGATCCGCGATGATGCAAGGATCGAGGCGTTGGCGCTGGAGGCGGTCGCCAGCAGACCGCCGACTGTCATTGCGAGGACGCCGACCGATCCCATCAACTGACCGGCGACGTCGACGACGGCGATCCCCTCGGTCTCGGCGAGCTGTTTCCAGGGGACGATCGAGACCATCAGCGTGATGACCACGACGTAGATCAGCGTCACGATCACGACGCTGCCGACGACCGCCAGGGGCAGGTTCTTGCCCGGCTCTCGAATCTCCTCGGCCACGTTCGTGATTTGCGCGAACCCCAGGTACGAGACGAAGACCAGCGCGGTCGCCGCAATCACTGAATCCATCCCCTTCCCCTCCGGGAAAAAGGGCGTCAGCGTCGAGGAGTCGGCGTGGAAGGCCCCGACGGCGACGAACAGACCCAGGATTCCGACGAGGGTGAAGACGATAATGTTCTGGAGCCGCCCGGTCTCCTTGGCGCCGACGTAGTTCACCCCCATCAGCGAGGCAGCGACGGCCAGGCCGGCGATCTGGGGCATGTTCAGCTCGACGATCCCGAGTCCGAGCGCCCAGTCCGGGGAGACACCGGTCGCATCCGGGACCCAGTCGGTCGCGTAGCTGCCGAACCCGATGGCGTAGAACGACGAGGCGAACGCCAGCCCCATCCAGTTGCCCAGACCGACGATGCTCCCGAAGACGGGCCCGAGCGCCCGGTTGACGAAGAAGTAGGTCCCGCCCGCCTTGGGCATCGCGGTGCCGAGTTCACTGGCCGACAGCGCGGTCAACAACGCGATCGCGCCACCGGTCAGAAACGCGAGGACGACGGCCGGCCCGGCGACGGCGCTCGCCGGCCCCGGCAGGACGAAGATTCCGGCCCCGATCATCGTGCCGACGCCGATGGTCAGCGCCTCGGTCGGTCCGAGATCTTTTGCGAGTTCGGGAATGGCGAACTCCTGAGCCGTCAGTCACGGGGACGGGAGGCCGAGTCCGACCGCCGTCGTCGACGCGACAGCAGTCGACTCGGTGGAAGGCCCCCCGGTGTGCAAGTGCCGTCCCGCGAATAGAGCCTCCCACCGTTCGATGCAACTTCTGTCCGGGGAGCCCAGGGGGGCCGGTCCGAGGACGAGTCCCCCCGGTCCGCGTCGCGGTTGCACGGGGAAAAACCGCTCGATTGATCGGGCGCGGGGAGTCACGTACATCCTCGCTCCCAATTCCTCTCGCCGACGCCCCCGCCATGTCCAAGCAGCTCGAACGCGATCTCGGCCTCTACTCGGTGATTACCGTCAGCATTGGGGCCATGATCGGCAGCGGGATCTTCGTCCTGCCCGCGCTGGCCACCAAGCTGGCGGGCCCGGCCGTCGTGCTGGCGTATTTCCTCGCCGGTGTCATCGTCCTCCCGGCGGCGCTGTCGAAGGCCGAGATGGCCACCGCCATGCCCGAGGCCGGCGGCACCTACCTCTACATCGACC
>JBDGRG010000019.1:0-1793 GCA_042218355.1 Bradymonadaceae bacterium
TTTCTTCGTGCCTTCGCGTCTTCGTGGCCTGTCAATCGCACGCCTGAACAATTACCTGCGGGCAAAAGCCCGGGAGCAGAACCGCAGGGAGTCTAGCAATCCCGGAGGGGCAGACCCAAACGTGCGTCCAGTCCGGGGGGCGTCGATCGGTGAGCGTTTGGAGCGGTGCGAGGGGGCGGAATGGAAGCCTGTCCGTTCCCGCTCCCGCGGCCGTCCGTCATCCGAGAGAGGGCCCGATCCCCGTCGAACGTGGCTCTCACCGACGGGTCGGGAGCGCATCTTCGATGCCGAAGGGCGGTTCGCGGGGAGTGATGACACGGGGGGGGACGGTCCGATATGTATCCCGGCGTCTCTCAGTTGCAACCCGACGACGCCGGCGGCGGGCGGCGTCGCCGCGGCGGGACGGTTCTGTCAATTCAACGAGGAGGATGTCGTGAAACTCGCGACGATTCGAGACGGAACGCGAGACGGACAGCTGGTCGTCGCTCGGCGGGACAACCGGGCGGTCGCCCCCGTGAACTTCGTGCCGTCGCTTCAGACGGCGTTGGACAACTGGGACGAGGCCGAGCCGGCTCTTCGGGCCAAAGCCGAGAAACTCGACGCCGGGGAGATCGACGGGAGGCCGGTCGACGACCTGGAGTTCGATTCGCCTCTGCCGCGAGCGTACGAATGGATCGACGGGTCGGCCTTCATCAATCACGTGGTGCTCGTGCGGCGGGCGCGCGGGGCCGAGCCCCCCGAGACGCTCGAGACCGATCCCCTCGTCTACCAGGGAGGTTCGGGCGACTTTCTGGGCCCCCACGACGACGTCCCGCTCCCCGACCCGGAGTGGGGATTGGATTTCGAGTCGGAGGTGGCGGTCATCCTCGGAGACACCCCCCGCGGGGTCGACGCCAAGGAGGCCGGCGACTACGTCCGGCTGGTCACGATCTGCAACGACTGGACGTTCCGCGAACTGATCCCCGACGAGATCGACAAGAGCTTCGGGTTTCTCCAGTCCAAGCCGGCGACGGCCTTCGCGCCCTTCGCGGTCACCCCCGACGAGCTGGGAGACGACTGGAAGAACGGCCGGGTCTACCGACCGCTTCGGACGGTCTACGAGGGGGAGCTGTTCGGCGAACCGCACGCGGGTCCGGAGATGCACTTCTCGTTCGACGACCTCGTCGAGCACATCACCCAGACGCGCGCTTTCACGGCCGGGACGATACTCGGCAGCGGCACGGTCTCGAACGAGGATCGGTCCCGGGGCAGTTCGTGTCTGGCCGAGCAGCGGATGATCGAGAAGATCGAGACCGGCGAGTTTCAGACGCCGTGGATGTCCGTGGGCGAGCGCGTCCGGATCGAGATGGAGGACGAGGACGGACAGAGTCTGTTCGGCGAGATCGATCAGAAGGTCGTCGAGGGATGAACGGGGCGACGTAGCCAGAGCTTCTCAGCTCTGGCGGTGTGAGGAGCCGGGTCCTGCACCCGGGATCCGAGATTCGACGCAACGCTCGGGCTCGCATCGTCGATCATAGACATGGAGGGGGCGGTCGTGCCTCGGGCGCTGGTCGCGGGGCGGTGTGGCCGCTAACGTGGGAGATGGATGAGCCAAGATTCAGTTCTCCGACCGGGGAGTCCGAAGATGCGGGAGACAGGCGTCGAACGAGCGATCCTCGGGGCGGTCGTGTCCGCCGCGCTCGCGGTCGGAGGCACCGCGTGCGCCGACAGCACCATCAGCCCGTCCGGGGGGGTTGGAGCCGACTGCGGGGCTGATACGGACTGTGTCGAGGGGTTGACCTGCCTCGAGGGGA
>JBDGRG010000019.1:1803-7277 GCA_042218355.1 Bradymonadaceae bacterium
CTGCCCGAAGACGCCGAATTCGGAACAGGTGAACGCCGACGGCGACGAGGCCGGCGACGCCTGTGAGGGGGACGACACCGATGACGACGGTGTACCCGACGACGAGGACAACTGTCCCTCGGCCTACAATCCGAAACAGCGGAACGCGGACGGCGACGCCCAGGGCGACGCGTGCGACGACGACACCGATGGCGACATGGATGGGGTGCCGGACGACGGGGACAATTGCCCGGCCGTCTCGAACCCCGCCCAGGCGAACCGCGACGGGGACGCGAAGGGAGACGCCTGTGACGACAGCGATTCGGATGGTATCGTCGACGGGTCCGACAACTGTCCGACCGTCTCGAATCCGAAGCAGCGCGATCTCGACGGGGACGGGATGGGGGACGCCTGCGACCCGGACGCCGACGGCGATGGTGTGCGCGAGGATGGGGATGGCTCGGGGACGGAGGGCGATGCCCCGTGCGAGTCGGGGACGACCTCGGGGTGCGACGACAACTGTCCGCGCACGCCGAACGGTTCGCAGAACGATCGCGACCGAGACGGGACGGGCGACGCCTGTGATCCCGACACCACGCGCCGGTCGGGGCGAGGCCACGACTCGAGCTGTACGTATCGTTACCACAAGGGAGGCGGGGCGTTTTCACCGGCGCGCGAGTGGGCGAGGGGCATTCCGAACCAGGGGGTTCGGTATCCGGAGCGCGATCAGGTCATGATGACCCCGGGGGTGGCGAATCTGACCGACGACGACGGCGACGGCGACGTCGACGGGAAGGATACGCCGGATCTGGTCGTCGCGACCTTCGACACCAAGACGAAGACCAGCAGTGGGGGGAGCGCCGGCTGGGACGTGCTGAAGTACGGTGTCCTCCGGGCCTTCCAGGGCGACGGGACGGCACTTCACTGGAGCGTCGGCCCCAAGGAGATTCGGTCGGCCGCCCCGGGGCTCCCCGCAAACGCGGGGGTTCAGCCGGCCGGAAATCTCGCAATCGGTGACCTGGAGGGCGACGGCGATCCGGAGATCGTGGCAGGGTTGTGGACCGGGGGATTGGTCGCGGTCGGAACGGATGGATCGGTCGAATGGGTGACGACGGCGACGGACGCGTCGGGGGCACGGATCCCGGCGGGGGCGATCTTCTGGTGGGGCGGACCGTCGATCGCGGATCTCGACGAGGACGGCACCGCCGAAGTCGTCGCCGGAGCGACGGTCTTCGACCATCGTGGGAAGCTCGAGTGGACCGGAGCATCGATCGACGGGCTCGATCGGGTCGGACGCGGGATCAACTGGCGGGACGGCGACCAGTCGCGGAACCGCTACACCGGGGCACTCAGTCTCGCGGCCGACGTCGACGGGAGCGGGGGGCAGGAAGTCGTCACCGGGATCACCGCCTACCGATCCGACGGCACGGTCCTCTGGTCGTCGTCGGATACGCGTCCGAACAACGCCGCTCCGCTTCCCGACGGATTCCCCGCCGTCGCCGACGTCGACGGGGACAGTCAGCCGGAAGTCGTCGTCACCGCGAACGGAACGGTGCGCGTGCACGACGGCAGCGACGGCAAACTGATCTGGGGCCCGATCTCGGTCATCCGCGGCCGCACCAAGAGCGGCGATCCCATTCCCGGCGGGCGGCTCGGTCCGCCGACGGTCGCCGACGTCGACGGCGATGGCCGGCCCGAGGTCGGCGTCGCCGGTGCCAGTCAGTACGTGGTGCTGAACGTCGATCCGTCGGCGGCGAATCCGACGTTCAAGTCCGCCGAGCTCTGGTCGGTCGACACCCAGGACGAATCGAGCAATATGACCGGTTCGAGCGTCTTCGACTTCGAGGGCGACGGTCGAGCCGAGGTCGTCTACAACGACGAACTGTTTCTGCGGATCCTGGACGGAGAGACCGGCCGGGTGCTCTACAAAGTGCGCAACACGTCGTTCACCGCACTGGAGTATCCGGTGATCGCCGATGTCGACGGCGACGGGGCTGCGGAGATCGCCGTCGGGGCGAACGATTTCGAGTGCGGGGACGTGCTGACGGGATGCGCCGGCAAGGGATTCGCGGGGGTGAAGGTCTTCGCGGAGGCGAACGACAACTGGGTGGGGACTCGTCGGATCTGGAATCAACACAGCTACCACGTCACGAATGTCAGTCCCGACGGATCGGTTCCGGCGAACGAGACGCCGAGCTGGCGCGTCCACAATACCTACCGGCTGAACGAATTGTCGCGCATCTCGCCGCGGGCGGCTCCGAACCTGAAACCGGAGCAGGCCTCGGCTCAGGGGGGAGGCTCGTGCGACCGCACTGTCCGGGTGTGGGTGACGAACAAGGGAGCGATCCGCGTCGGCGCCGGGATTCGGGTGGCGATCTACGCCGAGTCGGGCGGCAAGCGCCGAAAGCTGGGCAGCGGCAAGACGAAACTGCCCCTGGGGCCCGGGGAGTCCGAACGGGTCGACGTCTCGGTGACACTGCCCTCGTCGGGCGGGCCGTGGAAGCTCGTCGCGGAGGTCGACCCGTCGTCGGGCGGGAGCGGTCAGGAGAACGAGTGTACCGAATCCGACAATACGACCGTCGTCGCGCCGTCCCAGAGCTGCTGAATTGGAGGTGCTGACAAACGGGGGGCTGCGATCGGGGCTTTTCGAGCCGTCGGTGGCTACGCTAATTTGTCCGCGCGACCGATCGAGCACCATCGTGTGACGGTCACAAGCCTCACCCCATCCGGGGAGGACCAAACGATGAAGACGTGTCCGAGTTGTGGTGGACAGATGTCGGACGAAGCGGCGCACTGCGGGCATTGCGGCCGCGAGTTGCAGCCGTCGGGAGAGGAGAAGGAGACGATGTTCGGCATGGGGACGGTCTCGGCCGAAGAGGTCAAGGAGGAGGTCGAGGCCCGCAAAGAGGCCGCGCGCCAGTCGAGCGACGAGAGTCCCTCGGAGGGGGGAACGGGGGATGGGGCCGGGAGTGGATCGGCCGATGGGGAGCGTACCGAAGGTTCGGAGCGCCGAGAGGGGTCGAGGGACAGTCGTCTCGACGGGGCCGACGACGGCGAGCCGGGGATCGAGGAGATGGATACACCGGCACTCGATCCCGACGAATCGCCCGCATCGCTGGGCTTGAAGGACGACGGCGGCGAGATGGACGAAGAGGAGCTGGTCCTGTCGGATACCGCGCCACCCTCGAGTGTGTTCGAGGACGAGGAACAGGAGCCCGACATCGGCTCGATGGGCGATCTGGCCGAGGGGCGTCTCGACCCGCCGTCGCCCGAGGAGGAGGGCGATGCATCCGGTTCGGCTCCGAATCTCAGGGGAAACACCCCGAATCCGGAGGGCGGATTGTCACCGGTCGACGTCGAGGATGACGGCGAATCGGCACCCGCCACGGGGACCGGGTCGGACCCGTCGGGGTCGACGACGGGTGACGTCTTGGATGCGCCGGGCTCGGAGGAGTCGGAGTCGAGTGACGGAGCACCCCGAGGGGAGTCGGAGTCGACGGAGACCGTGCAACTCGGTGAGACCGACAGCCCGGATGAGGAGTTCGGCGACGCGGAGCACCCCGATACGAAGATCGGCATGGCGGAAGATCCCAGACCCACCCGTCCGATGAAGCCGGCCGAGGCGCCCTCGAGTGACAGCGACGCTGGGATGGAGGGGGATCGGGAGTCCTCGTCCCCCTCGCCGGCGACGGATCTGGCCGGCGACACGGTCGAGCAGCCAGCGGCCGGCCCGGACGAGACGGTCGAGGACGAGAGTGTCGCACTGGCCGATACCGACCGGGATCTCGGGCCGCCCACCGAATCTCATACCGCCGAGGCGCCGGTCTCCGAGTCGACGGACGAAACCGGGGGTGACGATGTGCTGGAGACCGCCGAACCGGCCCCGGGCGAGGCGGAGGAGCCAGCGACCGACCGACCGGAGCCCTCGAGGACCCGAGAGGAGGACGTGTCGCCGGACCCGGACGCTGCTCGGCAGGCTCCGGATCGCTCCGCCGGTCGAACGCCGACGAGCGGCTCCGAGACGACCGAGGAGTCCGACACGGGGCTGAAGGTACTGATGGTGGCGGTCGCGGTGATCGGGCTCGCGCTGGGGATCAGCCTGGTGCTTCTGGTCATGATGATGCTCGGTTACCTCTGACCTGCACCCGGCGTGCGTTCACCCCCCCGCTCGCTCACTCGTAGAGAAGGTCGAGCGCGTCCTCGCCCCATTCCTCGAGCCGCCCGAGTTCCCAGCACAGGTGGAGGATCGTGTAGCGGTTCCGGATGTCTTTCGCGTGCAGGATTGCTCGCCGCGCCCGGTCGCGGCCGACCCCGAGATCGCGAAAGCGCACCGGACAGTCCGCGGCGCGCAGTTCCGCCTCGATCGATGAACGCGACCGCAGGGTCCGGTCGGCGTCGTCGAGAAGTGCGTCCCATTCGTCGACGACCGTCTGCAGCCGTTGTCGGAGCCGATCGGGCGTCGGATACGCGGGTTCGGCGTAGCCGACGACGGCCTCGTACAGGACGTCGAACCGATCGCGGAGCGTCTCTTCGTAGGACGACCAGGGTTCCAGCGCGTCGACTCGCGCCTCGATATCGAGGGTCGACGGGTCGAACGACCGCAGACGTTCGTACAGATGGGCGGAGACCAGCGTGCCGACGCCGACTTGACAGCCGTGGAGGTCGTGCGGGCGATCGCGGGCGTGTGCCGTCATGTCGATGTAGTGGCTCACCAGGTGTTCACCGCCGGACGCCGGGCTCGAGGAACCGGCGACACTCATGGCGATGCCGGAGAGCATCAGCGATTCGACGAGTCCACGGACCGCCTCGACGTCTCGTTGCTGAAGCCGCTCGGCAACTCCCCCGAGCCGCTCGGAGCCCTCTTCGATGATCTCCATCGCCTCGTCCGAGTGAGGCGTGCCGTTCAGCCGCGCGGAGATCGCCCAGTCGGAGTTCGAGACGGGCTTCGAGAGCAGGTCGCCGAGGCCGCTGGCGAGCATGCGAGCGGGCGCCTCCGCCATCACGTCGAGGTCGGCGACGACGGCCCTCGGGGCGGTGCAGGGATTCGTCGTCTTGACGCCGTCCGACAGGATCGCGGCGATCCCCGACGTATAGCCGTTCATACTCGGGGCCGTGCCGACGACGGCCATCGGGCGGTCGAGCTGATGGGCGGTCATCTTGACCGTGTCGTTGATGGTACCGCTCCCGACGGCGACGCCCGACGAACAGCCGGCCTCGACCATCGTGGCCTGACACTCGGCGATCAGTTCGTCGGTGCAGATCGGATCCTCACCGTCGGTTTGCGGCTCGACCTCGAATCGGACCCAGCCGCGATCGTGTCGGTCGAGGACGTCGGTCAGCCGTTCGCCGGCGGCCTGCCAGGTGGTTTCGTCCGCGGCCACCAGCCACGGGCCGGGATCGAGCTGTGCGTCGAGGACGTCGTAGGACGACTCGATGGCCCCCCGGCCGATACGGACGGCCCGGGTGTCGAGCTGGTTGCTGTACTGATCGAGGTA
>JBDGRG010000019.1:7287-11349 GCA_042218355.1 Bradymonadaceae bacterium
GGACGATATCGTCGGACATGTTGGCCTCGAGGATGTCGACTGGGATGGTCGGCGAGCGGCTGCGTAGTAAAGTGGGCGAGCCGTCGGGCGGTCAAGGGTCGGGGCCGGCCCGCGCCCGTTGTCTCGTTCGCGCAACGTCGAGTGGTCAGATGGAGTCGCTTCAACCGTACATGCACTTCCTGTCGGGGCGAGCGGTCTGGGTGGGGCTGGTGGTGCTGGCGCTCAGTGCCGCCGTGGAGTACGTCTTTCCGCCGTTCCCGGGTGATCTCGTGACGCTGGCGGGAAGTGTCATGATTCCCGAGGCCGGTTGGCCGATCGGGGGGGTGTTCGGAGCTCTCCTCGTGGGAACGGCGCTCGGCACGTCGGTGGACTGGCGGGTCGGGGTCTGGCTGTCGGACAACCGGGATGGCGAATCGCGGCTCCATCAGTGGTTTCGGCGCGATCACGTGCAGCGGCGGGTCGACCGGCTGGTCGATCGGTTTCGCCGGCACGGGGCGGTCTACATCAGTATCAACCGGTTCGTACCCGCGTTTCGAGCTCTCTTCTTCGTCGCGGCCGGCTACGCGGGGATCGACTATCGCCGGGCGATCGGGTTCGGTCTGTTGAGTGCGTGTCTGTGGAACGCGGCGGTGATGGGGGTCGGGTATGCCGTCGGATTTCACCTCGAGACGCTCGTCGCCATCGTCCGCCAGTACTCGACGATCGCTCTGATCGCGGTCGGTCTGGCCGCGGCGGCGTGGCTCGTCCGCACTCTGTGGGGGGCGTCTCAATCAGTGGAGTGACGCGCAGACGTTCGCCTCGCGCGGCGGCCGATCGGCGGATGTCGGGGGAGCGGGCCCGCACGGGTTGTGGAAATATTTGTCACGGGTCGGCCCCCGCGATATACCTTTCAGTGCAGTCCGGGCGGTGTACGTGGGTTCCGACGGACCGGGGGGCACCGGCGTCGGTCCCGTTCCGGGCGCCCGGCTGCCAGCGAGAGTCCGCCGGGAGATCGTTGCGCATGGCGGACCGAGACGGGGGGCGAGCTGATCTGGATGGAAGCGGCGTGTCGGCGAACCCCGAGGCGTATCCGCAGGATGTGCCCAGAGGGGAGCGGCCGACGGCCCAGCCAGCTCGGCCGGCAACGGCGACTTGGAGTCTGCGCGCAACAGGCTCCGGCTCCGTCGGAGGGTTCCGACGGCGCTGTCGACCTCGAATACGACGTTTGAACATTTACCGATCCCACAACGGGAGCAGACGACCTTGGCTTCTGAAAAGGACAATTCGACGACCGAGACGACCACTGAGCCCGCGACCGAGCCTGCCCAGGACGAGGTCGATGTACTGACCGCCGAAGAGGAGAAGGCGGTTCGGATGCGGCGCGGCCTGTCGAAGGACGACGACGAGGAGTTGGAATTTGCTCCGGGCGCCGATGAAGAGGCGCGAGCTCGGATGGCGCGTCTGGAGGAGTTCCTCGTCGAGGCGTATCAGGATCGCGAGGCCGGAGCGTCTTACTTCTCCGAGGCCGAGTCGGACGACGAGCGCTCACAGGTCAAGGAGAAGATCATCCAGCGATTGAAGGAATCGGGAGACTGACGCGCCCCGGAACGGTCCGTCCGGCGTGTGCGTATCTCTCGGAGAGGGAAGTCCGGTCCTCGGTGGCCTGTTTCTCCGAGTGTGCGTCCGATGCGCGGATGCTCCCGCATTCGCGCCCCGAGTCGACACGACAGTCGAGATGGGAGGGGGTTCGCAGGCGCGCCCCCGCGGCCGATGTGTGCCTCTCGAGGCCTCTGGGGGTCGTGCGGTCTGATCGGAAACCGCGGAATTCGTCGCCGCCGGCCGAGAGCAGCGTCGACCGCGCGTCCAGCGCCCCGACCCGACCGCCCGCTCAGATCTGGAAGCTCTGGCTATGCTTCTTTGCGCGTGCTCTGGAGCGTTCACCCAACGGAGCTGGATCACACTCGGGGGCGTGCGGGGTCGGTGTGGACGAAGTCCCCGTTGCACGCCCGGTGAACCCGATGTTATTCCGCTGGCGCCAAGTCGTATCTGTTCCGGACGAGGGCCCGAAGTCCGGGCCGTTCCCCCGACACTTCCAGAAGAGGCGCCATGTTCGACAAGGTACTGGTGGCGAATCGAGGTGAAATTGCCGTGCGCGTGATGCGCACGCTGAAGGAGATGGGCATCGAGACCGTCGGCGTCTATTCGCAGCCGGACCGGCAGTCGCTGCACGTCCGGTACGCCGACGAGGCATACTGCGTCGGGCCGGCGCCCAGCTCGGAGAGCTATCTCGACATCGAGCGGATCCTCGAGGTCGCCCACGAGAGTGGGGCCGAGGCCATCCATCCCGGGTACGGGTTTCTCAGCGAGAACCCCGAGTTCTCGCAGGCGTGTCGGGACGCCGGCGTCAAGTTCATTGGTCCGTACGCGAAGTCGATCGAGGCGATGGGGGAGAAGACGGGGGCGCGGACGCTGATGCGCGAGGCGGACGTCCCGGTCGTCCCCGGTAATCAGAATCCGGTCTCCAGTGTCGAGGAGGGCCGCGAGATCGCCGAGTCGATGGAGTTCCCGGTCCTCGTCAAGGCGGCAGCGGGTGGGGGCGGCAAGGGGATGCGCCGGGTCGACGAGCCCGCGCAGTTCGAGGCGGCCTTCGAGGGGGCGCGCCGCGAGGCGATCAACTCGTTCGGCAACGGAGATCTGTACGTCGAGAAGTACGTCGTCAATCCCAAGCACGTCGAGATCCAGATCCTCCTCGACGAGCACGGGAATGGCGTCCACCTGTTCGAGCGCGAGTGCTCGGTCCAGCGCCGTCACCAGAAGATCATCGAGGAGACGCCGTGTCCGGTGCTCGAGGAGGAGACGCGCCGCGAGATGGGGGAGGTCGCGCTGCGGGCGGCGGAGGCCGTCGACTACGTCGGCGCCGGAACCGTCGAGTTCCTGCTGGATGCCGACCAGAACTTCTACTTTCTGGAGATGAATACGCGCCTCCAGGTCGAGCATCCGATCACCGAGGCGCTGACGGGACTCGATCTGGTTCGGTGGCAGGTCGAGGTCGCCGCTGATCGGGAACTGCCGTTCGAGCAGGAGGATCTCGACCGGCGGGGAGCGGCGATCGAATGCCGAATCTACGCCGAGGATCCCGACCAGGACTTCATGCCGACGCCCGGGGACATCGCCTTCGTCCGCGAGCCGAGCGACCCGGGGGTGCGGGTCGACAGCGGTGTCTACACCGGATCGACGATCCCCAAGCACTACGACCCGCTGGTGTCGAAGCTCGTCACGTGGGGAGGTGATCGGGAGCATGCGATCCGTCGGATGCGGCGTTGTCTGGACGAATACGTCGTCTCCGGACTGACCACGAACCTCGACTTCCACGAGGAAGTCCTCGAGCATCCCGACTTTCTGGACGGCACGTACGATACGGAGTTCGTGCCCGACTACATGGAGCAGCGCGACGCCGACACCGAGGCCGAGCTCGACGGCGAGGTCGCCGAGATCGCTGCGGTCCTGGCCGCCCACCGGCGCGCGGAGCAGTTGAAACGCGAAGCGTCGTCCGACGGGCAGTCGTCGGGGGGCGACGGAGAGCGCTGGAAACGGTACGGTCGATTCCGCCAGCTGGGTCGCTGACGCGCCTGCCGCTGCAGAGTTGCTCAGTCAGTCCATCGAGACCGATCGACGGGAGAACACATGCCGACATACTACCTTCGAAAGGGGGACGCCGACGAGGACCGCGAGTACGCCGTCGAAACGCTCGACGACGGACGGTTTCGGATCACCGGGCCCGACGGGGAGGACCTCGTGGTCGACGGATTCGAGTTGCCGGAGGGCGGCGAGCACTTCCTGCTCGGCGGCGACTCGCACGACGTCGACGTCCGGGAGGTAGACGGCCACTGGGAGGTCGCCCGCAGCGGTCGACGGCACCGGTTCGAGGTGATGACCGAGCGCGAGAAGCGGATGGAGGTCGCCGGTGTCGGCGGTCGGGGAGCGACCGATCCGGAGCTGACGACGCCGATGACCGGGACGGTCGTCGAGGTCGACGCCGAGGTCGGAGACGGCGTCGAAGAGGGGCAGCCGGTGGTGATCGTC
>JBDGRG010000190.1:0-1782 GCA_042218355.1 Bradymonadaceae bacterium
GCACCCTCCGTCGACCGCTACGCTGGCAGCGCTTCCCCGTCGACGGGTTGACCGCCTTCTTGCCGGCGCCGGGCGCCGCCGTCGGTTTGACCCGAGTCAGATGTGAGAAAATTACGGGTAGAAGGGGGAGCGAGGTGTCATCGGGCCGGCGTACTACCGGACCTCAGCATCGAAGGGAGGATGCCATGCACGATTTCTGGGTCGTCGTCGCTGACTCCGCCCGCGCTCGGTTTCTCCACGGTCGGTCTCCGAACTCCGAACTCGAGGAGTTCCAGAAGATGACCAACGAGGCGGCCCGGCAGGACGAACTCGACCTGGTGACCGACAAACCCGGTCGGTTTCGGGACGATACCGGGGCTCGGTCGGGTTCGGGTCGAAGCTCGACCGAACCGACCGCCCGCGATCAGGTCAAGGAGGACTTCGCCAAGCGGGTGGCCAGTTACCTCGATCGTGCTCGGGCCGACGATCGGTTCTCGGACCTGTCGGTCGTCGCGGAGCCCTCGTTCCTGGGGCGGCTGCGAAACTCGCTCGACGGGCAAACCCGGGAGGCGATTCTGGAGGAGATCAACAAGAACCTGGCGGGTGCGGATTCGGAGACGATCCGCGAGACCCTGACCCGCCTGCCGAGCGGCTTCAAGTGATCGAATCCAGATCCTCGTCGATCGCGGAGAGCGCCGCCAGCGCCCCGACGGCGATGGAGACGGCTCCGGACGGTGCCTGGGGCTCTCCGGGGTTGATGCGGATCAGTCGATTCTCGGACGACCGTCGGGCCACCTTCTCGCACTCCCGTCGGACGGTCGGGACGGCGCGTCCCGCGCCACACTCGACCACCGCCAGTGAGCCGTCGGCGTGGCGTTCCAGCCAGGTACGGTAGCGCTCCTGTTGAACGGACGTGCGGGCTCCCACCCACCGCAGATCGCCGAACATCAGGACGTTCGGTCGGGCGATTCGCTCGCACTCCGGACAGGTCGGAAGCTCCCCCTCCGCTCGAAACGTCTCCTCGTCGATCTCGACGTCGAGTTCGTCGGCCGACCAGATCGTCTCCCGACAGGGCTGCTGACACTGCAGATGGTGGATGCTGCCGTGGCATTCGACGATGCGGTCCTCGGCGAAGCCCGCCCGCTGAAACTGCCCGTCGACGTTCGAGGTGAAGACGAACGTCGGCGCGTCCAGCCCGTCGCCCCATCGCCGCAACAGATCGAACCCTCGGTGGGGCTCCGTCTCGCGGTACAGGTGTAGGCGGTGCCCGTAGAATCCCCAGGCCAGCTGGGGGTCGCGTTCGAACCAGTCCGGCCGCGCGAGGTCGTAGAAGTCGAGATTTCGCTCCTCGAAGGGTGGGTAGTGCCGCCAGAACCCCTCCTCGCCGCGGAAGTCGGGCAGACCCGAGTCGACGCCCATGCCGGCGCCGGCTCCGACCAACAACCCGTCGGCCGAGGCGATGGCCTCGGCCGCCCGTGCGACCGACTGGATGTCCGGTTCGTCAGTCATGGGGACGGGATGAACAGGATGGACGGGATCAACATTCGGTGGGGCGGCTGAGCCGGCGAAAACGTCTCGCCTCTCGCCCCTTCTCGCGTTCCCGGCGGCTCGAGCGGTCTCCGGGTGTTGCAGACCCCCGATACCTCGATCCCTCGAGACCCGGATACCACGCACACCCCCAGGGCTGGAAAGCTCTGGCTACGTCGCACACTCCCCGGGGGCATCTCGCTTCTCGCCTCTTGCGACGGACGTCTCGCCACTTACTCGGCGAACAAATCGGGCGGCGGGCAGTTACAGACCGGA
>JBDGRG010000191.1:0-3557 GCA_042218355.1 Bradymonadaceae bacterium
CCTGCACTCGGTCTGTAACCATCCGGCGGCGCTAAAGCACCGCCGGCCGGAATGGTGAACGTCGGCAGCTCGTCGAACGGCGAGCTCGGCAGAGAGCTTTCAATTTCTTCGGATGGCAATGGTTGTGCGATCGTAACTCAATCCCTCGATGACCCGATCACTCAATTACCGGCCGACCGAAGGGAGGCCTTGCACCGTCCGCCCGGTCCGGGGCCGTCCCGCCTCCATGCTTCCGAATTCATCATAATTCACAACTCACAATTCATAATTCATAACTTCTCTGCCAGTTCGCCGAGCAGCGTCAGCGCGTCGATCGGCGTCAGCTCGTTGACGTCCAGCTCCTGAAGCCGTTCGAGCACTTCCCGCTCGTCTTCGCCGAGCTCGCCGCCGAGCTGGAAGATCGACAGCTGATCGGGGTTGTGCTGGTCGGTCGGCTCCGGCTCCTCGTCGGGTTTGCGCCCCGGCAGTGGGATCCCCATCTCGTCGAACTCCCCCGACTCGAGATTGTCCATCACCTCGCGGGCTCGGCCGACGACGTCCTCCGGCAGCCCGGCCAGCTCGCCGACCTGGATGCCGTACGAGCGGTTCGCCTGCCCGTCGACGAGCTTGCGCAGGAAGATGATGTCGTCCTGCCATTCCTTGACGGCGATGCTCAGGTTGATCGCGCCGTCCATCGTGCGAGTCAGATTCGTCAACTCGTGGTAGTGCGTGGCGAACATCGTCTTCGCCCGGATGTCGTCGTGCAGGTACTCGGCGATCGCCCAGGCCAGCGACAGCCCGTCGAAGGTCGAGGTCCCGCGGCCCACCTCGTCGAGGATCACGAAGCTCCGCTCGGTCGCGTGATTGAGAATGTGGGCGGCCTCGGTCATCTCGACCATGAACGTCGACTGCCCCCTCGCGAGATTGTCGCTGGCGCCGACGCGGCTGAAGATCTTGTCGACGATGCCGATGTGAGCGTCGGTCGCCGGCACGAACGAGCCCATCTGGGCCATCAGAATGATCAGCGCGACCTGTCGGATGACGGTCGACTTCCCCGACATGTTGGGGCCGGTGATGATCTGCATCCGGCGATCGGGGCCGATCTCGACCGAGTTCGGAATGAACTGCTCGTCGTCGAGCATTTGCTCGACCACCGGGTGGCGGCCCTCCTCGATGTCGACCGTGCGGTCGTCGCCGACCTCCGGCCGGCAGTACTCCCGCTTGCGGGCCAGCTCGGCCAGCGAGGCGAGCACGTCGAGGTTCGCCAGTTGACTGGCGGTCTGCAGCAGCTCGCCGACCGACCGGCCGACCTCCTCGCGCAACTCCTCGAACAGCCGGTACTCCAGATCCTTGCGCTTCTCCTCCGCCCCGAGGATCCGCTCCTCCTTCTCCTTCAACTCCGGGGTGAAGTACCGCTCGGAGTTCGACAGCGTCTGCTTGCGGATGTAGTCGTCGGGGACCTTGTCGAGGTTCGCCTTGGTGACCTCGATGAAGTACCCGTAGACCTCGTTGTACTTGACCTTCAGGCTGTCGATGCCGGTCCGCTCGATCTCGTCCTGCTCGAACTGGAGCATCCAGTCCTTGCCCTCGTTCGAGATCTGCAGCAGCTCGTCGAGCTCGTCGTCGTAGCCCTCCGCGATCAGCCCGCCCTCGGTCAGCTCGGCGGGCGGGTCCTCGACCAGCGCCCGGTCGATGTGCTCGCGCAGGTCGTCCAGCGCGTCGAGTGACTCGCCAAGGTCCGACAAGTACTCGCTTCGACAGTCCTCCAGCAGGGATTTCACCCGCGGCACGACGTCGAGGGTGCCCAGCAGGCTGCGCAGATCCCGGGCGTTGGCCGTCCCCGAGGAGACCTTCGAGCAGAGCCGCTCGATGTCGTAGACCGACTGCAGTTCCTCGCGGACGTCCTCGCGGAGCGGGGCCTTCGTGTGGAACTCCTCGACGGCATCCAGTCGCCGTCGGATCGGCTCGACGTCGACCAGCGGGTAGTTCAGCCACTGGCGCAGCCGCCGGCCGCCCATCGCGGTGACCGTCTCGTCGATCACGCCCAGCAGGCTGCCGTGCCGGCGCCCGCCCATCAGCGTCTCGGTCAGCTCGAGGTTCGCCTTGGTCGAGTCGTCCAGCACCAGATACGACCGGGCCCGGTAGGGCTCCACGGTCTGGATGTTCGACGGGATGCCACGCTGCGTCTCGACGACGTAGTCGAGCACGGTGCTCGCCGCGCGCTCGACGAGCCCGGGGGCGGTGAAGTCGTAGTCGCGGATCGTCTCGAAGAAGCCCTGCACCTCGTCTCGGCCCAGAAAATACGCGTCGTGGTCGAGGTCGTCGGACAGCCTCGGGTCCTGGTCGAGCTGGCCCAGCAACTGGCGCGAATCGAACGTGTCGGGATCGCGGGGACGCAGATAGACGTCCTGCAGGACCGTGTCGATCTCGTCGAACATCTCCACGCGCGGCTCCGGGACGATCACCTCCTCGGGTTCGATCTTGTTCAGCTCGCTGACCAGCTCCTCCTGTCGGGTGACCTCGGTGACCCGAAACTCGCCCGTCGAGACGTCCAGACAGGCGATGCCACAGTCCTGGTCGAGCCCCGCCTCGGTCGCCGCGACCGCCGCGACGAAGTTCGACCGCTTGTCGTCCAGACTGTCGGTGTCGAGCACCATGCCCGGCGAGACGACTCGGACGACGTCCCGGTCGACCAGGCCCGACGCCTGATCGGCGTCCTCGACCTGCTCGCAGATTGCAATCGTGAAGCCCTCGTCGATCAGCTGGTTGATGTAGGTCTCGGCGTTGTTGACCGGGACCCCGGCCATCGGGATCTCCTCGTCCCCCTGCTCGCGGGAGGTCAGCTCGATCTCGACCTCCCGGGCGACAACTTCGGCGTCCTCGAAGAAGACCTCGTAGAAGTCGCCGAGGCGAAAGAAGAGGATCGCATCCGGATACCGCTCCTGGATATCCAGATACTGCTGCATCATCGGGGTGACTTTCATCGTCCGTCCGGTGCTGCGTGGAGGGGGCGGTGCTCGGTGCGTGCGCGTGTCGAATGGACCGCGGCAGTATAAAGGTGCAGTACCGCCGAAGCGTCAAGGCGAGTGTGGTTTGCACCGAGGGGGGCCTGCGAGCACCGTCGGCCGGAATGGCGATCGGTGGTGGCGGTTCGATCGGGCGATCGCGGCGGAGAGCTTGCAACCCTGTCGTGTGGCAATGGTCGTGCGGTCGCGGCTCAACGGCTCAACGGCTCGACGGCCGAACGAAGGGAGGCCCTATGCATCCCGCTTTTGGAGCACGAACAGCCCGGGATACAACCCGCCGACCGTGACGATCCGGACGTGACGGATCTCGAAGTCGGGGGTGTCGCCGACGGCTCCGTTGAAGATGCCGCGTTTGTCGACGAGCATCACCACGCGCCCGCCGGGGCGGAGCACGGTGCTCATCTGGTCCAGCAGCGTCCGGTAGAACTGCGCGAAGTCGATCGACTCCCCGAGTTCGGCGCCGTAGGGTGGATTGGTGACGACCAGGTCTGCGGCATCCTCGCCGTAGTGGTCGGTCAGTTGCCGGGCGTCGACCTCGGCGAAGGTCGTGCG
>JBDGRG010000192.1:0-5307 GCA_042218355.1 Bradymonadaceae bacterium
CGGGAAGCAATTGAATGCGTCCGGAAATCTCGACCTCGACGTCTCGGTGGTCGACGTCTCCGGCGAATTGAAGATCGGAGGACGGTCCGTCACGTCGGCGAATGGCATCTGGGGCCAGATCGTGTTCGATTCGAACCGGGGTACGCATCCGGTTTCCATCGGGCGGAATCGAGCCGGGAGATACGAGACGCGGATGTATGCGGGCACCTACGACGTGCGGGTCTCGAACCCCACGAACTGTACCGGAGACCCCGACGATTCGCCGCTCCCGTGTCAGACGCTCACCACGCACACCGGCACGAAAATTCAGGCCTCGGGACAGTTCAATCTTGACGTCCCCGTGGTCGACGTCTCCGGCAACGTGACCATGAACAACCGCCGACTTCCGGGAGGGAAGGGGGGCGGACGCGGTCGGCTCGTCTTCCGGCGGACGGATGCCGCTCAGAGTGGCGACGGGGCCGCCAGATCCGTCGTTCCGATCGACGAGGGGGGACCGGGCAACTACCAGGCCCGTCTCTATCCGGGCCAGTACGACGTCCTCTTCGAGCGGCCCGATTGCGACCGCGACAGCCGACTGCCGTGTCAACGCGGACGGCTCGAGGAGGGACTCCCCCTCGAAGCAAGCGGCAGTCTCGACCTGAATCTGCCGGTCGTCCGTGTCAACGGGGCCGTGACGGTTGGAGGCAGTCGGATGGGATCGAGTGTAACGGGTCGGAATCGGGGGAGTGTCGTCTTCGAGCGGATCGGCCTCGACGAATCCTCCTCCAGCGCCGATGTCGGCGCAAACGGCCGCGCGACGTACGAGATCTTCCTGTTCGCGGGGAAATACCGGGTCAGTTTTTCGGGCAGCGACTGCCCGGGCGGCCAGCAGGAGACGGGCGTCGTCCCGTGCATGTCCGACGTCGTCGCCGGCTGTAAGTGAGGTCGTTCAGCCCGCGGCCGCGCTGATTCTCTCCGTCTCACGGTCCGTCTCTGCTGCGCCGGCATTCTGTTCGGCATTCCGTCGGGCGAACCACTCCGAAATCCGTGGCCACAACTTTTCCTTGGCCGACGTCGACGTCACCGAAGTGACGTGACCACCGGGAAGGTGCAGGTGTTCGACCTCGTCGGTGCCGACCGCGTCGGCCAGTGGGGCGGCGCTCTCGCCGGGGACGATGTGGTCGTGTTCAAAGGAGATCACCAGGGTGGGGTGATCGATGTCACTCAGTGATATCGGCCAGCCCGAAAGCGCGAACTCGCCGCGGATCAGTCGGTTTTCGCGGTACAGCCGCCGGATGTAGCCCCGGAACGCCTCGCCGGGGAAGCTGACGTTGTCGTTCCCCCAGATCTCAAGCGCCGCGAAGCCGTCGAGGAAATCCTCGTCGTCGGCCTTCTCCCAGAGGTACGTCATCTTCTTCAGATTCATCGTCGGCTGCAGCATGTGAAATGCGAACTGCATCAGTGGCCACGGGACGTTGCGCGTGGCGTCGACGAGGCTGTCGAGGTCGAAGGTCGGGTTGTTCATCCAGGTCGTCAGTTTGCCGTCGTCGTCGAAGGCCACGGGGGCAGCGAGGGCGACATGGCTGGCGAAGGCATCGGGAAATCGGGCGGCGTGGATCGCTGTGATCGTCCCGCCCAGGCAGTACCCAAGCACATGGAGGCGGTCGGCATCCGAGCGCCGACACGCTGCGCGGCGCGCGCGCCGGACGAAGTCGTCGCAGATCTCGTCCAGTCCCAGGTACCGGTCCTCGTCACCGCGTTCGCCTCCCCAGTCGAGCATGTAGACCTCGTGACCCTGCTCGGCGAGGTAGCCGACGAACGAGCGGTCGGGCAGCAGGTCGAGGACGTAGTGGCGGTTGATCAGCGACGGGACGATCAGCACCGGACGGCGGTGTTCGACTTCGCCCGGTACTCGGTACCGGAGCAGCCGCCAGCGAGACTCACGGTGCACGACATCGCGCGGGGTGGACGCGACGTCCTCGGCCCGGTCGGCGAACCGCTTCGGAAGGGTGAAGAGGTTGTGGAGTCTACTCATGGTTGGCCGTGGTGGGTGATCGCATGCGACACGAACTGGAAGCTCGGTCAACGTTGCCAGAGCATCCTTGCTCTGGTGGTACAGCGTAGCCAGAGCATCCTTGCTCTGGTGGATTACCGTCGTTCGATCCGACGGGAGCTGGAAGCTCGGTCAACGTTGCCAGAGCATCCTTGCTCTGGTGGATACCGTCGTTCGATCCGACGGGAGCTGGAAGCTCGGTCAACGTTGCCAGAGCATCCTTGCTCTGGCGGGTCGGGCTCACTCGTACAGTGCCTCGAGCCGGTCGCCGAATCGGTCGTAGACCTCGTTTCGCTTGACCTTCATCGTCGGCGTCAGGGTGCCGTTGTCGACCGACAGCGGCTCGTCGAACAGCGCGTAGTCCTTCAACGTCTCGTACGACGGAAGGTCGTCGTTGAGATCGGCGATGCGCTCGTCGACCAGTTCGCGTGTATCGTCGAGGCCCTGGCGGTCTGCGAGGCGTTCCTCGACCGCTTCGTCGTCGACCCAGATCCCGGCCGTCAGATACTTCTTCCCGTCGCCGTAGACGACGAGGTGTTCGATCACCGGGTCGTCGTCGACCTTGTTCTCGATATGTGCGGGCGAGATGTTTTTGCCACCCGCCGTCACCAGGATTTCTTTCTTGCGCCCGACGACCTTCAGGTGGCCGTCGTCGGTCCATTCGCGCAGGTCGCCGGTCTTCAGCCACCCGTCCTCGGTAAATGCCTCCTCGGTCGCCTCGGGATTGTCCAGATACCCCTCGAAGACGTTCGGCCCCTTGGCCTGAATTTCGCCGTCGTCCGCCAGCCGGACGTCGACCGAGGGAAACGGTTTGCCCACGGAATCGAAGTCGTGGTCGTCGGGACGGTTCATCGTCAGAGTCGGACTCGCCTCGGTCAGCCCGTACCCCTCGGTGATGAAGAGGCTGTGGTCGAGGAAAAACTCCTTGATCTCGCGCTTCAGTCCGGCGCCGCCCGACAGGCAGAACGCGAGTTCACCGCCGGTCACCTCGTCGAGTAGCTGCGCGCGTTCGCGGTTGGTCTCCCCCTCCATCGCACGCTGGGCGATCTTCTCCCAGTACCGCGGGATCGACATGAAGACACTCGGCGCGACCTCAGGCATCAGGTCGAGGACGTTCGACGGATCCGCCAGATACGTCGTGAAGCCGAGCGTGTTTCCGAGGGAGATCTCGCCGAAGCCGAAGAGGTGGCTGAAGGGGAGCCAGCAGAGATCGACCGGGTGTTCGTCGACGTGGGGTCCGTTGACCTCGACCCAGTCGCTGCCGTTCGAGCCGACGTTGCGGTGGGTCAACGGCACGCCCTTCGGCTCGCCGGTGGTGCCACTCGTGAAGAGAATCTGCGCGGTCGAGTCGAGGTCGAGCGAATCGAGCATCGTGTCGAGCCGTTCCGGCCGGGCCTCGGCCAGCTGGGCACCGAGGCGCTGGAGCCGATCCCAGGGGAGGAGCCGCTCGTCGAGCGACTTCCAGGGGCCGTCCGCGCCGTAGGTCTCGGCGAATGCCTCCCAGGGGAGGGTGCCGCCGCCGAGATCGACGACCCGAGTCGCCGATCCGTAGGCCTCCCACTCGGCGGCGACGCGCGGAAAGATCTCTTCGGACTCGGCGAAGACGAGATCCGGCTGGGTTTTTTCGACCGCATAGCGCGCCTGTTCGGCCGTGCTCGACGGGTAGATCGGAACGAAGGCCGCCCCGGCCGTCTGCACGCCGTAGGCCGCGGCGAGCCAGGCGACGCTGTTCGGCGCGAAGATCGCCGCGCAGTCCCCCTCGCCGAGTCCGAGTTCGTCCGCGTACAGCGCGACGTTTCGGACCCGGTCGGCGAACTCGCCCCAGGTGACGGCGTGCCAGCCGTCACCGTCGGTCCGAGTCATGAAGCGCGGCCGCGACGCCCGCTCGTCGAGCCATTCGAAGATCGCGGCCGGAGCCGGGCGCACGTCGAGATAGTCGTTGACATCCATCGTGTGACCTCGCTTCTCGCGGGATACGTCTCCGTTCGATCGTCTACGTCACCGCGCATCCGACGGCGGTCGACGGGCCGAGACCGAGGCGACCGGGGGGTCACTGGTCGTCCTGCTCCTCGCGAAGCTGCCGGATCTCCTCCTCGAGGTCGATCAGCCGCCCCTCCAGCTGGTTGATCGTGTGGAGTGCTCGCTCCTGATCGGCCTTCGTGGGCAGGCCCCACAGCCCCCACCACTTTCGGGTCGCCTCGTCGACCGCCGCCTTCGTCTTGGACGCTCCCTCGAGCAGTTTGCCCGCGGGATACAGTACCGCGCGACTCTCGAGCACCTCCTCGAGGTAGTCCGCCGTCGCGCTCTCCCACTTGTCGAATCCCTCTTTCCACAGATCCCAGACCATCGCGTGCTCCTCGTCGTCGAGTCTACCTTCGAAGTCGAGTCGTTCGTCGTCGTCCTTCTCAGCCAGCCGGAACCCCGAGACCCGGCCGTCCCTTGCTCGCCGCTGCAGGCGGGAACGCCGTCATGCGACTGGCGTGTGCCACCGGCGGCGACGACCGCCGTTGGGACTCGCACGACCGGAAGACCATGGAGCCCCCTGTCCACCCCCGACTTTCTGACATACCCGGGGATCTCGGGGGTCCCTCCGGAGTCCGAATACTCCGCCCGGCCGGTGCCTTCCGGGAGGGTGGCCGCCGCCGGGTCGGTCGCGCACGCCGACGACAGTCGGGTCTTGCCCACCCGAACCTTCGATGCTCACCTCGAACCACCTCTCCATGTCTATGATCGCGGTTTGGGCGCGTTTCGTTGCGTCTAATTTCTCCAGATCGATGTCGGCGCGCGGTCTCTTCTCTCTTATTGTCTCGTTCTCCGGGGCCGAGCACGAGCGCACGCATCTTGAAATCCATCCGCGTCGGGACGACTCTTCTCGACGTGCAGCCTGTCGCAACGGGCTCGACCCTCTCCGAGTCTTGCGTTCAGACTCACTCGCGACTGCAACGAGGACCAGCGACTCCTCGTCGAGGTGATCCTCTGTGGGCAGTCGACTTCGAACGTCCATGCTGGCAATCCGTGGCGGGCTCGGCGACTCACTGGCGCGGAATCGCCAGCCGCCTGACCTCCGATGCGCGTTCGAAGTTCTTCGGAGGCGTTCCGTCTTCGAGCGTCGGGCTGGTCGCGCGAGCCACCTCGCCGGCGCATTCGGCGAGGAACGAGACCTGCCGGCGGGCGGTGCTCTTCCCGGCCGCCGGTTGCGTGACCACTTCGGTGTCGACGCGGTGGACCTGGTCGAAGGTCAGATCCGGGAGTTTCATCGCCCCCGATGCGACGAC
>JBDGRG010000192.1:5317-7483 GCA_042218355.1 Bradymonadaceae bacterium
GTCGCCCAGGGTTGGCCCTTGAGCTTCCCGTCTTCGACGCGTCCGACGGACACCCAGTTTCGCCCCGGCCGGACCGGAAATCGGTAGATGTCGACCGGCGGCTGGTACTTCAGCAGCGTCGTCGGGGCCGACTCGTCGGCGGACGCCAGTCCGAGTAGTTCGAGTGCCGCACTCGTCTTTCGGTAGATTCCGTCGGCCTGCTCGCCGAGATCGACGGGCAGTGTGAACTCGCCGCGTGGAAACTGGTCGGCGTACCACTTTTCATCCAGCGGTTCGGCGGTCACCGTCAGATTCCGGTCGTCCTCGCGCCGGCGCGACCAGTCCCACCGTCGGCCCGTCTCGCCACGCCCTCCTCGCAGGTCGACACGCCGCGTCTCTCCGGGGGGGGAGACGAGAAACCGAGCGGGGACACCGACGGCCACGCGCATCTCGTCGCCGGTCAGTCGCCCGTTCAGGTCCGGCGGGCCGCATCGGCTCCCGCCGGCGTCGGGCGGTGTGTACGGTTTGTAGAACGTCTCGTCGCCGGACTTCCCCCGCGGACCGCAGGCGGCCAGTCCGATGCAGACGACGATCACCGACAGTACGTCCCAACCCCAGCGGCGCCCTCCACCGAATTGTCGAACTCGTCTGGTCATCGTCGTCTATGATCCGGAGCAAACCGGTCCGCATCGGGAATTAGAACGAGTAGAGCGCGGTCATCTGAATCTTGTGAGCCGGGCTCGCCTCCGGTCCGTCGCCTCGAGCATCCAGACCGGAAACAGCACCCCGTAGTCGAGCGAGACCTCGAAGCCCCGGAGATTGCGGTAGACGAGGCTCGGGTCGAGTTCGAGTCCCAGCGGCGAGGCGCCGCCGGGCGTCGACGCCGGCTGGACGGCCCAGGAGACCGGGGCGGCCAGCTCGGCGGAGAGTCGACTCGGTCCGGACTTCAGGAACGTCCAGCGACCGTGGGGCCGCAGATAAGCGGCGTCGGTCACCGTGCCGATGATCTCCCGAAAGAGAATCCGGTCGATTCGGTAGTCCGGATGGAACTGGAAGTTGTTCACCGCGAAGTCGCTGGGCGGGGCGAATTGCGGCCCGTCAAGATCGCCGGGCGAGGGCGGGCTCGGCCGGTCGTCCGGATTCGCGCCGAAGCCGGGTGCACGGTCGCCGCTGGCGTAGCCGGCGTCGAGTCCGCCCGTCAGCCGCGACTCCGGCGCGCCGAACTCGGTCTCCAGCGCGCCGCCGTACTGATCCGAAGTCAGTGCGCCGTCGAATCGGATGCCCGGGGTCAACGAGGGTTCGTCGATCCGACCGTGGATGTACGCCAGCTCGAGTTCGACGCGGAGGACGGGATGGACCCATCGGAACCACCCGTCGACGGCGGTCGCCCGGAACCCACGTCTCATCACCTGGCGGGAGTTCGGCGGTTCGTCCGTCTGATAGCGGTAGTGTGTCGGCGTATCGTTGCGCTGCCAGCGGTGGGAGACGTAGAGGCCGTAGTCGATCGTCGAGCGACCCGCACGTCTTCGGCGCTCGCGAACCCACTTCCGACGGTATTTGGCGACGGCGGCGGTCACGGTCCGCACGTTGTCCGACGGGTCGAGGTCGAGATCGCGATAGGGGGAGCGGCGGGAGACCGTCGGCCCGCGATAGGCGACGTCGAACGCCAACCCCCAGATATGATCGGCGATCGGCGCCATCCAGGCGATGCGATCGGCGGCGTCGCCGTAGTCGCATTCCGGACAACTGCCGCTGTTGGCCAGCAGGCCGAGCCCCCAGTCTGCGCCCATGCGGCCTACCGCGAAGACGCCGACGGGAGTCAGCGCGCGAGCGTAAGCGCGCTTGACCCGGAGGGCGTGGGGGGAATCGACCGGGCGCTGAGCGGTGGTCGTCAGAGGCGTGCCCCGTGGCGTGGATCCGAAGGGAAGGTTGTCGACGACGTCCAGGCGGAGGTGAACGCCGATCTGGGTGTTCTTCGGGTACATCGAGACGTCCGTGCGCAGCCGCATGTCGCCGTGTGTCAGCCAGGGGCGGTCGGGCCGAGCCGTCGGGAGCGGATAGAGATGACGGCCCGAGGGTGTCGGCCCCCGGTCGAGGTCGAGATTGTTCAGCAGTTCGCCGCGTCCGCGGAAGTAGCCGTCGAGTTCGACTTCCGTCTGGCGGTCCTCGCGCAGGTCGGCTCCGGAA
>JBDGRG010000192.1:7493-7929 GCA_042218355.1 Bradymonadaceae bacterium
GACCGCTGTTTGGTCAAGCTTCGTCTAGAAGTGGGGTTCCGCGGCGCGGACCGGTCCCCGTGCGCGGCGCGAGTACCGACAGCACTGCGGCGACGAGGGCGAGGATTCCCCCGATGGGTGGCTTGTCGGTGTCGCCCATCGGTTCGCGTGGAAGCATCAGAAAAGCGACGTGGGCCGACGGTGGCAACGGTCCGGGGCTCTCTAACCGGACGAGTGCTTGGATCGGCCGAGAAACTCGAGGAGATCTCGGGTCGAGGCCTCCTTCGCCTCGACCATCGGGAAGTGCCCGCAGCGCGGATAGACCTCGAGTTTCGCGCGCGGGAGTTGCCGGACGAGACGTTCGCCGAAGCGCAGCGAGGAGACCCCGTCCTCTCGGCCCCAGAGCAGCAGCGTCGGCTCCTCGATCTCGTCGTACTCCGATTGCCAGCGCCGGTAT
>JBDGRG010000192.1:7945-10058 GCA_042218355.1 Bradymonadaceae bacterium
CTGTCCTCGGACCGCCTCCAGCGCCGCCGCGGTCGTGCCGGGCCGGTCGAGCATGCGTTTGACCCGGTCGACATAGGCCTGCGTCAGTTCGGTTCGGTCGTAGTAGGCCGCGGCCAGCTTCTCGTTCGGGACCTGGTCGTAGAACGCCGACCACAACAGCTCGCCCAGCCCGTCGGCGCGGGCCCAGTAGAACGAACTGGGCAACTGCTCGGCGTACACCCACGCGCTGTACAGCGCCAGTCGGTCCACGCGCTTCGGGTGCAGCTGCGCCATCTGCAGTGCGACCGACGACCCCCAGGAATGGGCGACGACGGCGGCGCTTTCGATCTCCAGCCGGTCCATCAACTCGAAGACCAGCTTCGCCTGAGCGACTGGCGAATAGTCTCCCTTCGGCCGGCCCGACCATCCGAAGCCCTTGAGATCCAGCGCGACCGCGCGATGCCCGCGCTCGACGACCCGGGGGATGACCTCCTTCCAGGTCTCCAGCGACGAGCCGAAACCGTGCAGAAAGACGACCGGGGTACCGGACCCGCGGTCGACGTATCGGACGCGGGCCTGCGACAGGTCGGCGTACTGCGCGGACTCCGGTTCGCCGGGTAGCGGGCCCGGGGCGAACGTGACACAGCCGGCCCATCCCAGCGCCAGCAGGCAGACGATGACGGTGCGGGGGGGCATCACTTGGTGAGGACTCTCAACTCCGAGGCGCGGTCGAACTCGACGCTGTCTTCGCCTCGCTCGGATCGGATCGTCGCGACGGTCCCGAAGCACTCGGCGACGAACGCGAACGTCCGCACCGTCCCAAGGGGAACGCCGGTCACCGATGCGCTGCGCTCCAGCGTCGTGCGGACGCGAAGCGCCCGGAACGTCCCGTACGGGGTTTCGACCTTACCGGCGGCGTCGACCTGGTTTTTGTACGTCTCGTCCCAGGTGATTGGAACGAACGGACTCCAGACCTCGTGGGTGCCGGTTGCCGTCGTCTCCGTCTTCCAGCTGTCGCCCTTCGACAACGGGAACTTGAGCACGCGAATCGAAGGATCGTAGTCGATTTCGGTGGTCGCGCCCTCGTCGTCGGGGGAGACGACGCCGAGCAGCAACAGCGATCGCCGGGTGGCACGGAACAGCCCCAGTGCGTCGGACTGACCCGTCAGTTTGGCGGCGTATTCCGCCTTCGGGAATTCCGACTCGTACCACTGTCCGCTGACGTCGCGGAACGTCACCAGCTCCGTCGACTGACTGTCGTACGACTCGTCGAAACTCCACCGCCGACTCCCAGATCCGGCGGTCTTGCCCCGGGTGTCGACCCGGACGTCCGACGCGACGCGGTACATCGCCCGGAGGCCCGGTTCCAGGGGCACCTCCGAACGCTCGATCGTCCCGTTCTGGTTCGGTGTACATCCGTTCTGCGACTGCCCGTCGTTCCCGCCACCAGCATCGGGGTCACGGTTCGCGTCCCCTTCAGCGTCGTCCGCGGGACCGGCCGAGTCCGACCGTGCTCCGTCCGCCTCCCGGACGTCGGCCGGGCCGGTGTCGGCCCGATCCGGGGACGCGTCGGGACCGCCCGGGGCGTATCCGTTCGAACACCCCGCCGCGAGCAGTCCCCACAGGGCGGCAAACTCGACGAGTGTGACCGGTCGGGTCATGGATACCGAATTCTGTATGCATTTCGCACCGCAACACATACGCACGGTGTGCGTGGGCTGTCAATCCCGCGGGACGACCGGTCACTGCCGATCGTCGGTCAGCTCGTCGATCTTCTGTCGGAGTTCGTCGATCTCGTCGCGAAGTGCGGCGACGTCTTCCGGAGCGTTCGCGTCTCCGGTTGTCGCATCTGCGCCGTTCGAAGACGGATCCTCGGTCCGCGAAGCCTGTCGCTCGTCGCCCGGCGACTCCGACCGCCAGGGCGGGGTACCATTCCAGTCCAGGGGGGAGCTCGCCAGAAACATTCGCATCAGTGCCTGGGGGTCCGACGCCGCGCCCTCCGACTCCGTCAGATAGGGATTGACCGTCTCGGCTCCCTCCTTGAACTGCAGATACAACTCCAGAGCCCAGGACATGAAGTGCCCGAAGAAGTCCGAGAGGTGGTCGTCCTCCATTCGTATCAGCCGCTCGAGCA
>JBDGRG010000193.1:0-1396 GCA_042218355.1 Bradymonadaceae bacterium
CCCCTGGCGGTCATCGACGTCGAGACCACCGGTCTGGACGAGACCGAGGACCGGATCATCGAGATCGGCATCGTGCACTTCGAGGCGGGAGAGGTCGAGGAGATCTGGGGGCAACTGGTCGATCCACAGCGCGAACTGCCCGACAAGGTCACCGACCTGACCGGCATCACCGAGGAGGATCTGCGCGGACAACCGACGTTCGACGAGATCGCCGAAGAAGTCCACGACCGCCTCAGTGGCGTCGGCATCGTCGCGTACAACCTGGAGTTCGACCGCGGGTTCGTCGAGGCGGGGCTCGAGCGGTCGGGCTACGCCTGGCCAGACGACGCGCCGACCTTCGACCCGCTGGTCTTCGCCCGCGAATTTTTCAAAGATCTCGACCGCAAGAATCTGGGGACGATCGCCGACCGTCTCGGCGTCGATCTCGAGGAGGCGCACCGGGCGACACACGACGCGGAGGTCGCCGGCCACGTCCTCTACGAGCTCTCCGATCGCCTGCCCGACCAGCTCGAGGACCTGATGGTCCTGCAGGCTCAGTGGGAGAAGGCGCAGGCCCAGCAGCGTTCGTCGTGGCGCGACGACGACGCCTCCCCCGCCGAGTCGCTCGTCGACTCGATCGGCGGCGACTCCGTCGGACTCGGGCCGGGGTACGTCTACGGCGACGAACCCGACCCTCTGCGCGCTCTGTACAAGAGCGTCCCCGAAGCCGAAGAGTGACCCGGACCGATGTCGTCCGACGGATCCGACAACGCCAGCGAGGGGGGCAGCGAGTATCGCGCCCGACAACTCCACCGCGAGGAATACACGCCCTGGTGGGGGCCGGCGCTGGCGCCGTTTCAATCACTGGTCGGGATGTTGCCCACCCACAAGGATTCGCGCGCCGGTCGTCGCGCCGCCCGGCGCGTCCGCATCGGGCTGGCCGTGGTCGGCTTGATCCTGATGCTCTTCGGGGGGACCCGCTCGCCCCTGCTCGCTCCGATCGGCGTCCTCCTGCTGGGCATCGCCCCCTTCGTGCCGGTCACCGAGATGAAGAAACGGACCATGGCGAATCGTCTGGCGCGGTGGCGGCGCTCGGCCGTGCGCGTCCGCTCGGATCCGTTGCGACTGACTCTGGACGACAGCCGCCTGACGGTCGAGTCCGACTCCGCAGACGAGGATACGGCGGAGTCGCACGGCTTCGAGGCTCCCGTGGCGGAACGCGACCGCGAGAAGGGCGTCTCACGCCTGGAGATCTCCGAACGGTCGGGCGACGCCCCGACACTCGTCCTACTCGACGACGAGAGCGCAGCCCGGGACCGCCTCGACGACGGACAGGTAGAATCGATCGTCGTCGCCGACGACACCGATCTCGACCGGTTGCACTCGGCTCTAGAAGGATGATCCACTGCTCGGCATG
>JBDGRG010000193.1:1406-4130 GCA_042218355.1 Bradymonadaceae bacterium
CGGGGGCGAGCTGATGTTTGCGAGGTCGAAGCCGCCGAACGGAGGCATATCCGGAGGATACGTCGGGAATCGGCGGCACGGGGAACCCGCGGAGCGGGTCGCGTGAACAGTCAGCCGCCATCCGCGATGGGAGGTAGTGAATCATGCTTCTCGCCCGACCCCCGCATTCGCGCTCCGGTCCGCCGCTCGGGACACCCGCGCCGATGACCACCGAGACACTCGACGACATCTTCGCACCGGGCGGCCTGCTGGCCGAGGCTCACCCGAACTACGAGCATCGGCCCCAGCAGATCGAGATGGCCCGCGCCGTCGAGCGAGCCTTCGACGAACGACATCCGCTGGTCGTCGAGGCCGCGACCGGGACGGGCAAGACGCTCGCCTATCTCGTCCCGGCCCTCCGCTCCGGCCGACGTGTCGTGGTCAGCACGGGCACGAAGGCGCTCCAGGAGCAGCTGTTCCGCCGCGACTTGCCCTTTCTGGAGCGCCACTGGCCCGAGGACGTCGATGCCGCACTGCTCAAGGGGCGGCGGAACTATCTCTGCAAACTTCGATTCGAGGAATTCCGCAGCGTCCCCTCCTCGCTTTCGCCCGAGGAGCAGTCGGAATGGGGGACGATCCGGGAGTGGGCGCGCGAGACCGACACCGGCGACCGCGCTGAAATCGGCGCTCTCCCCGACGATTCGTCACTCTGGCCGCAGCTGTCGGTCGGACCGGACAACTGCCTGCATCGGGACTGTCGCCACTACGAGGACTGTTTCGTCACACAGGCGCGGGCGGACGCCGAGGAGGCGGACGTCCTCGTCGTCAATCACCATCTGTTCTTCGCCGACCTGTCGCTGCGGGGCGAGGGCTACGGTTCGATCCTGCCGCCCTACGACGCCGTCGTCTTCGACGAGGCCCATCATCTCGAACGCGTCGCGACGTCTTTCTTCGGCATCGGGATGTCGCGGTATCGCGTGCGGGATCTGACGGGGGACGTCTACCGCTATCTCCAGTCCGAGGGTCGCGCAGCCCCGGCGATCTATTCGCGCATCGAAGGCCTCGACTCGGCCGCCGACGAGCTGTTCGACCAGCTCGACGGCCGCTCGGGCGAGGGTCGCCATGCGCTTTCGGAGGTCTATCCCGACACCAACCGGGGCTCGGTGGCCGAAGCACGCGACGAACTCGCCGGCAAGCTCGAGGCACTCGAAGGAGACCTCGCCGACCTCGACGACCCGGGCGAAGTCGGCCGGCGGTTGCGCGAGCGCTGCGGGGAACTGGTCGACGATCTGCGGTTGATCACCGACCGGCGCGACAGTGACTACGCCTACGTCGCCGACGTCCGCGACACCGGCACCTTCCTGCGGGCCGAACCGATCGATCTGGGCGACACCTTCCGGGAGCGTCTGTTCGAGACGCACGACACGCTGGTCTTCACCTCCGCGAGTCTGGCGACGGGTGGGACGCTCGACTTCTTCGAACGCCGCCTCGGCGTGCAACCCCCCGGGGGGGACGCCCCCTCGGTCGACGTCGACGAACTGGTACTCCCGCCGGTCTTCGACCACCGGGAACAGTCGGTCCTGTACCTCCCCGAGGACCTGCCGAGCCCGAACGCTCCGACCTTCTGCGACGCGATCACCGACGAGATCGCCGATCTGCTCGCCGTCACCCGAGGCCGGGCTTTCGTCCTCTTCACCAGTTACGCGAATCTGAACGAGGTACACGACCGCCTCGCCGAAGACCTCCCGCATCCGACGCTCCTGCAGGGGGAGCGGCCTCGAAGCCGGCTGCTCGAGACGTTTCGATCGCAACCCGATTCCGTGCTCTTCGCGACGCGATCGTTTTGGGAGGGGGTCGACGTCGAAGGAGCATCGCTGTCGCAGGTCGTCATCGACAAGCTCCCGTTTGCCAATCCCTCGGATCCACTGATCAGTGCGAGACAGCAGCGACTCCGCGAGCGGGGAGAAAACCCGTTCCGGGCACTGTCGCTCCCCTCCGCCGCCCTCTCCCTGAAGCAGGGGGCCGGCCGGCTGATCCGCTCTCGGAGCGACCGCGGGATCGTGGCGATCCTGGACTCGCGGATGGCCAACAAACGGTACGGGCGCTACTTTCTGGAGACGCTCCCCGACATGCCCGTGCGATCGACGGTCGACGAGATCCGCAACTGGTGGACCACCGCCGGGGCGACAGACGCCGGGCAGTGATGGTCTCGGGCCGTTCGGACGCCGGGGACTACTCCCGCCGCGGCCGCGTCGGCCGGCGCGGTCGGTCGGGCTTCATCCGCTCGCGGGCCCGAACTCGCAGATACTGATCGAGGTAATCGGGCTTGTCGAGCAGTTCGCAGGCGACCGTCTCGATCCAGACGACCGGTCCGCGGCTCCGGATGGTCTCCGGGAACGACTGACGCGGCCAGATGACGTCGAACGTCCCGGGGACGTAGACTCGCCGATCGCGGGAGAGACGTGCGATCACCTCCGGCGACCCGTCTCCCCGGCTCTTGCCGTACAAGGGACGGATGTCCGAGGCGGCCAGACACCCCTTCTTCGAGACCTTCACCAGAGCGTGCGAGTGGTCGGTCGTCACCGAGAAGGCGTGACGGTCGCCCGACGGACCGTCGACGACCACGCGACTCGTGCCGCCGACGAGATCGAGGCGTCGGTAGCCCTCGGGGGGGACCTCGACGGGGGAACGACCATCGACGGAGACGCCGATCGGGTCGGTGCCGAGGTTCACAGCGTACAACTC
>JBDGRG010000194.1:0-8016 GCA_042218355.1 Bradymonadaceae bacterium
GACTCTTCGAACCGGCACCGTGCGACTGCGTCGGGTCCAAAAAGCGAGCGAGGGCTGTGCTCGAACTCCGCGGGATGAACACTCCAGCGTACGCGGAAAAAAGCGTAGCCGGAGCTTCCAGCTCTGAGCGGGCGGTCGGGTCAGCGCGCTGGAAGCGCGGTCGACGCTGCTCTCGGCCGGCAGCGTAGCTTCCCACGGTTTTCGATCAAACCCGCGAGCGGCCCGAACCGAACAAACCGATCCGGCGGACGGGCAAGCTCCCACACGTTACTCGCCGGCCCGGGAACACTGCAAGTCAGACCAATTAGACGAGGTCGGACAGGGCGGCGAGGGGACGCCGTCGCCGCGAAATCGTCACTCGCCGAACTGTCGCTCCAGCAGCTCGACATTTCCCAGCAGTCGGAATGACTTCTTGTCGTCGGGCGTGGCCTTTCGCCCCGGCAGATCGACGCCGGATCGCACGAGACTGACCAGCAGGCGCACTCGGTAGCCGGCTGCTTTTTCGGGCACGCGGACCGTGACCTCGTCCGTCACGTACTCCCCCTTCTTCCACTGAGTGACGGGATACAACCCCTCCAGCGGCGCGTGCTTCAGCGGCTCGGCCGACCCTCCCCAGCGCAGTGTGTACCCGATCCGGCGGCCCTTCGGGACGTCCGACCGCGCGTGAAACGCCACCTTCAGCATCGCGCGGCCCCCTGGCTCCAACGCTCCGGAGGCGACCTCGTAACCGACGATCTCCAGGTTCTTCCCCAGCGGGACGCGTCCCTCGTGCTCGAGAGCGGGCCGAGATCGGCTGACGCGACTCTCGACCCGGCTCGAGGAGACCTCGCGGTACAGTGATTCGACCTCCGCCCGCCACCCCAGCGCCTTGCGTCGGAGCTGCCGGACGACGGACGGATGCTCCTCCGCCACGTTGACGGTTTCGTCCGGGTCCTCCTCGATATTGAAGAGTTCGTCCGCCTGCAGGCCGTAGTGATGGATAAACTTGAACGGAGGGTCGATGACGCCGATGCACAGGTCCAGATAGTAGCAATTCAGGAACAGCGGTTCGTCGTCGCCCGACGCGTAAACGGATTCGCCGGGGTACTTCCCCCCGACGATGCGATACCCGAGTAAATCGGCGACGGTCGGTAACAGGTCGTAGTGATTGACGTGTCGTTCGACGGTGCGTCTCTCGGGATTCGAGCCGTCGTGAATCATCCACGGTATCCACTCGCCCTCGCGGTAGATCACGGCGTCGTGCTGCCACCGACCGTGTTCGCCGAACGCCTCTCCATGGTCGGCGACGAAGACGAACACCGTCTCGTCGTACAGTCCCAGTCTTCGGTACTGATCGACCAACCGCTTCACGAACTGGTCGACGTAGTAGACCGCGTTGAGATAGCGATTGAATTTCTCGCGCTCGGAGAAGGTCTGGTGTCCGTAGCGATCCGGCGGATGATAATCGTGATGAGGAGACAGCGTCAGGTAGGTCGCCATGAACGGCGATTCGTCGGCGTGCCGCTCGAGCCAGCGGCGGCTCGGGCCGAGCATCACCGCCTCCTCGTACCCGAAGTAGTTCGTCAGCTGGAAGCCCTCCCCGTCGTACGAGGACTTCCCGTAGAAGTGATCGTAGCCAAAGTTGTCGATCATCCGGGGCCACTTCTCGAACGACTCCTCCGCCGACTGGAAAAACACCGTCTCGTAGCCCTGCTCGGCCAGCAGCTCCGGAAGGCAGCGCGCCGGCAGAGCGCCGGGGACGGCAGCGACCGGCGCCATCGTGGTCACACGGGGCGGAAAGCCGCAGTGCATCGACATCAGCGCCTGCGACGTATGGGGGACCGTCGTATGAGCGCGCCGCATGACGGTACTCCGTTCGGCGAGGTTCGCCAGAAACGGCGTCGTCCCGAGTTCGGGACGGTGGATCGTCGTCGACGACGCCCGAACCGATTCGAGGACGACGAGCACGAGATTCTTGCGCTTCCCGCTCGAGTCGGCACGCCCGTCGGGTTTCAGTCGGGCGCTCAGAGCGGGTGCCAGATCAACGCCGGGATCGGCCGTCGGCCCCCGGTCCGGCGCGGAGCCGGCGCGCTCGACCAGCGCCGAGGTCAGCAATCGAATCGTCGGCTCGCGAACGGCCTCCGCATCGGCCGCCAAAAACGAGACGGGCGCAGCGGCCACGCCGAACGAAGCGACCGCGAGCAAACCGGCGACCACCGTCGTCCATCCGTCGGATTTCCGCGGCGTCTCCGTCTCCGAGGCCCACCACTGCAGGACCCAGGGCAGCGCGGCGACGACCGCGACGAGCACGCCGCCGACCGCGAGGTTGAAGAGGGTTACCTCGCTCTCGATGATCGGGAGGTACTCTCGATACCGTCCGGCGACGAACGTCACCAGACTCCACGGAAGCGGGCTGCCCGTGGTGACCCAGTAGTGGTGACAGGCTGCATTGACCGCCACGAAGGTCCCGCACAGCAGCTGAAGCACCAGCCGGCCGATCGTTCCGGCGGCGCGCACGAGTGCGATCCCCCCGGCAGTCAGTCCGAGGGCCACCCCCAGCTCCGAGGCGAACAGTCCGAACATCGCCGTGGGACCCGCCGACTCCATCGCCGCGACCCGCCCGACCTTGCTGGCGATCAGCCAGGAGACGACCGGACCGACGGCGCCGAACAGAAAGGCCCATTCGTGCCGGTCCAGCGCTCGTCGGATCTTCTCCATGAGACCCTCGAAAGGGGTATCGAGACGTCCGGACCCGGAGCCCGCCGAGAACCCGGACTCACGGCCGGTCCGCGCGGGATTCGTTCGGTCGGTGCCGCCGCCCCCGAACCGATCGCGTCCGTTCGAGTGCCGCCGCCCTCCTGCTCCAGCGACCGAAGTGCCTTCTTCAGACGAGCGGCGATCAGACGCCGGGCCTTCGGGTCGAGCTGGTCCGCAATCTGCGAGAACGTCCGTGCGTAGTCGCGCAACCGCGCCTTGTCACCCAGCCTCGCCGAGGCGACCACTGCGATCTCCCAGGCCGGGGCGAACGTGTCGTCGCGCCGCAGCGCGTGTTCGGCCTGGTATCGCGCCTCGTGGTAATGTCCGTCGCGAAACAGCTCCTCGGCCTTCTTCAGATGGGCCTCCAGATAGGGCGTCTCCGCGCTGAACACCTCCACGAAGGAGTAGCGCTCTCGGGTGGTCGGCGTCCACGGATTCACCGTCCCCAGCAGCCCGAGGGCGAGTCCGAGCGCCCCCGTCGCGAGGGTTCCGAGCCGCCAGATCCGCGCGGCTCTTCCCGATGCGACGGCCACGGCGGCCCCGGCAAAGCCCGCGAACATCGGAGCCGGAGTCGCGTGCCAGCGGACGCCGTACGTCCAGCCGGAGTAGTTGTCGCTGAATCCGAGCGTCAGCGCGAAGAACAGGCCGAGCCCGACGAGCGAGGCGCCGAAGACGCGCACCGTTTCGCGGCGGTAGCACAGCCAGCCCGCCGCGACGGCTCCGACGGCGGCGGGAGGATTGTAGAGGACGGCACCGCGGTATCCGAAAATCGAGTGGTAGGCGTACCGCAGGAAGGCCCAGAGGGAGTCGTGCGCGAACCCGGTCCCCGAGAGGTTCTCCGCCGTATGCATCGACCCCTCGTACTGGAAATAAGCCGGGTTCAAATTCAGAGCGATCGGGTTGCCGGCGATGGACCAGCAGATGGCGGCGTGAGGAATGGCGGGCAGGGCCGCTCCTGCGATCGCCCATCCCGCGAAGCCCCGTCGCTCGGCCGGCCAGAAGAAGGCGACCACCATCGGCAGTGTGAAGGCGACGGCCAGCGGCTCGATGGCGGGGGCGAGCGCGGCGAGCCCTCCGATGGCAGCCGCTCGCCCCCGTCCCAGGCCCTCCGCCTCGGGCGTCTCCGCACGCTCGACCCGGATCAACCAGAGTGCCAGCCAGACCAGACAGGGGGCGGAGGCGGCGTGACTGCTGAGGACGACCGAAAACGGCAACATCAAGGTGGCCCCACAGGCGGCCGCCGCCGTCAGCGCCGACCACCCCCGTCCCGCTCCGAACATCCGGACCAGCCGATAGACGCCGAGTAACGTCAGCAGCAAGCCCAGCCCCGAGGTGAGGAGCGTCAGCGTGTAGTACAGCGACGGAAGTGCCGCGTCGAACGACCACCCCACCGTCGCGCGAAGGACCCCGTAGACCCCGGCCAGGTAGATCGACAGCAACGGGGGCTTGTCCGAGTAGAAGGCTCCGTCGACCCGGATCTTGTCGCACGTGTACTCGAAACGGGTCCGATCGATGGCGAACCTCCCGTGTTCGACCAGCGCCTCGGCGGTCGCCAGTCGACTCGTATCGTTGCACATCCCGGGGATTTCGTGCGTCAGCACCACCAGCACCAGCCCCCCTCCGACCAGGAGCCCGACCTGAACCCAGTCCACCGCTGACTCCGTCCGCATCGTGGGGCGTTCCCGTCCAATCGGAGTGAATTCACCACGATCGCTCGTCCGTCCGACCGCGGGTCGGTTCGGCTCCGCCGCGAACCGATGTCGGACATTCGAAAAACTCGAGGCTCTCGCCTAGCATAGGGTCCCCGCCGCTCTGGCGACGGTCAACCTCACCGAACCGGCCGACGTCCGTCGAACACGGGAGACTCCGGGACGACTCCATCGATGGCAGCCCCTCTCCAGCAGCTTCGAATGATCGTCGTCGAGGGTGACGCGATCGATCGAACCCTCCTGGCAGTCGCCTTCGCCGCCCTCTACGGCTTCTCCGCCGCCCCCCATCCGCTGGGCGGTGACGCGGCGCTCTTCGCGACCATCTTCGCCGACGGCGGATACGCCCATCCTCCCGGCTACCCACTCTACTCGCTGTACCTGATGGCGACGAGCTGGCTCCCCGCCGCCAGCCCCGCGCACGGCGCCTCGATCGCGACGTCGTTTCTCGGCGTCGGCGCCGTCGTTCTACTCCACGACGCCGCGCGCCGCTGGGGACTCTCCCGGTTCGCAGCGGCCGTCGCCGCCGTCAGTTTTGGCATCGCGAGCGGCGTCTGGCGGTATCAGACCCAGCCGGAGGTCTTCGCACTGAACCATCTGATCGCAGCCTCCATCCTGGTCTTCGCCGCCCCGGACGCCCCGGCGGGCGGAGTGCGGCGTGCGGGCGCACTCGGCCTGCTGGCGGGTCTCGGACTCGCCAATCACCACACGATCGTTCTCGTCGCTCCCGTGGGGATCTACGGTCCGCGAGAGCGACGCCCTCCCGTCCTGCCTGGCGGCGGCCTCCGGTGCCGGCCTGCTGGGCCTGCTGCCCTACCTGCATCTGGTCGCCGTCTCACACGGGGGCGATGGTTGGCACTGGGGAGAAGCCACCGACCTGTCGAGCCTCGTCCACCATTTCCTACGGTCGGATTACGGCACCTTTCAGTTGACGACCGGAGACGCCGCATATCGCCCCGTCGAACAGATCCGTTTTTTCGCCGTTCAGGCTGCGGGCGACCTCCTGTACATCGGCGCCGCGCTGGCGCTGCTCGGAGGGGGGGTGGCGCTGGCGCGGCTCTGGGACCAAACCGAATCGCACCGCGCCGGTCCGGCGACCATCGTGGCCGCCGCCGTGCTGGCCGGCCCCGGATTCGTCTCGCTGTTGACCTTCGAGCCGGAGGGGGTCCACCGGGCACTGCTGCGACGCTTTCACCTCCTGCCGGTCCTGTTCCTGGCGCTGCTGGCGGGAGTCGGGGCCGAGTCGCTCGAGCGGCAGATCGACCGCCCCCTGATCGAGATGGCCCTCCCGATCAGCCTCTTCGTCTTCGGGGGGCTGGCGGGCTGGCCGACCGTCGCTCGTCACCACGACGCCGCCGTGCTCCACTATCTTCAGGACACCATCGAGCCCCTGCCCGACGACGCCGTCCTGATCGGAACCGGAGACCACAACTTCTTCGGGACGCTGTACTATCGGCGAGCGATCGACCGCCGCCGCGACATCGACTATGTCGACGCGACCATGCTCGCCCACCGCTGGTACAACCGCCGCGTGAACCGGCGACTCGGCATCGAATTTCCGTACCGCGGCGAGGACGTCGATCTCGACGAACTCTTCCGAGCCGTCCAACGGACGGGACGCCCGCTGTTCCTGGCGAACGCCTTCCATCCCGAGGTCCTGAAGTCCTGGCCGACGGCCCCGTTCGGAACGACGATCCGCGTGTACCCCGAGCGGACGATACCGCCCCCTCCCCGCGAAGTCTTCCGAACGAACATCGCCCTGCTGGACCACTTCTCACTCGTCCCCGACCCTCGCCCGCTGCCCGGCTCGTGGCGACAGTTCGTCCAGCGCGACTACGCCGCCAGTTTCCGGACGGTCGCTCGGGCTCTCGAGACGGCCGGCGCCCCGGCCAAAGCCCGACGAGCACGCCGGGCCGCCGCTCTCTTCGAGCCCGACGCCTCGGCGCCGAGCCGATAGACCGCTCGCTCCCGACAGGGGGTTCGAGCCGCGGGTGTCCTCCAACTCCGTGGGCTCGAAGCCGGAGACGGACTTCTGAGGGAGACTCCCAGCGCGGCCGAGACTGGCGGGCGGTGACCCGTCGCCCCCGCGGCCTCGTGCCGCGGGTTCACGGGGTCTGGAGGAACTGACAGGTCCCCCCAGACACGACGATCGTTCCCGTCCGAACCCCACAGATTCCGATCAGACCCTCGACCCGCCGTTCGGCGCCCCGGCTGTCGAGTCGGTGGCCTGAATGGCCGATCTCCCGTACCATCGTCCCGTCTCGCCGCCCCACCCTTCCGCTCGACCTCGAACCGTCGGGGCGGCTCACCCCGTCTTCAACGCATCCTTTCGACTCTCGATCATGGCGTCCGCGTTCGAAACCCGACTGGGTGAACTCGCCATCGCCCGTGGCCTCGTCTCGCTCGACGACCTGTTGCAGTGTATTCAGCAGAGTCACGGGTCAGGCGCATCGCTGTGCGACGCCATCGTCGACCGTGGACTGGCCTCCCGCGACGAGATCGACGGTCTGTGTCGCGAGCTGGACGAGCGGTCTCACGAGGAACTGGCCCCGGAGTTCGAAGCGGGGGAAACGGCGGCTCTGGAGAGTTTCGAGATCCCCAGCACCGACACGGCGGTCGCACAGGTCGAACAGGCCGACACGCTGGACCGTCCCAACTCGAGCACCGGATCGGCGCCGACCTTTCAACTGGGGGAATCGCCGGAAGACGCACCGACCGACGACGAACTGTCGATCGCGAACTTTCCCGAGCGCGACGAACGCTACGAGATCGAATCGGAGCTCGGCGCGGGGGGGATGGGTCGCGTCCTGCTGGCCCGCGACCGGGTGATGAACCGGGAGATCGCGCTGAAGGCCGTCCGCCGCGATCTCGGGTCGCGCGAGAACGCCCGCAAACGACTGATCCACGAGGCCCGGCTGACCGGGCTACTCGAGCACCCGAGCATCGTGCCGACCTACGAGCTGGCCCGCACGCCGAACGGCGAGCCCTTCTACACCATGCGGGTCGTCCGCGAGAAGAGCCTCGAACAGATCCTCGACGAAATTCGCGAAGAGGACCCGACCGATGCGGACAACCCGCCCACCCGGCTGGTCTCGTTTCTGCGCCAGGTCGCTCTCGCGCTGCACTACGCCCACGACCGGCAGGTCATCCACCGGGACATCAAACCGGCCAACATCCTGATCGGCGCCTACGGCGAAGTATTCATCATCGACTGGGGCGTCGCCAAGGTCCTCAGCGAAGATCTGACGTCCTATTCGCTCGACGCGCTCCTGGACCTGGACGAGGGCGCGATCCTCGGGACTCCCTGGTACATGGCACCCGAGCAGGCCGAGGGATCGGACCAGCAGATCGACCGCCGCACCGACGTCTATTCGCTCGGGGCGGTGCTCTACGAGATCCTCACGCTGACCCCGGTATTCCGGACCGAGAAGACCGTCTCGCTGGTCTTCAAGGTTCTGACTGAAGCACCCGAACCGCCCTCCGAGCGGGCTCCCGACCGAGCGATCCCGCGCGAGCTCGAACAGATCTGCATGAAGGCGCTCGCCAAGAATCCCGACGAGCGCTTCGACTCCGC
>JBDGRG010000194.1:8026-9689 GCA_042218355.1 Bradymonadaceae bacterium
GAAATGTTCCTCGAGGGCGTCAAGGAGCGCGAGCGCCGGCGGGCGATGGCCGTCGAGGTAACGGGGGAGGCACAGAAGGCACGCCGCAACTACCACCGCGTGCGAGACCGACTCCGGGAGCTTCGCCGCGAACTCGACCGCAAGCGTCTCGAGCTGCCCGCCACCGCGTCGATGGACGACAAGGAGGAGTTGTGGGAGCTCGAACAACGGGTCGACGACCTGCAGGTCGAGGTCGAGCGGGCCTTCGGTCGAGCGACGCGACTCTACGATCAGGCGCTGGGCCATCAACCCGACATGGAACGGGCCCGGCGGGCGCTGGCCGACCTGTACTGGGAGCGATTCCGCGAGTACGAGGCGCGCGGCGAGCGGGCCCGGGCAGCGTACTTCGAGGGATTGGTCCGCCGGTATAACGACGGCCAGTACGACGACCTTCTGGAGGGGATGGCGACCGTGCATCTCGAGACGTCGCCAGCCGGCGCCGACGCCGAACTGTGTCGATACGAGGAGGTCAACCACCGCCTCGTCGAGAAACGCATCGAGCGGGCCGGTCCGACGCCGACCGAGCCGCTGCGCGTCGAACACGGCAGCTACGTCTTCGAGGTCGATCTCGACGGTCACGTCCCGGTCAACGTCCCAGTCCGGCTGGAACGCCTCGACGAACGCAACCTCGACGTCGAGCTGTATCGGTCGGGCGAGATTCCCGAGGACTTCGTCGTCGTGCCCGGCGGCCCGTTCCTCTCGGGCGAAGTCCGGTTCGGCGAACCGGAACGCGACGAGGAGTATCTGCCCGACTACGCGATCAAGCGGCACCCCGTGACCTGCCGCGAATACCTCGACTTTCTCAACGCACTCGCCGCCGGCGGTGACCTGAACGCCGCAAAGCAACACGCCCCTCGCCAGCCCGACGGGCCGTCCTATTTTCCGCTCGAGGAGGGTCGGTTCCGGATCCCCGAGGAGGACCGGGACGGGGACGCATGGGACCCCGACTGGCCGATCTGCATGATCAATTTCCACTCGGCGCAAGCCTACGCCGACTGGCGCAGCACTCGCGACGATCGGACGTACCGACTCCCGACGGCCGAGGAGTGGGAGAAGGCCGCCCGCGGCGTCGACGGCCGGACCTATCCGTGGGGCGACAATTTCGATCCCTCCTTCTGTCACATGCAGGACAGCCGAGAGGGCCGGCCGATGCCCGCACCGGTGGGGAGCTACGCGATCGACCGGTCGCCGTACGGGGCGATGGACATGGCGGGCAACGTGAGCGAATGGACCTCGACGACGCCCTCTGGTTCGCCCAGCTGGCGAGTCGTCCAGGGAGCGTCGTTTGCCTCGGTCGACCTGATGTGCCGCCTCGACTGGAACATGCAGGCGGAAGCCGATCAGCGGAAGACGCTGTTCGGATTCCGGCTGGTCACCCCGCTCGACGAGGACTGACCCGGTCGCATCCGGCCCCGACCCTCGGGTCCGTCAGCTCCGACAGCTCTGCCGGGCAACGCCCGTCCTGACGTCGGGCGATCGAACAATCTGCCCGCTTCGCATCCCCTCCTCCTCCCTCTAAACGATCGCTGGTTCGTGGTTGAAATCGGACCGCCCATCAGCGTCAGATAGACGCGCCCACGTGGGGCCCTCCGGCGCGCCCGCGTGCGCGCCGCCCGACCGATGC
>JBDGRG010000195.1:0-10355 GCA_042218355.1 Bradymonadaceae bacterium
TGGTCGCTCTCACTCTCGAACTTCACGCTGCCCCACGAGCTGGCTCGGGTCGTGCTCGCCGAGCAACTCTATCGGGCGATGACGATCGTGCGGGGGGAACCCTATCACAAGTGAAGTGGTCGAGTGGTCGAGTAGCGGACGCGGTGGCGCGTAGACCGAGCTTCCAGCTCGAGTCGGGGCGTGGGTGCCCCCGAGCGGTCGAGCCGTCAGTCGTCTGCGTCAGAGTCGTCGAGCGGTCGCCCGTCGATCTACAATCCCACGACTACTGTCGTGCGGTGTGACGCCAGCGATCGTGCCCACGACCGCACAACCGACGTCCCGCGGAGACCCGTGATGCTGTCGCATCTGGCATCTCGCGTCTTGCTCCTCGCCTCTCGCGCCCCGAGTCGCGGAGCACGTCGGTCGACTGCTTCGCTCGATTTCGCATCGGCACCGCTGGTTCCCTTCCCCTTCTGCCTTCCCCCTTCTGCCTTCCTCCTTTCCCCTTACTCGAACCGTTCGGCCTGGAAGTGCCCGTACAGCTCCTCGGGAGCGTCCGGGAAATCGAGGCGTTCGGCGTCGACCCACTTGCTCTCGAGGTCGTACAGGTCGCGCTGGCGCGTCTCGAAGACGTGGACGACCACGTCGCCGTAGTCGAGGACGGCCCAGCGGCCCGTCTCGACGCCCTCGATGCTGGTCGCCTCCCAACCGGCTTCGTCCATCTCGTCGTCGAGATGGCTGGCCAGGGCCCGGACGTGTCGGTCGGAGTTGCCGGTGGCGATGACGACGAAATCCGTGTAGCTGACCAGCCCCCGGAGGTCGAGAGCCTGGACGTTCATCGCCTTCAGCTCCCAGAGGACTTCGACGACGTCCCGCGTCAGCAGTTCGGTGTCGATGCCCGCGGAGTCGACCTCGTAGACATCGGGTCGGGACTGGTCGGGTTCCAACGGGTCGGACTGTTCATCCTCGACCGCCGCCATGTCTTCGCTCATACGTCGTCTCTCCGTGGATGCGAGGACTGAGTCGTCGATTGCCCGCGCCGCTCGTCGACGGCTGGCCTTGCTTCGCCCGGTGAACAGCTGACACGGCCCGTCAATTTCGAATCTGTCCCTCGCCGAGGACGACGAACTTCGTCGTCGTCAGTTCGTCGACGCCCATCGGCCCGTAGGCGTGCAGGCGAGTCGTACTGATCCCGATCTCCGCTCCCAGTCCGAGTTGGTTGCCGTCCGAGAAGCGCGGCGAAGCGTTGACCATGACCACCGAGCTGTCGACGTCGTCGACGAACCGCTGGCTTCGCGTGTAGTCGTCGGTGACGAGCGACTCGGTGTGGTCGGAGCCGTAACGGTCGATGTGTTCGATCGCTGCGTCGAGGTCGTCGACGACGCGGACGGCCAATTCGGGGGCGAGGAATTCGGCGCGGTAGGCATCGGCGTCGGCCGGATGGACGGTCTCCTCGTCCAGATCGACCCGCCGGGCGACCTCGCGAGACCGCTCGTCCAGGTGCAGCGTGACCCCCTCGTCGGCCAGCCGGCCGAGCAGACGCTCGAGGTGCGGCTCCACGCCGTCTTCGAGCACCAGCAGCGTCTCGGCGGCGTTGCAGACCGAGACGCGATGGCACTTCGCATTCAGAACGATGTCGTCGACCGTCTCCGGGTCGGCGGTGCCGTCGACGACGACGTGGCAGACCCCCGCGTCGTGCTTGAGGACGGGCATCCGCGCCCCCTCGGTGACGACCTCGATCAGGCCGGGGCCGCCCCTGGGGATGACCAGGTCGATGTAGTCGTCCAGTTCGAGCAGTTCGCCGACCGCTGCCCGGTCGGTGGTGTCGACGAAGCCGACGACGTCGGACGCCTCGGCGGGGAGCGGGCTCGCCTCGAGGCCGGCCCGCAGGGCGCGGTGAATCGCGCGGTTCGACTCGAAGGCCGCGCTGCCGCCCTTCAGGACGATGCCGTTTCCGCTCTTGATGCACAGCGAGGCGGCGTCCGAGGTGACGTTGGGCCGCGACTCGTAGATCAGCGCCAGCACCCCCAGCGGGATGCGCTGGCGGCCGACTTTCAGGCCGTTGGGACGAACCCACTGCGAGTCGACGCGTCCGACCGGGTCCTCCAGCTCGCGCACCGCCTCGATGTCCGCGGCCATCTTTTCGACGCGGTCCTCGTCGAGACGAAGGCGGTCCATGAAGGCCTCGTCGTAGTCCTTGGCCCGTGCCCGTTCGAGGTCGCTTTCGTTTGCCTCCAGTATCTGAGCCGTCCGGCGGCGCAGGACGTCGGCGATGTCCGAGAGGGCAGCGTTTTTGGTCGAACTCGGCTGTCGAGCCAGGTGGCGCGCGGCGTCGGAGACGCGCCGGGCGGTGGTCTCGAGTCGGTCGGCGAGGTTCGGCGACGCGTTGGAGTCGGCCATCGAGTCTCGGCGGTCGATCGGAATGGATTGTCCGGCTCGTGATTGCGTGCAGACCGTCTCCCCACTCGGACGACTGCATGCTACACGACCGCTGAGACGCCCGTCAATGCGGTCGGCGGGGCCGGGGGGCGGGTCTGATCGCAGACCGTGGAATTGGACTCGGGGCGTCGGTCGGGCGGATGGCCGCTTGACTTTGTCGGGCTCGTGAAAAGATTCCGGCTGACGTTGTTTTGACGTCCGACGTTGCGGGTCGGGCGGGGGTCGCGTCTGCAGGGAGCGAGGTCGACGATACCAGGGAAGAGGTGACCGGACCCGCGCACGCCGCGCCCAGCGGAGCGTTTTCGATCGGACGATCGCGACAGCCGGGCGAGGGGAATCCCGCGGCGTCGCACCGACGCACGTCTTCGATTCACGCCCGATTTTTGCCTACGCACAGGAGGTTGACGATGAACGTCGAGCCGCTCGAGGATCGCGTGCTTCTCAAGCGAAAAGAGAGTGAGGAGCGCACGGACGCGGGCATCATCGTGCCCGAGAGCGCTCAGGAGAAACCCCAGAAGGCGGTCGTCGAGGCCGTCGGTCCGGGCAAGACGAACGCCAAGGGCGAACGGGTGACCCCGGAGGTCTCCGAGGGGGATACCGTTCTGTTCGGAAAGTACTCCGGCACGGACATCAACATCGCCGGTGAGGACCACATCATCATGCGCGAGAGCGAAATCCTCGCGATTCTCGACGAGTGACCGACCCGCGGGCGGGGACCGACTCCCCGCCCGTCGTTCGATTCATCTCTGAATTCCGTTCGAGGAGTGAGACACCATGGGTGCAAAGGACATCATTTTCGACGACGACGCCCGAGAGAAGGTTCTATCGGGCGTCGATCAGCTCGCCAAATCGGTCACCGTCACGCTCGGCCCCCGCGGCCGGAACGTGGTCCTCGACAAGGGCTTCGGTGCGCCGGACATCACCAAGGACGGCGTGACCGTCGCCGAAGAGGTCGAGCTCGAGGAGAAGTTCGAGAACATGGGCGCGCAGATGGTCAAGGAGGTCGCCTCCAAGACCTCCGACGAGGCCGGTGACGGCACGACCACCGCGACCGTGCTCGCGCAAGCGATCCTCCACGAGGGTGCGAAGCTCGTGGCTGCCGGTCACAACCCGATGTCGATCAAGCGCGGCATCAACAAGGCGGTCACGGCGGTCATCCAGAACATCACCGAGCAGGCGATTCCGACCCAGGACCGCGACACCATCGCGCAGATCGGGTCGATCTCGGCGAACAACGACCCGGACGTGGGCAACCTGATCGCGGATGCGATGGAAGAGGTCGGCCGCGCCGGCGTCATCACCGTCGAGGAAGCGAAGGGGCTTCACGACGAGCTCGACGTCGTCGAGGGGATGGAGTTCGACCGCGGCTACCTCTCGCCGTACTTCGTGACGGATTCCGAGCGGATGGAGGTCCGCTTCGAGGATCCGCTCATCCTGCTGTTCGACGAGAAGATCAGCAACATGCAGGACCTGCTGCCGGTGCTCGAGCAGGTGCACAACGAGGGCAACCGGCCGCTGTTCATCATCGCCGACGACGTCGAGGGCGAAGCCCTGGCGACGCTGGTCGTCAACAACCTCCGCGGCGTACTCGACGTCGCGGCGGTCAAGGCACCGGGCTTCGGCGACCGCCAGCAGCAGCAGATGGACGACATCGCTGCGCTGACCGGCGGTCAGGTGATCAGTGAAGAGCGCGGCATGCAGCTGGAGAACACCTCGATCGACGACCTCGGCAGCGCCGACAGCGTCACGGTCACCAAGGACGACACGACGATCGTCGGGGGCAAGGGCTCCGAGGCGCAGATCCAGTCGCGGGTCAACCAGATCGAGGCCCAGATCGCCAACGCGAGCAGCGACTACGACCGCGAGAAGCTCGAGGAGCGCCGCGCGAAGCTCGTCGGCGGCGTCGCGGTCATCCGCGTCGGTGCCGCGACCGAGCTGGAGATGAAGGAGAAGAAGGCGCGGGTCGAGGACGCGCTGAACTCCACGCGGGCAGCCGTCGAAGAGGGCATCGTCCCCGGCGGCGGCGTCGCGCTGCTGCGCGCCTCGCAGACGCTCGAGGATCTGGTCCTCGACGACGACGAGGAGCAGGCCGGCGTGAAGATCGTCAAGGACGCGGTACGGGAGCCGATTCGACAGATCGCGGAGAACGCCGACAAGGAGGGCTCGCTGGTCCTCCAGAAGGTCCTCGAAAACGAGGGCAACTTCGGCTTCGACGCCCGCGATCTCGAGTACGGCGACCTGGTCGAGCGCGGGGTCATCGACCCGGCGAAGGTCACGCGGACGGCGCTGCAGAACGCCGGTAGCATCGCCGGACTTCTGCTGACGACCGCTGCGATGGTCGCCGATCAGGATACCGGTGACGACGAGGACGCCGGTGGCGGCGGCCAGGCCGGCGGTATGCCCGGTGGGGGCGGCGGCATGGGCGGCATGGGCGGCATGGGCGGGATGGGTGGAATGATGTAACCCACCGACCGCAGCTCTGGGGCCGGGCCGAGTTCGTCGCGCGTCAGCGCCGGCCCCCGGAGTGCGCCCAGAACGTCTCCCGCATCCGCGGCCCGACCGGCCGGGGATGCGGGTTTTTTTGTGCCCTCGGCGAGTGCTATCCTCGGGCTGTGTTCGCCTGCCCGCATGCACGACGGGGATGCCGTGGTTTCACCATCCGAAGTGATGGGAGCCTACATATCGGAGGGCGACCGGGTCGGGGAGACCTATCGGGTCGTCGAGGCCCTCGCCAGCGGTGCCTACGGCATGGTGTATCGCGCGCGTGACCTCGAACTGGGGCGCGCGGTGGTGCTGAAAGTCCTTCCGCCGGCCGACGAGGGGACGTCCGAAACCGCCTCCGCGCGATTCCGGCGCGAGATGAAGATCATCGAGGCGCTGGACCATCCGAACATCGTCGACCTGTACGACTTCGGCCGGGGAGAGCCGGGCTATCTGTACATGGTGCTCGAACTGGTCGAGGGCCGGACGCTCGAACAGGCCCTCGACGCCGGCGGAGTGATGACGCTGGAGGAGGCCCTGTCGGTCACCGGACAGATCGCCGACGCGCTCGAGGAGGCGCACGCCAAGGGCGTCGTTCATCGGGATCTCAAACCCGCGAACGTGATGCTGACGCCGGGGGTCCAGACGCGGGGCGTGAAGGTCCTCGATTTCGGGATGGCCAAACTCGCCGACAAGCTGTCGGGCGAGTCGGTGGCGGACCTGACGCGCGAGGGCATGCTCGTCGGCACGCCCCGGTACATCGCCCCCGAGCAGGCCGAGGAGAACGGGGGGATCGGGCCGTCGACCGACCTCTACACCCTCGGTCTTCTCCTCTACGAGATGGCCACCGGTCAGCGCGCCGTCCGAAAGGGCGGCATTCGGGAGGCGGTCTCGGTGCACGTCAGCCGCGAGCCGCTGGACTTGCCCCGCGCGGACCGGCTCCCCGAGCAGATCCGCGATCTCGTCGAGTCGATGGTCGCCCGCGATGCCGAGGACCGCCCGTCCTCCGCCGCCGAGGTCGCCCGGGCCGCACGAAGCTGGGTCGGTGGCGGTGATCTGGAGCTGGGGGCGGATGCACTGCTGGAGGATCGGTCGTCGGTCGACCGTTCGATCAACGGGTTCGTCGGCGCGGATCGCGATCCGAACCTCGGTGGTGCCGGAGCGGAACCAGCGCATGCGGAGACCGTCGCGGAGACCCGCCCCGCAGCGGGGGCCCCCGAGCCGGAGGCCGACACCGATCGCGACGAGCGGGACGGGGACGGCGGGGGCGGAACCATCGAACAGTTTCCTGCAGCCTCGGAGTCGGTCGAACTGGAGCTGGAGGAGGCCTCGAGGGCCGAGGAGGAGCGAGCCGACCGCGTCGAATCGTCCGAATCGGCCTCCCCGCACGACCGATTCGGCCCCCGTGAAGAGCGCTACGAATGGAGCGCCCGCGACCTGGCGGCGGTCGCAGCAGTGATACCGGCGTTCGTTCTCCTCTCCGCTCGATTCTACGGAACCGGCGCGGTGGTCCGTGCCGTCGCGGGGCTGTCCCCGACGCTGGCCGCGGTCGGGGCGGCCGTCTGGCTGAATCGGACCGGCCGGCTGGGCGAGGCACTCCAACTGACTCTCTGGTTCAACGTCGCATGGATTCTCGGGGCCCATCTCCTCGGACCGGCGGCGCTGGCGAACGGATTGTGGCACGATCCCGTCTGGTTTCTCGCACCGGTCGAGGCAATCCCACCCTTCGGGGTGCTCGCCGACGGGATCGAATCGTTGTGTCGGGGCTATGCTGCGATACTGACGGAGGTCGTCTGACCGGCGTGTCCCCGCAGCCGTCGGGCCGTGAGACGGTGGAGCGTCGGTCGCGAGGCGTGATGGAGGCCCCTCGGTGAGGGACGACCCGGGAGGAAGCCCCAGACGGTCGATCGAGGCGGCCACCCGTCCGGGATGGTCGCCGTCTCGGTCGCGCCGGCCACGGTTCTCCGGCGAGCGTAGAGCACCGATCCTGCGGGGTTGAATCACTCCCCCTTCAGTGCTCCGAATCCGTGCTCCGCAGTTCCAGGCGCACCGGCTGTTTGACGTTCCTGAGGTCAGCGTTTATCAGATTGCCGATTAATCGACGGCTCGAGTGCGGTCCAACTTCACTGAATCGAGGAGATCATCGGGATGCGTCTTCGAACACTTGCTGCGACGGTTGCGAGCGTCGCGCTGTTCGCCGGAGCGTGCAACAAGAGCGGCTCCTCCGGTAAGAAGGGCGACAAATCGAAAGAAAAATCTCAAAAGACGGCAAAGGCGTCGGGTGACGAGTCCGGCGACGAGAAGAAGGGCAAATCGGGATCGTCCGAGCTGCCCTACGAGGCGACCGGGCCGGTCGCCGTGGTCAATGGAACGAAGTTGAAGGCGTCCGACTACAACGAGCTGGTGAAGAAACAGCAGGGGGCGATGCGCCGCAAGCTGCCCCATCGGCTCGCCAAGCGCTTCAAGACGAAGACGCTGGATCGGCTGATCGAGACTCATCTGATCGAAAAAGAGATCGATTCGGCGGGGATCTCGGTTACCGACAAGGAAGTCCAGAAGAAGTTCGACAAATTCAAAAAGCGCTTCCCGAACGACAAGGCCTTCCAGTCGTTTCTGAAGCACCGAAACACGTCGAAGAAAGAGATCAAGAAGCAAATGAAGAAGGATGTCGCGCTGCGCAAACTACTCAAGCAGCGCAAGAACATCGAGGTCACCGAGAAGGAAGCGAAGAAGCACTACGAGCAAAATCCCAAGGAGTTCGAACAGCCCGAGAAGGTCAAGGCGAGTCACATCCTGATCAACGCGAAGAAGAGTGCCAGCAAGAAAAAGGTGAAAAAGGCCAAAAAGCGAGCTGAAAAGATCGCAAAGAAGGCCAAGAAGGAAGGGACCGACTTCTCGGAGCTGGCCAAGAAGAAGTCCGAGGGCCCGTCGGCGTCCAAGGGAGGCGACCTGGGGTACTTCTCGAAGGAGCGGATGGTTCCCAAGTTCTCCAAGAAGGCGTTCTCGATGAAGAACGGCGAGATCGCTGGACCGGTCCGGACCCGCTTCGGGTTTCACATCATCAAGCGGACGGGTCACAAAAAGGCCAAGAAGCAGTCGTTCGAGGAGGCCAAGTCGGACATCATGGAGAAACTCGAGCGGAAAAAGCTCCGAAAGGCGATGGACAGTTTCGTCGAGGGGCTGAAAAAAGAAGCCAAGATCAAGCGGATGCCGGAGAACATCCAGGTCAACGTCGAGAAGAAAAAGGGCGGCGGCAGTCCGCTCGGTGGACTCGGCGGAGGTGGCAAGAACCTGAAGATGAAGCTCAAACAGTTGAAGAAGAAGGCCAAACAGAAGGCCGCCGGTAACAAGGGCGGCGAGAAGGGTGGCTCGGGTTCCGACGAGGGCAGCGCCGGCCAGGGTAAGTAATCTCTCGTCGGACGATCCCAACCGACTGCCCGACTCCGGTCTTTTCGGACTGGAGTCGGGCTTTTTTTATGCCCGGCGACGGGCAGCGCCCGTGGATGCGGCACCCCGGCCGGCACGACTCTCCAGCGCGACGTCTCGGCGGTTCACCCGGTCGAGCGATTGCGCGCCCCCTCCCCATCCGCTCGGGGGACTCGCGTCGAGCCACGGCGCCCGACCGGGGGGCTGATCGGGAACCGTGGGAATGGTTGCCGCCGGCCGAGATCAGCGCTCGACCGCGCTTCCAGCGCCCGGACCCGACCGCCCGTTCGGTAACTGGAAGATCTGGCGACGTTTCTTTCAGTGTGCTCCGGAACGTTCATCCCACGGAGTTGGGGCATACCCGGACCGGGGTCATCGGTCCTGGTCGGGATGCGGTCGGTGCTGCATGTCCCGGGTCGACGGTCGGGTCGGGGGTGGGGGAGACGCGGACTCCGGTGGGACGGCCGGCCCCGACTCGTCGGGCGGCGTGTACAGTCCGAGCGTGACCGTCGCGGTTTCGATCGCGTCGGCAGCCGACTGAGAGAACGCCGTATTCGTCAGTTCGACGATGGTCGCTTCGCCCGTGCTGTCGGTAAACCAGTTCGGATTCGTCCGAAACTGATCGATCACGCGGCCGGGAGCGGCCAGCGAGACGAGCACCGACAGACCGAGGGAGAGCACACTGGTCACGATCACCACTCGAAACACGCGGTCGACCGCGCGCTTGGCGACGCGAAACCGCTGGCGTTCCGAGAGTTCGATCGCGGTGGCCGCACCCGGCAGGGCGAGCGTAACCAGGGCCGTCGCGACGATTCGGGAGACGCCACTGAAGACGTATCCGAGGAGAGCGCCGGTCGAGAGGAACGTCAGGTAGACGGCCGCCAGGGCGACGATCCCTCCGATCGTCGTCTTGAGGACGTCGAAGCTGAAGACGAGGAGGTCCTCGTCGGTTTCGTCCCGACCGGCATCGGCCGGTGGGGTGCCGGCGCGGCGATCCGAGGCGTTCTTCGATTCCCGCCGACTGTTTTGAGCGCCTGCGGCGTTCGGGTCGGGGCCGGGAGGGGACGGCTCCGTGTCGGGGTCGGGCGGCGGTGGGCCGTCGAGCCGACTGTCGTTCGGACCGGTCCGTTTCGAGTCCGGCTCGGGCTGTTGTTCGGGGTGAGACTGGATTTCGGCCCCCTGGGGGCCGCGCTCGCGGGTGGGAATTTCGTCGGGAGCGGGGCTCGCACCGGGTTGGTTCGCAGGTGCAGCGGACGGTTCGCCGTGATTCGGAGGGGGCGGACCGGTCGGACTCGGCTCCTCGCTGTGGTCCGGTCGAGCACGGTCGTCCTCGTCGTCCGGGTTCCAGACGGCTGTCTCCTCCTGCTCGACCGGGTCGCCCGACGAGACGTTCGCCGGGTCGTCGGTCTGTAACGGTGCGTCCCCGGAGGTCGGCTCGGGGGGGGAGGTTCGGGCGAACGGATCGCCCGTCGAGTTACTCGTCGCCGGCGGTGAGCCGTCGGAGGCACGGGCTTTCAGCGGTTCGAGATTCTGGATGAGATCGTCGGCCGACTCGTACCGTTCCTCCGGAGTGGGGGCGGTACAGGTGCGAATGATCGCGGCCACGTCCTCCGGCATGTGCGCCAGTTCCGGCAGTTCCAGCGGACCGGACGCGAGGTGCTGGCGCAACAGGGCGTGTGCCTCGGTGCCCCGCACACCGGGGACGCCCGTGAGCATCTCGTAAAGGACCAGTCCCAGCGAGTAGAGGTCGGCCCGTCCGTCGACCGCGTCGTCGCGGATCTGTTCGGGGCTCATATATCTCGGGGTGCCGAGCATCTCACGTTGCTGGTCGGAGAGTTCGCTGCTTCGCAGGTCCCGGTCGTCGGGTTTGAGCAGACGCGCGACCCCGAAATCGAGAACCTTGACGAACTCTCCTTCACCCTCGAGCCGCCCGACCATGATGTTGCCGGGCTTCAGATCGCGATGAACGATCCCGTGGCGGTGAGCTTCGGCCAGCGAGCGGGCGGTCTGACTGGTGAGATCGAGCGCCC
>JBDGRG010000195.1:10365-19935 GCA_042218355.1 Bradymonadaceae bacterium
GGAGGCCGAGGGGCGCCTCGCGTTCGAGCAGCACGTCGAGCGGGTCGCCCTCGATGTATTCCAGGACCATGTACAGGTGGCCCCGGTCGGTATGCCCGAAGTCGTGGATCGTGATCGTGTTCGGGTGCCGGAGATTCGCGATCACCCGAACCTCGCGCAAAAACCGGTCCTCGTTGGCCGAGACCCCCTCGCCGAGAGTCGGCCGCAGTACCTTCAGGGCGACGTGTCGATCCATGGTCTCCTGGTGAGCCAGGTAGACCACGCCGTAGCCCCCCTTTCCGAGGATGTCGACGATGCGATACTTGCCCTCGAAGACCCGTCCCATCTCGAGGGTCTCTGATGTGTCGGACTGTAAGTCCGCCACGGTCGGAAGGTCGGCTGAGAGTCGAGAGGGACGCTTCGGCGCCAGGGCCGACGGGGCGGTTCCGACTGCCGGCCGTCGAAGCCGGCTCGGCGGAGCCCGCAATCTGGCGATGTTCTCCAGACACCGACGACTCGGACTATCGGCAGGCTATCAGGGGAGAAATGGGGAGGTCAACGATATGGGGGGCTGATCGGAAACCGTGGGAATCGTCGCCGTCGGCCGAGAGCAGTGTCGACCGCGCTTCCAGCGCCCCGACCCGTCGGCCCGCTCGGAACTGGACGATCCGGCTGTGCTCCTTTCCGCGTGTTCTGGAGCGTTCATCCCCCGGAGTTGGAGCACACTCACGGTATGGCCAGTTGATTTGCCCCTGCTCGACGCCGTATTCTTCCCGCGCGATGTCGTGAAGACCAGTTGGGCGCGTCGGACGAACCGACGCGCCGTTCGTCTCCGCAGTCGGGTGGTCGTCGTGTCGACGTGGAAATCGGAAACGGATCGAAGCAGGCAGTCGCTCGGAGGGTGTCGGGTCGGGCGGCTCGCGGTGGCGGCGACGGCCGCGGCGATGGCGTTGGCGCTCGTCGGAGGTTGCGGGAACGCCGGCGGATCGAGCGGGGGAGGGGATTGTGCCGACTGCAACGTTCGGGGGCGCGACGTCGATTCCGATGGCGACGGCATCGACGACGCCGACGACAACTGCGCGAAGACCCCGAACCCGAAACAGTCCAATCTCGACGGCGACGACAAGGGGAACGCCTGTGATACGGATCGCGACGGCGACGGGACCCCCGACTCCGGAGACAACTGTCCGGACAAACCGAACGCCGACCAGCGCGACGCCGACGGGGACGGGAAGGGAGATCCTTGCGACCTCGATCGCGACGGAGACGGGGTCGAGAACGGCGGCGACTGTGCGCCGCTGGACCCGAAGATCTACCCGAAGGCCGACGAAACCTGTGATTCGATCGACTCGGACTGCGACGGCGGGATCGTCGACGAGTTCGACGACGCGGACGGGGACAAGCAGCCCGACTGTGTCGATTCGGACCGCGATGGCGACGGGCTGGCGAACAACAAAGACAACTGTCCGGACATCTCGAATGCCCAGCAGAAGGACGTCGACAAGGATGGGAAGGGCGATCCCTGCGATCCGGGGCTGGAGCTGGGCGTGAAAGGAACGAAGTTGACCGGCGAGGCGGGGGGGGATTTCGCCGGCCAGTCCGTCGCCGGGGCCGGCGACTTCAACGGCGACGGTCGGGCGGACTTCCTGGTCGGTGCGGACAATCACCAGTCCGGTGGAACCGGAGCGGGCGCGGCCTATCTGTTTTTCGGCGAGTCGAACTTCAAATCGGAACTGTCGCTCGGTCGGGCGGACGCCAAGTTCGTCGGCACCGAGGAGGGGGAGAAGCTGGGAGCGGAGGTCGCGGGCGCGGGGGATGTCGACGGCGACGGCAAGGACGACGTCCTGATCGGTGCCTGGCTGCACGACGGGGGCGGGTCGGAATCGGGCGCGGTCTATCTGATCCACGGGGCGAGCTCGGTCCCTCGCCCGGCAAAGCTACCCTCCGCGAAGATCGCGACGCAGTTCAAAGGCGAGGAGTCGAATGACAGTGCCGGCTTCGGACTCGCCGGCGGCGGGGATTTCAACGGCGACGGACTCGACGACATGCTGATCGGGGCCAACGGCCAGTCCGCCACCGGAACGTCGGCCGGGGCGGCGTATCTCGTCTACGGCTCGAAGGATTTCGACGACGAGGTCTCGCTGGAGAAGGCGGACGTGAAATTCAAGGGATCGTTCACGCGCGACCAGGCCGGGCACGAGGTCGCCTTCGCCGGTGATCTCGACGGGGACGGATTGCAGGACGTGCTCGTGGGAGCCCCGGGCCGCGACACCGCCAAGCTCGACGCGGGAGCAGTCTATCTGATCCGCGGCGAGGTGGGGCTGAGCGGCGAGATCAGCCTCACCAAGGCGGACGCTGCCTTCACCGGGACGACCAAACGGGCCGGTGTCGGGCGCTCGATCACGGGCCTGGGCGACGTCAACGGCGACGCGCTGGACGACATCGCCATCGGGGCTCCGACCAGCGGCGGGAGCACGATGAAGCCGTCGGGGCGAGTCTACGTCGTCTTCGGGGATCCCTCTCTGAAGGGCGAGATGTCGCTGAGCAAGGCCGACGTCGTGCTGAAGGGCGAGCCGGGGATGAACGATCAGTACGGCGACCGGGCCGGGTCGGCTGTGGCCGGGCCCGGAGACGTGACCGGTGACGGGACCCCCGACCTGTTGATCGGGGCCAGCGGGTACAGTGCCAGCGCGCAGCAGACCGGGGCGGCCTACGTGGTCGAGGGATCGAGCAATTTTGGAGGAAAGGTCTCGCTGAAAAACGCGCACGTGAAGCTGTTCGGACCGAATGCCGGGGACATCGTCGGCGAGGCGGTGGCGGCGGGGGGCGACATCGACGGGAAGAACGGAGCGGATCTGCTGATCAGCGCTCGGGGCGACGATACCGGTGGCAACAAGGCGGGGGCAGTCTACCTGCACTTCGGCCCGGTGCCCTGAGCCGGACGTCGCCGAGCCGTCGACCGATCGCAGTGTCTTCGCCTCCGCGCCCGAGATGACCGAAGCCGACGCCGTCCATCGTCTGTCACTCGACGGGGTCGAATCCCCCGGGGATCGGCCCCTCGAGATGCGGTTCGACGGCGGCACGGTCGTCGTCGACGGATTGGACCGCCGCGACGCCCCCTCCGATCGACTGAAATGGGACGACCGCATCGCAGCCCACCGCTGCCGCGCGGTCGCGTACCGTCGCGTTCTGGGAGAGCTCCTGCGGGCGGGCTGGACGGTCGAGGACTGCGCTCGAGCGTACGACGACCTGCAGCTCGAGTTGTCGACTCGGTTCGAGCCCTACGAACACCAGTCCGAGGCGCTGGCGGCCTGGGAATCGGCCGAGCGGCGGGCGGTCGTGGTCCTGCCGACGGGCGCGGGCAAGACGTTCGTCGCACAGATGGCGATGCATCGCGTCGAGCGGTCGACGCTGGTCGTCGTCCCGACCATCGATCTGATGAATCAGTGGGACGGGGTCCTCGAGGAGGGCTTCGGGGTCGAGATCGGTCGGATCGGCGGCGGCGATCACGAGGTCCGCGATCTGACGGTCGTCACCTACGATTCGGCGGCCATCCACATGGAGCATCTGGGTGGCCGTTTCGGGTTCGTCGTCTTCGACGAAGTGCATCATCTGCCGAGCGACTTCTACCGAGAGTCGGCCGAATCCTCGATCGCCCCCTACCGGCTGGGACTGACCGCGACGCCCGAACGCTCCGACGGTCGTCACGCCGACCTGCCCGAACTGGTCGGTCCCATCGCCTACCGACAATCGATCGACGATCTCTCGGGGGACATCCTCGCCGACTACGAGACGCGGCGAGTGGAAGTGCCGATGTCCGACGACGACAAACGGCGCTACCGCCGAGCGCGCGGGGTGTATCGCGATTTCGTCGAGGATCTCGGGATTCGCGTCTCGTCGCCCGGGGGGTGGCGACAGTTCCTGGGTGCCACCAATCGGTCGGAGCGCGGTCGACGCGCGCTGGAGGCCTACCGGACCCAGCGACGGCTGGCGCTGGTCCACGACCGGAAGGTCGAGCGCCTGATCGAGTTGCTGGTGGACCACCGGGACGACCGGGTCCTGGTCTTCACCGACGACAACGAGACTGTCTACACCCTCAGCGAGCGCGTGCTCGTCCCCTCGATCACGCACGAGACCGGTGCGTCGGAGCGAAAGGAGATCCTCGATCGGTTCGACCGCGGCGAGTATCGGACGATCGTCACGAGCAAGGTGCTCAACGAGGGGATCGACGTTCCGAAGGCGAACGTCGGGATCGTGCTCTCCGGGTCCGGCGCGGTCCGCGAACACGTCCAGCGACTCGGTCGGATCCTCCGCCGCAACCGCGGCGGGGGAGCGGTGCTGTACGAACTGGTCACCCCGGATACGGTCGAACGACACGTCAGCCGACGCCGGCGGAGGCACGATGCTTACCAGTGACCTCCTCCGCACCCGGATTCGCAGCGGACGGGTCGAACCGGAGTACCTCGACGCGCGGGACCCGGACCGACTCGATCGGGCCGACACCTTGATCGGGATCTTCGACGAGCACGTCGGGGAGAGCCGGCGGGAGGTCGACGATGCGGTCGACGGCGTCGTCGGCTACGGGACCGACTACAAGATCTGGCGGGGGCTGGCGAAGCTCCTCTACGATCGCAGCGAGTTCGAGATCCGGGCGCCGGCCGAACCGCGCGAACTCCGCCGGTCGGTCTTCGAACGGGCGGCTTCGACCGAGGGCGACCTGGGCGGCGATTGGCGTACCCGGGTGCTCGAGGACGTCGCCGAGGAGTTCGACCTCCGCCCCGAGGAGATCGAGTCGGGGCTGTACGCCGACCTCGAGGACCGCCGGGTGCTGGCGTCGTTCGATGCCCTCGGACCCGACCAACTACTCCACCGCTACAACATGGCGCTGGCCCAGGCCGTGCTCTACAGCGCGACGCATCTCGAGATCCGGGTCGAGGATTGCGATCCGAACCGGTTGCGATACGTCTTCGGCGCGCTGAAGTTCAACCGCCTGATGCACCGCGTCCGTCGCGTCGACGGGGGGTACCAGCTGACCGTCGACGGCCCGGCGAGTCTCTTCGAGCGGACGCGCAAATACGGCATTCACATGGCGCGGTTTCTCCCCGCGCTGGCGACGGCACCGGGCTGGGAGCTGCAGGCCGATCTGGACGGGGAGGGAGAGAGCCGTCGGTTCGAGGTCTCCAGCGAAGACGGGCTCGTCTCACATTACGACCCCGACGGGCAGTGGAAGGCCGACGAGGAGGCGTACTTCGAGGAGCAGTTCGCGGACTGGGACACCGATTGGAGACTCGAGCGCCGGGCGTCGCTGCTGGATCTGGGAGAAAACGAGGTGCTCGTCGCCGATTACGCACTGACCGGACCCGACGGCCGGCTGGCGTTTCTCGAGATCGTCGGCTTCTGGCGGATCTCCTATCTCGAACGCCGGATCGAGTTGCTGGAACGGCGCGACGATCTCCCCCTGGTTCTTGCGGTCAGCGACCGTCTGAACACCGGGCGGCGCGAACTCGAGGAGTCGCCCGCCGAGGTCTTTTTCTTCAAATCGGTCATCCTCGTCGACGAGGTCCTCGAACGTGCGCGCCAGGTCGCGCTGCCCGTCGAGGAGGCGGAAGCCTTCTGTCGGACGGGACGTTGAGTCACGTGGTCCGTTCGCCGGTCGATGGGTCTGATCGGAAACCGTGGGAATCGTCGCCGCCGGCCGAGAGCAGCGTCGACTGCGCTTCCAGCGCCCCGACTCGACCGGCCGATCAGAGCTGGAAGCTCTGGTCATGCTTCTTTCAGCGTGCCCTGGAAGGTCCATCCCACGGGGCGGATCACACCCCCGGTCGATCTCCCGCGGTCCGATCACGAGGGGTTGCCCGAGCCGAACTCGTGTCGAACATTCGAGGAGAGGGGTCGCGAACCGAGTCGCATGGCACCGGGAGGCGAGATGGACGAAGGCGACGAGTTTCGAGCGGAGCGGGAGAAGATGGTCGAACGGCAGATTGCCGGACGGGACGTCTCGGATCCGGCCGTTCTCGATGCGATGCGGGCCGTTCGTCGACACGCATTCGTTCCGGAGGGGCGCCGGTCGATGGCCTACAGCGATCGCCCGCTGCCGATCGGGGAGGGCCAGACGATCTCTCAGCCCTACATCGTCGCGATGATGACCGAGGCGCTGGCCCTGTCGGAGGACGATCGCGTGCTCGAGGTCGGCACCGGGTCGGGGTACGGCGCGGCGGTGCTCGCCGAGGTCGCGGGCGAGGTCTATACGATCGAGCGATACGAGGACCTGGCCGAGGCCGCGCAGTCGAGGCTCGAGCGGCTCGGGTATGACAACGTCGAGGTCGTCGTCGGCGACGGAACGAAGGGGCTGCCGGAACGGGCTCCGTTCGATGGCATCGTCGCGACGGCGTCGGGGCCCGACGTGCCCGAGACGTTCAAGGAGCAGCTGGCCCCCGGGGGACGGATCGTCATGCCGGTCGGCCGGAAATCCGGCGGTCAGCGCCTCGTCAAGGTCGTCCGAACGGGCGACGGTTCGTTCGAGGAGGAGGACCTGGGATTTGTACGATTCGTCCCCCTCGTCGGCGAAGAGGGGTGGTCGGGGGAGGAATCGACCGGGGCCTCCAAGCCCGGGAGCGGCGGACTGTTCGATTTTTGATTCGGACTCGCGGAGGAGTTCGTTCCCGGTGGGGGTAGCCAGAGCTCTAGCTCTGATGAGTCTGCCGGGCGAGACTCCTGTTCATCCGTCGAACGTCGTCGCCAGTGCGTCGGCCGCGGCGTCGACCACACGATCGATCGTCTCGTCGTCGTGGGCGGTCGACAGGAATCCCGCTTCGAACTGGCTCGGGGCCATGTAGACCCCCGAGGCGAGCATCTCCTCGAAGAACTCGCCGAACCGGTCCAGATCGGACTCCTTGGCCTCGGCGTGATCGGAGGGGGGCTCCTCGCGGAAGAAGAGCGAGAACATCGACCCGACTCGCTGAAACGACACCGGGTATCCGCCGTCGGTGACGACCTCGCGGATCCCCTTCTCCAGCCGGGTCCCCGCCGACTCGAGTTGGTCGTAGACGCTCTCGTCCAGCTCTTTGAGCTGAGCCACACCCGCGGCGACGGCGACCGGATTCCCCGACAGCGTGCCCGCCTGATAGACGGGGCCGTCCGGGGCGACCTCGCGCATGACCTCCTCGCGGCCGCCGTAGGCCGCCAGCGGGAACCCCCCGCCGGCGACCTTCCCGAAACAGAACAGGTCCGGCTGGATGCCGTACCGCTCGGCTGCACCCCCACGGGCGACGCGAAAGCCGGTCATCACCTCGTCGAAGATCAGCAGGATGTCGTGGGTGTCGCAGATCTCGCGCAGCCCCGCCAGGAAACCGTCCTCGGGCGGGATGCATCCCGTGTTGCCCGTCACCGGTTCGAGGATCACGCCGGCGATGTCGTCGCCGTATTCCTCGGCGAGCCGTCGGACCGAGTCGAGATCGTTGTACTCGGCCAGAAGCGTGTCGCGTGCGGTCCCCTCGGTGACGCCGGGCGAGTCGGGGGTGCCGAGCGTCAGTGCTCCCGAACCCGCGGCGATCAGGAACGAGTCGCCGTGGCCGTGGTAGCAGCCCTCGAATTTGACGATTTTGTCCCGACCGGTCGCGCCCCGAGCCAGCCGGATCGCCGACATGCACGCCTCGGTCCCGCTGTTGACCAGCCGAACGAGGTCCAGCCCCGGCACCCGGTCGATCATCAGTTCGGCCATCTCGGTCTCGCGTTCGGTCGGGGCGCCGAACGACGAGCCGCGTTCGACGGCCCGCTCGGCCGCCTCGACGACCTCGGGGGGGGCATGTCCCAGGATCGCCGGTCCCCAGGTCAGGACCAGGTCGACGTACTCGTTTCCGTCGATGTCGCGGATCGTCGCGCCCCTCGCCTCCTCTACGAAGGGGGGCGGGCCGTCGACGTCGGCGTATGACCGGGCGGGTGAGCTGACTCCGCCCGGCATCACTTCCTTCGCGCGGCGGTAGGCGTCGCGGCTGTTCGCTCTCGAGAACTCCGAGTCGTTCGATGTCATGGTCGGGCTCCGGCGCGTCGGGTACAGTCGGAGGGGGTCACGGGACTCGAACTCGTCAGCCAGCGCCGACCTCGTATCGGACGCCGCTGTCTGCGTCGTCGGCTCGCCACTGACCGACGAATTTCTCGAGCACCGCGATCCACTCGTCGGACTCGTTCAGGCATGGAATCAGGTCGAATTCCGCTCCGCCGTTCTCCAGGAAGGTCTCCCGGCCGTCGAGGCCAATCTCCTCGAGCGTCTCCAAGCAGTCGGAGACGAAGGCCGGGCACATGACCAGCAGATTTTCGACGCCCTGCGAGGGATAGGCCTCGAGCATGTCGGCGGTGAACGGTTCGAGCCACTCGTCGGGACCGAGGCGCGACTGGAACGCAATGTCCCACTTTTCCTCGGGGATCGACGCCTGATCGGCGAACAGGCGGGTCGTTTCGACGATCTGGTGTCGGTAACAGAGCCCGTTGGCTGGATGGCGGCGCCGGCAACAGTCCTCCATCTCGAGGCAGTAGCAGTTCGTCGGGTCGCGTTTGGTGATGTGCCGGCGGGGCACGCCGTGGTAGCTGAAGAGCAGTCGGTCGAAGTCCCGATCGAGGTAGGGATCGGCGACCGAGACCAGCGCGTCGATGTAGTCGGGGTCGTCGTAGAAGGGCGGCTGGAACGTCAGGTCGAACGAGGGGGCCATCTCCTCCGCGACCTTCTGGGTCTCGGCGACAGCCGTCTCGTAGCTGGACATCGCGAAGTGCGGATACAGCGGGACGACGAAGACGTCGTCGACGCCCTCCTCGGCCAGCGAGGATAGACCCGCCTCGATCGACGGATTGCCGTATCGCATGCCCATCTCGACGGGCGGATCGACCCGGTCCTCGAGCTTCTCGACGACCGTGCGGGTCGTCTCGATCAGGGGCGACCCCTGGGACGTCCAGATCTCCTCGTAGGCTTCGGCCGAGTCGGCGGGTCGGAACGGCAGGACGAAGAGGCCGACCACCGCCCGCCGGAGCGGCCAGGGGAGGTCGATCACGCGGCCGTCGTTGAGGAACTCGCGCAGATACTCGCGGACGTCGTCCTCGTCGGTGCTGTCCGGCGAGCCGAGATTGACGAGCAGAACGCCACTGTCGTGGAGCATGGCGGGGTCGGTGGTCGAGTCATCGAGCTGTCGAGTAGTCGAGCTGCTGAGCGGTCGTGGGCCTCCCGCTGGTCGGCCCGGCAATTGAGCAATTCCGGCCTCTCTTGGGTCGGCCTCGGCGATCGAGCGATTAGGCCTACAACCGTACGATCGCACGAACGAAAAACCGCACAACCCTACGACAGCACGACCGCATCTGGGTCGGGTCGTTTATGGACCGTCAAATTCGATCCCACTGCGTGTCGCGCCTTCGGTCGTGTCCTCTGAGCTCTCTGAGATCTCTGCGGCAATGGGCCTCACTCCGTTCGGCCCGGCAATTGGGCGATTCCGGCCTCGCTGAGCTCGGCCTCGGCGATTGAGCTATTGGGCCTCCAACCGAAACCGCACGACCGAAAAACCGCACAACCCTACGACAGCACGACCGCATCTGGGTCGGGTCGTTTAT
>JBDGRG010000196.1:0-617 GCA_042218355.1 Bradymonadaceae bacterium
TCTCGGCGACGCCGGGAATACTGCACGACGCGTCAGGGACGCGGTCGACGAGTTTCGAGAACCGGTGCGCAACAGTTTGGCGTCCACTCGGGCCGCTGTCAGTCAGCCAGCTCGCCTCGCGGCGATCGAGATCGCCCGGCATGCCTTCGATGAACTCGATGAATTGGTTCAAAGCGGTGGGGAGCGAAATCCGCGAGAGCCCTCCATCAATCGAGTACTGAACGGTCCGTTGACGCCTTCGAGGGACATCTCGAGAGACGAGACCTGCGCACCGCGGAGCAACTGCTGGACTGGACCTCGGAACGGGCCGGCTCTCCCGATGCGTTCGATGTGCCGGGTGCGCGCAGTCTGTTGGAAACGAAAAAGCAGAACGCGCCCGTTGAACTCGAGCGAAAGATGGGCGAAGTGCTGGAGGACCTCGAGGTCCAGGCGGTGACGGGGGAGGACGACCTGCGTCAGCAGCGATCGACGGCGCAAGACATCGTCGTAGAGGCCGAACAGACGCATCGCTACGGAGACGCGCACCGACGGCTCGATCGTATCCGGAAAAATGCGGTCGACCGGCGCGCTCGACAGCGCGAGAAGCTCTCCGAGGAGTTGGACGTACTGGAGGAGAC
>JBDGRG010000196.1:627-979 GCA_042218355.1 Bradymonadaceae bacterium
TGGCCGCATCCGAGAGCAGCTCGAGGGCGACCGTCTCATCGTCGCCGAAGAGCTGCTGGAGCGAGTTCGAGATGGCGAACCGCTGCCCGACCGGGCGCCCCCTGGGGCTGGATTCGACGAGTTCTTTCCCCAGCGCGCCGCCGCCCTGTACGACGATCTCAAAATCGGTCGGTTCAAAGACAGTTTCGCCGGGCAGGATCTCGACGAGCCGCGCGCGGAGGCACTCGTCGATGCGTGGAGCAGCGCGCGACAGAATGCCGATACCTCCCCGGAACTGATCGCTTCAGTACTCGAACGACTCGGATTCGAGGTCGAGGACTCCACGGTCGAGAGTTCGAGCAAGCGGGTCACG
>JBDGRG010000196.1:989-1296 GCA_042218355.1 Bradymonadaceae bacterium
TTTGCCCGATTCCGACGTTCGGTTCGGAAGCGGACGGCTCCTATCGCGCCATCGGACTGCGCCTACCCGAGGGAAGGAGCGTCGACCGGACCGACCGCATCGTCGGCCGGATCGCCGACGCGAACGAAGAGGCGTCGGGCGCGCCGATCGTGCTCTGCTTCTTCCCGCTGAGCAACGAACAACGTCGGGAGATCGCGCACAAGTTGCTCGACCGGAGTGCGGAAGGACTGGTCGTCGACCACGTGCTCGCCGCACATCTGGCGCTCAACCGGCCCGACGAGTTACCGGTTGCGCTGTTCGAGGCTGC
>JBDGRG010000196.1:1320-3080 GCA_042218355.1 Bradymonadaceae bacterium
TGTTCTACGGTCGGGACGAAGAGAAGACCGAACTTCGCGATCCGCAGGGAGGAGCGTTCCTCTACGGGGGGCGGCAACTCGGGAAGACCGTGCTGCTCCGACATCTCGTCGACGAGTATCACGACCCCGAGCAGGGGCGGCTGTTCCTGTACGCCGATTTGACCGAGGCGAACCTCACCGACCCCGCAAACATCTGGCAGGAGGTCCTGGTGCCCGCACTCCGCGAACACGGAGTGGGAGACGGGATGGCCTCGCACTGGAATCAGGCGACGATCGCCGATGCAATCGTCGAGTGGCTCGACGAAGACGAGACTCGGCGGATCGTCATCTTTCTCGACGAGGCGGACGCGTTCCTGAGCGACGACGAACGGGACGATTACACTCAGTGCAGTCGGTTGAAGGCCCTGAAGGACGAGACGCGGGGACGGTTCAAGCCGGTGCTCGCCGGTCTGCACAATGTCCAGCGCGCGACGACCCAGGCGAACAATCAGCTCGCCCACTTCGGCGAGCCCATCTGCGTGGGGCCGTTCGACCGGGCTGAGAACTTGATCGAGGAGCCCCTCGCGGCGCTGGGATACGTCTTCGAGGATCGTGCCCTCTCACTTCGACTGGCGGCTCAGACGCTCCACTACCCGTCGCTGATGCAAATGGCGGGGAAACACCTGCTTCGACACATGCGCGAACGGATCGACGGGTCCGAGGGACCACCGTTCGTCATTCAACGGAGACACGTCGAGGAGCTGGAGGAGGAGCTCGAGGAGCAGATCGAGGCGAAGTTCAACCTCACGCTCGATCTCGACGAGCGATACAAGTTTCTGGCGTATCTGCTTTTGTACCTCGTTCGTGAGAAACCGGACGTCACGCTCGAAGAGGGGGTTTCCGTCGGCGTTCTCCGGCAGGAGGCCGAGGACTGGACCGGGGACGACTTCGACCTCGGGGATCGTCGGTATCTGGAGACGCTGCTCGAGGAGATGGTCGAGCTGGGGGTGCTCCGGCGCACCGACGGGCGTACGACCGCGTACACGTTCGCCTCGTCGACCGTCCTCAACCTGCTGCCCAGCGGCGAGGAGCTCGCTGAAAAGTTGGTCCAGAATTGGCGTCTACCCGCCCATCCGACCCCGGCGGAGACGCGGCTTCGGCCGGAAGACTACGCCGAGAATCCTCGCCGAAGTCCCTTTACTGTCGAGCAGTTCAACGACATCGCCTCCGAGGCCGACCGTCACGGGCTGGCACTGGTCGCGGGAACGTGGCTCGCCGGCGAGTTCATTGCCGGTGAGCGACCCGAGCGGTTCCTCGGCCGCGTGCCGGAAGGTTGTACGGAGGTCGGCGAATTCGCCGACTGGCTCGAGCGGGCTACGGATTCGGATGAACGCCGCGACCAAGGTTGGCACGTCGCTTACGTTCCTTCGAGTGTTCCGTGGGACGAGGAGTGGTGGGAGGCCGGACGCGCCCGGGTCGAAGGACTTCGCTCGCCACGATCGTTGGTTCGCCTGGTATTCGAGGCCGATGCCTCGCGGGCGCACGGCCTGCTGGTCGATGGTTCGCTCGACGTGGACTCCTTTGAAAACCCGTCATTCGAGCGCGTGTCGCTGCGCCCCTGGACCGATACGGCGGTCCGGCGGTGGCTGACGAAACTCCGGTTCGACTTCGACGACTCTCAGCGGGAGACCCTCGAATCCGCGACCGGATACTGGGGACGACTGCTGGTCCGGGCGGCCGAGACGCTCGACGGCGAGGAGGGACCGGATACACCCGAGGAG
>JBDGRG010000197.1:0-1441 GCA_042218355.1 Bradymonadaceae bacterium
TCGGTTGAAGGAAGAGGAGATCCCGAAGCTGAAGAAGGATATCGAGGAACTCCAGAAGACGAAGACGAAACTCCGGGACAAACTCGGAGAACTCGAGTGAGGTTCCCGGGGGCTGGCGGGGCGGAGGCGCCGCCGCGCCGGTCCCGTCCGACGAGCGGCGCCCGACCAGGGGGAGGGCCCCTGAATGTTTCATGACTGCCGGAGAGCGACCATGACTGTGTTCGAGGAGAGACGACTGTTCGCGGGGCTGGCGGCCTGCCTGCTGGTCTCGACGTTTGGTTTCGGGTGCAAGCCCCCTCCGAAACCCAACGAATTGCAGGAACTCGAGCGGATTCTCCGACAGCCGGGGGCGAACGAGGTCGAAGAGGCCCCGGGAGCGCGAAAATACTACCAGAAATCGCGAGAATTGCGCCGGTTGGCCCTCGAGGCGCACGAGGACCGCGAGCTGAAGCGCTCGCGCAGCTATGCCGTCCGGGGGAAAATTTACTACCGGATCGCGGAGGCGGTCAAAAAGCAGTATCTCGCGAAGAAGAAACTCGAGAAGGCGAACACGAAGATCGAGAAGATCAATCCGAAGGTCTCGAAACTGGCGAAGGAGCGGGCCGCGCTGCAGAAGGAGGTGCGCCAGCTCCGGCGGAAGTTGAAGACGAAACAGCGCAAGGCCGCCGGCGGCGAGCCGACCCACCTGACGGGCTCGGACGTGGCGTCCGACGACAAGGGGGTCGAGGAGGCGAAGAACGCAATCAAGCGGGCCGCTGACGCCAAGCGTCGGGCCGAGTCGGTCCGGGCGCACAAGTTCGCCGAGCCGACGTACAACCGGGCGGCGAATCAACTGGCCTCCGCCAGACAGTTTCTCGAATCCTCGCCCCCCTCGGTGCGTGACGCGAAGTCGGCCGCCGAGCGTGCCCGGGAACAATTTCTGGCCGCCAAGAAGGCCGCCGAACCGAAATACGAGGAGTTCAAGGCCAAACAGAATCCCCAGAAGCGGCTGGCGACTCTGACAAAAAAGCTGAAGGGGGTACTGACGGGCGGTCTCGTCGAGAAGAGCGACACCTCGGTCCGGGCGATCGTCCCCAGGGCGTTTGGCAAGGAGAGTTCGACGTTCGAGCCCGGGCGCGCCGACGAGTTGAAACGCCTGGCCAAGCTCGCCAAGGAGTACGACGAATTTCGGATCACCATCGAGGCCTTCACCCGGAAGGGAAATGCAACCGACAGTCTGAATCTGTCGAAAGTCCGGGCGCGGAAGACCTCGGATCTGTTCGAAAACCGCGCGGCGGTCGCCGAGGATCGGATCTCGGCATCGGGGATGGGGCAGGGGCGGAACCGGTTTCCGAACTCGCCGGCCAAGAACGACCGGGTGGAGGTCGTCTACCGCCTGCCGGCGAAGTGACCCTCGTCAGATGTCGTGGATGATCTCCTCGGTCGCCTCGCGGAGCTTGCG
>JBDGRG010000197.1:1451-4947 GCA_042218355.1 Bradymonadaceae bacterium
ATTTCGAGTTCTTTGAACAGTTCGCGAGCCTGCTCGAGGTGCTGCTTGCCGCGGACGGCGTCGCCGCGGTCGACCAGAAAGTCTCCGTAGGCCGACAGACAGCGCCCCAGCTTGGCGCGACTGCCGACCGCCTCCAGGAGATCGACTGCTTCGTCGTACAGTGCCTCGGCTCGGTCCGCGCGACCGTCCTCGCCGTCGGTCCAGGCGGCGTGGATGTCGGCGAGGCTCCACTTGGCCATCCCCTCGAGCGTGTCGGAGTCGAGCTCGTCGGCCAGTTCGAGCGCGTCCTGGACGCGTTCGGCGGCGCTCGCCGGTTCGGATCGCTCCAGCGCGACCTCTCCGAGGTTCCGCTCGACATCGAACAGGACCCGCTTGTTCCCGGTGCTCCGGGCGACGTCCCGGGCGTGTTGGAGCCGGTCCTCGGCTTCGTCGAGACGTTCCTGCTCGAGATGGGCTTCTCCGAGATTGTTCAGAACCCTCCCCTCGAGCACTCGGGATCCGATATCCCGTGCCAGAGAGAGCGCCTCCTCGAACAGCGTAATCGCGTCGTCGACTTCCCCGCGCTCCATGCACAGGGCACCGAGCGTGTTGTAGCTGTCGGCGACCCCTTGCCGGTCGTCGACGGACCGACGCAGGTCGAGCGCCTCGCGGTAGTAGGCCATCGCGTCGCCCAGCTGGCCGCGGCGTAGCTTCAGCGACCCGAGGTTGCTGAGGCTGACCGCGATCGACCGCTCGTCCGCCGTCTCCCGACGCAGCTCCAGACCCGCCGAATAGTACTTCAGCGCCTCGTCGTACTCCCCCCGGATCCAGTGGATCTGACCGGCGTCGTCGAGCGTGCTGGCGACCCCGCGCAGATCGGTCTCCCGCCAGAACAGATCGAGCGCCCGCTCGAAGAACTCGAGTGCCTCGTCGTATTCGCCCAGCTCCCGGTAGGCGCGCCCGATCTTGTTCATCGCGGCGCCCCCCTTCGCAAAGTCGCGCATCAGAAACGCGTATCGGAGCATCTCCCGAAAATAGGCCAGGGCCTGGTCGTGTTCGCCCCGACGCTCGTAGACACTCCCGAGGTCGTGGAAGGCGTCGACTTTGGTCTCCATCGAGGCGTCGCTCAGATAGCCCAGCCCCTTGGTGTACAGATCGACAGCCCGGTCGTTCGCGTATCGGCTCGCGGCGTACCCGGCGGCCTCGATGTATTTCTCGGCGGCCTGTTCCAGGCAGTGAGCGTGGTCGTAGTGCTCGGCGATCTTGTCCGCCATCCGCTCGATGGAGTCGCCGGCCTCCCGCTCGAGCCACTGCGCGATCAGACGGTGGTAGCGCTGCTTGGTCTGGGAGGCGAGCTCGCCGTCGAGTGTCTCGCGTTCGATGTGGTGTTTGAACCGACACTGGTCGTGATCCGGCAGCGTCGATTCGTCTTGACGGCGGACCATGTCCTTGCGCTCGAGACTCTCGAGCAGTTCGTCGACCCGTGACTCGAGTTCGTCCGACTCCCAGTAGTCTCGGATCTCCTCGTCGTGGTCGGCATACAGATGGAACAGACACCGGACGAGTTCGACCCAGAAGACGTCGCCCACGGCCGCGGCCATCTCGAGTATCGTCCGTTCGTCCTCGGTCAGCGCGTCCAGCCGCGCCTTGACCGTCTCCTCGACCGTCTTGGGAAGTTCGAAATCCTCCAGCTCGTCGCGATGGATGACCCACTCGCGTTCCCGCGTGTCGACGATGCCCTCGCTGATCAGGATGCGGAGCATCTCCTCGACCGACAGCGGATTACCGTGGGCGGCGTCGACGATACGGTCGACGAAGCCCTCGGGGACGTTTTTGGCGCGGCGAAGCGTCTGCCGCACGAATTGCCGCACCTCCTCGTCGCTCAGGCCGCGCAGTTCGAGGCGCCGGTCGAAGTCGATCTCCTCGAGGGTCTCCTCGAAGAACAGCTCCTCCGGGTTCCAGGTCAGCAGAAAGAGGATCGGCGAATCGGAGAGCTCGTCGGTCAGATACTCGATGAAGCGCGCGGTTCGGCTGTCGGCGTACTGGAGATCCTCGAAGGCGACGATCGCCGGGTTGTTCTGGGCGTCGGCGCGCAGCAACTCGACCAGGGCGTCGAGGGTCTTTCGGTCGACGTTCGACCGATCGCCGTCGTCGCCGGCGCTCGTGTGAGGGGAATCCTCGTAGTGGAGATCGATGCTTTCGCCGATCACGTGGGCGATCCGTTCACCGCGGACCTCGTCGTCGACGACCGAGGTGACCGCCTCCTGGAACTTTCGCCGCGCGGTCGCCGGTGCCTCGTTCTCGGGAATGTAGAAGCGATTCTTGAGCAGGCGTTTGAACAGGTCGAACGGACCGCTGGTGTCGGTGCGCGGGGAGGCTTCGGTGAAGACGGTCTCGCCGAATTTCTCCTCGACTTGCTGTTCGAATTCGGCGAGCAGCCGGCTCTTGCCCAGCCCGGTGCGACCGGTGATCGCCACGCTGCGCGACGCTCCCCCGTCGACGACGGCCTGCAGCGCGTCGTGGAGGGCCGCGATCTCCTCGTCCCGGCCGACCATTTCGGTCTCGATGCCGTAGACACGCCACGTCTCGAGCGGTTCCCGGTCGTTCGCCCGTGCGAGCTTGGTGACCTTGGTGATGACCGCCATCGGCGTCCCGCACGAGGTGCAGTACTCGGCGGAGACGTTGTTCAGCGACCCGCAGGAGGGACAGGCCGTCTTGTCGGCCGATTCACTGAGCTGTTCGCACTGCTCGCAGAGTGCTTCCCCCCATTCGACCTCGACCCCGCACTGCTCGCAGGTCGGATCGGGCAGATCGGCTCCGCACCGGCCGCAGACGGCGGTCGGTTCGTCGTTGTAGTACCCGCAGTAGACGCAGTTCATGGTCCAACCGTTCGAAGAGTCGGTGTGTCGGGTTCGGGCGACTCCGACGCCGTCGTGCGGCAGGACGGATGCCAGCCCGCGGGGACCCGATCGGAATCAGCCGATCCTGCCGCTCCGATCGACCGGAAAGGCGCCGGCGATCCGGTGCTGCGCTCTCCAGTCGACCCCCCGGAGTCTCCAGTGTTTCGGCGAGCGCGCGAAATTGGAGTCGCGCGAGGCGAGACCCATAACGGTTCTCGTTCGATCTGTCCACCGTGGGACAGCCCCGGGGGGCGAACACGACCCGTCGGTACCAACTCACGACGAGGGGCCATGTGCGAATCGAGACGATGCACGCGACGTCATGGTCCGGTGGGCTTCCGGACCCCCGCCTCACCGATTGAAAAATGCGACTGGCATCCGCCCCCCTGATACCGCTCCGACCGATCACTCGCGAGCGCCCCTACAGCCCCGAACGGCCGGCCGGTCCCGTCGGTCTGGGACTCCAGTTCCGGTCTTCGTTCCTCGCTGGCGGATGGGCAGACACCGATCTCGGTTCATGTTTGCGACGGCGCCGGGCCCGGACCGGAGGAACGAGGTAACCGTTCACGGGGCGGTCAGCATGATTGGGCCACGAAGGCGCAAAGGCGCAGAGAACA
>JBDGRG010000198.1:0-21208 GCA_042218355.1 Bradymonadaceae bacterium
CGACCGTGAAATCGCACGACCGACGCGTCGGGACCGTCGAGTCCCACTCGATGTCACCGGTCATGGCTCGAGTTCGACCGAGCCCGCCGGCTTGAGGTCGTGGAGGTGCAGCTCGAGCCGCTCGCGGCCGCGGAAGACCGAATACTTCGGTGTGAACGCGGCGGAGACCGGTTCGTCGAGCAGTTCCATTCGGTCACCCATCGAGAAGCCGATCCCGCTGAACGAGCCCGTGCCGTCCTCGAAGGTCGCCTTGAGGTGGTCGTCGCCGACGATACGCGATTCGTCGGCCGTCAGCCGCTCGCAGACGAATCGCGGTTCCGGATTTCCCTGGCCGAACGGGGCGATGGCGCGCAGATTTCGGACGAACTGCTCGTCCAGTTCGCCCAGCCGGATCGTCTCGTCGACCGCGAGTGTCGCCGCCGGCAACTGCTCGGTCTCCAGCGAGCTGTCGGCCGCCCGCCGGAATTCCTCGCGAAAGGCCGGGAGTTCGTCGGCCTCGAGCGCCAATCCCGCGGCGGCGGCGTGCCCGCCGAAGCGCTCGAGTCGCTCGGCCGTCGACTCCAACAACTCGACGAGGTCGAACGCCTCCGGACTGCGGCCGCTCCCCTCGAGCCGCCCGTCGTGTTCGGTCAACACGACGGCTGGCCGACGGAGTCGGTCGGCGAGACGGCCGGCGACCACGCCGAGGACTCCGCGATGCCATTCCTCGTCGTGCACGACGAGGGCGGGGGGATCGTCGGACAGACGGTTGCTGGCGAGGCGTCGAGCCTCCTCGAGGACGTCTGCCTGGAGCGCCTTTCGCTCGTCGTTCTTCGCCTCGAGTCGACGAGCCAGGGTTCGGGCGCGTGCCGCCGACTCGGTCGTCAGAAGTTCCACGCACACCGACGCGTCGCCGACCCGGCCCGCCGCATTGAGGCGCGGGGCGATCTGATAGGCGATGTCTTCGGCGGTGACGGCGTCGAGTCCGCCGCAGGCTTCACGAGCGAGCGCGGCCAGTCCCGGTCGCCGTCCGGACTCGACGAGCTGCAGGCCGCGCCGGACGAAGGCGCGGTTCTCATCGATCAGCGGGACCACGTCCGCGACCGTACCGACTGCGACCAGATCGACCGCATACCCGATCTCCGGTGTCGACCGCTGATCGAGCGCTCCCCGATCGGCGAGCTCGCGCCGGGTTGCAGTCGCGAAGTGCAGCGCCAGGCCCGAGGCAGCGAGGCCCTCGAAGGGATAATCACAATCGTCGCGGAGTGGATCGACGAGGGCGTCTGCGGGGGGCAGCGTGCTCGACGGTTGATGGTGATCCAGTACGACGGTCCGGAGTCCGAGCTCGCGTGCACGCTCGATAGGCTGTCGAGCAGATACCCCGCAATCGACGGTGACGAGTAGTTCGCAGCCCTCGCGAGCGAGGCGCTCGACGGTCTCGACGTCGAGCCCGTAACTGCCCTCCAGTCGATGCGGGATTTCGTAGTCGACCTCGGCGCCGAGGGTTTCGAAGAAGTCCACGAGGATCGCGGCGCCGCAGAGCCCGTCGGCGTCGTAGTCGCCGTGAACGACGATTGGATCGTCCTCGACCACGGCGGCCGCAGCCAGTTCCGCGCCGCGATCCGCATCTTGCAGCAGGGAAGGATCGTTCATCGATCGACTGATGCGCGGATCGAGAAAGGTGCGCGCATCGTCCGCCGAATCGATGCCGCGCCGGGCCAGCAGCCGGGCGGCCAGGGGGTGGAGGTCGTTCGACTTCGCGATCTCGCGCCAGCCGTCGGGATCGGGGCGGCGCCGTCGCCAGGTGCGATCTCGGTCGTCCATGACCTCGAGGGCGCAGTCTGCGCCAGCCGGGGAGGATCAGTCTGCAGTCGGTAGCCGACAGTCTGGAGTCTGCAGTCGTCAGCCTACAGTCAGTGCGCGATCGTCTTCTGACTCCCGTCACTGGGTACGACCACTCGGGGAAACAGACGGTCGAATCGGTGGGCGACCGTCGGCCCCGCGAGTTCAGTGGTCGCACGGAGCCCGCGTCAGTCCTGCAGGATCTCGTCCATCTTCAGCATGACCGGGGTGGCGACGAAGACGGAGCTGTATGTTCCGACGATGACCCCGACGATCAGTGCGATCGCGAAGTTCCGAATCAGCCCGCCCCCGAGCGCAGCGATCGAGACGACCGCGAGCAGCGTCGTGATGGTCGTGATCAGCGTCCGGCTGAGCGTTTCGTTGATGCTCCTGTTCGAAATTGCCTCGAGCGCATCGCCGGTGGCCTCCTCGACGTTTTCGCGGATCCGGTCGAAGATGACGATGGTGTCGTTCAGGCTGTACCCGATGATCGTCAGGAATGCGGCGATGATCGGGAGGCTGACCTCCAGCTGCGTGACGGTGTAGAAGCCGATCGCGATGAGAATGTCGTGTGTCAGCGCGGCGACCGCCCCGGGTGCGTACCGCAGGTCGAATCGAAACGCGACGTAGACCAGCACCCAGAACAGAGCGATGACGATCGAATAGATACCGCTGTTTCGCAGCTGTTCGCCGGCACGGGGACCGACTGTCTCGAGTCGCTTGATCTTGCCGAATGTCCCGCCCAGCTCTTTTTTCAGGCTCGCCTCGATCATCGACTGGAGGCCCTGGAACTCCACGACATAGGCGTGGGGCTCGCCCCCGCGCTGCTCCTTGAACGTGAAGTCGTTCAGTCCCATCGATTTCAGCTTCTTTTCGATCTTTTTGCGATCGACGCTCAGCTCGGACGCGAAGGTGATCTCGAGCCGGTTCGGACTCGAACGACTCCAGACCCAGTCCTTGACCGTCTGGAGATCGTCCAGCGCCTGGTAGACGGACTCGGCCGAGATGTCGTTCGGACCCGCGTCGGCCTCGAACTTCGGCCCGACGACCGAAATCGTGGGGGACTGGACGAGGAACTCGTTCGAGTCGTCGGCGCCGTAGCGCTGGACCTGCTCGGCGCCGACTCCGATTTTTTCGAAGGCCTGGGTCACCTCGTCGGACTCGATGTCCTCGGTGAACTTGACGATCGCCTCCGTGCCCCCCTTGAAGTCGATGCCGTAATTCGGGCCGACGACCACCACGCTGATGATGCTGGCGGCGATCAGCAGGGTCGACAGAGCGCCGAACTCCGATCGGCGTCCGACGAAGTCGATTTCCGTTCCGGCCGGGATGGGTTCAAACATGGCGTCTCGTCCAGAGATGGTCGTCGAAATCGGATGATCGCCGGGGCGGTCGGACCGCCGCCGGCCGATCTGCGAGGTCGGGAGAGAGCGTCAGATGCTGACCGGGACGCGGTCGGCATCGGATTTCCACTCGAACCAGGTGTCGAAGAGCAGCCGGGAGAGAAAGACGGCCGTAAAGAGCGTGCCCGCAATGCCGATCAGCAGCGTGACCGCGAAGCCGCGGATCGGGCCCGTGCCGTACTGAAGCAGGACGATCGCTGCGATCCCGGTGGTGACGTTGGCGTCGAGGACCGCCGACAACGCGTGGTCGAAGCCGCCGTCGACGGATTCGACCGCCATCTTTCCGTCGCGGCGTTCCTCGCGGATCCGTTCGAAGATGATGACGTTGGCGTCGACCGCCATCCCGACCGTCAGGATGATCCCCGCGATGCCGGGTAGGGTCAGGGTCGCTCCAAGACCGGCGAGGGCGGCGAGAATCAAAATCAGGTTCGAGAGGAGGGCGAGGACCGAGATGAGTCCGCTCCCGCGGTAGTAAATCAACATGAAGAGGATGATGAGAACGCTGCCGACGATCAGTGCCCAGGTGCTCGATCGGATCGACTGTTTTCCCAGGGTCGGGCCGACCGCCGTCTGGTACTGCAGCTCGATCGGGGCGGGAAGGGCCCCGTGGCGCAGCACGATGACTAGATTCTGCGCCTCCTGCTGGATCTGTTTGTACGACCGCAGCGAGCCCATCGAGATCTGGGCCTGTCCGCCGGGAATCGGCTCGTTGATGACCGGTGCGCTCTTGACCTCGTCGTCGAGCATGATCGCGAACCGTTTGTCGACGTTTTTGCGCGTCAGTTTCGCGAAGATCTCAGCCCCCTTCCGGTCGAAGGTCAGTGAGACGACCGGTCGATTGGTCCGCCGGTCCGTGCTGACGCGGGCGGACTGGATGCGCTCGCCGGTCAGCTTGACCTCGCTGAAGAGATAGTAGGCCTTCCAGTAGGACTTGTCCTTGTCGATGATTTTGTTTTCGCGATCCTTGTAGACGAGCTTGTGCTCGAAGCCGACGGTGTGCTTGTCGTCGGTCTTCGGTTCGAGGAAGGATTTCAACTTCTCCTTGTTCTTGTGCGTGATGGTCAGGTACTGGGAGCCGCGCCGCAGTTTGAAGCCCGCCGGCATGTCCTCGGAGACTCGTCGGAAGAACTCGTTGGTTCCCTTGTCGTCGACCATCCGAAAGACCAGTCGAGCGGTCTGACCGATCAGCTCCTTGGCGCGTTCCCGGTCGTCCTCCTCCAGACCGGGGAGTTGGATGACGATGTCGCTGCCCCCGCGCCGGGTGATCTCCGGTTCCGTCACGCCCAGCGCGTTGACGCGCTTGCGGATCGTCTGGACGGCCTGTTTGACCGCGAATTTCTTCGTCTTTTCGATGTAGTCCTCGGTCATCTGCAGGCGAACCGTCCCCCCGCCGCGGTCGATCTTCTCGACGTTCGGGAAGTAACTCATCAGGTCGCTGTCGAGCAGGCTTCGCTTGTCCGGGTTCTGGAAGACGACCTGGATGTAGTGAGTCCCCTCGGGGTGGTCGACCTTCACCTTCACGTCGCTGTCCTTCTCCTTCAGCCGCGCTTCGATGTCGCGGGCCATCCGGTCGAGTTTGTCGAGGACCGCGCGTTCGAGCAGAACCTTGTACTGGAGGAGCAGCCCGCCCTGCAGGTCGAGCCCGAGCGTCAGCGGCTTCGCCCGTTCGAGTATCCAGTCCAGCGGAGTCCCGTTGTAAGCCTTCCGCAGGTCAATCTTCTTTCCCTGGGCGTTCGTCCCCGCCTTGCGGTCCAGTGAACCGTCGGAGGTGACATCGACGATGGTCGGAGTTAGCCCGTAGGCAGCGAGGGCGAAGACGATGCCCACCAGGCCCCATTTGTACGAGGTTCTCATGGTGTCGGTGCTCCGATGAAACTCGAACGAATGCGGTTACTCGTGTCGAGGCCCGGCGGGAACCCCCGGCGAGCCGTCGGGCGGATCGGGCCCGCTCGTGCCGTGGCGGATGACGCCCACGCGCCGGGCGTCAGATGATGCCCACGCGCCGGGTGTCACCAGAGGGAGTCCGAGGTCTCCTCGTCGTCCTCTTCCTCGCCATCCGCTTCCTCGTCGTCTCCGACGAAGTTCGCCTCGGGACCCTTGATCTGCTCGCGTAGGACCTCGACCTGGTTGTCGCGGTTGATCTGAAGCTCGACGATCCGATTGTCGACCGACTGCACTTCGCCGATCAGCCCGCCCGCCGTCACCACTCGGTCGCCGACCTTCAGCGACTTGAGGAAGTCTTCGTGCTCCTCGCGTTTCTTCCGCTCGGGCCGAACGACGATGAACCAGAAGATCAGAATGATGAGAGCGATCGGGACGAGTTGAACCAGAAAACTCCCGGCGCCCCCGGAACTGCTCTGAGCGATCAGTAATTCCATGTCGTCGGCGGTCGGCCGCGGAAGCGAAGTGGTCGATACTGGCGGCGAGATGGCGGTCGTGATCGACCGACGCACACGCGCCGGTCCAGTTCTCGAGCGGCGAGAGGTCGCGCGGAGCGCGACGCCCTCCGAGCCGTCGGCGGATGCCCGAAGACCGAAGCAGCAAAGTCGATACCGGATAGCAGTGGGATCCGGGGAGGTCAAGAGGGTTACTGCCACTCGCGGGAGTCCGGGGGCGTTCGCCTCCGCCCCCGAATCGTTCTGCTTGCCGGACCGGTCCGACTGTCTTACGAACGGCGTCGTGGAAACCACTCGCGAGACAAACGTCTGCCGCGCCGATCGCTCGGCGGGACGATGACGGCCAAACACGAGACAATCGACGAGGTCGACGGGGAGGAGCAGCTTCGGGAGATTGTCGAGCGCGACTATCGCAGGATGTCCGGCGCCGACGACGCCTGGACGGTGCTCGACATTCCAGCGGGGACGCGCCCGAAGATGGTCAAGGAGCAGTACGAGGCTTACGAATCCTTCTATCGGCCCGAGAATCTCCGGCAGGTCGACGACGCCGATCTGCTGGAGAAGACGATCGAGATCCGTACGATGATCAGCCGGGCGGCCGTCGAGATTCAACGCGAGCAACCGACACCGGACGCCACCGAACTCGGACTGGCCGAGACGTCCCCGACAGCGCGGCGATGGCCGAGATCTACTACCGCGACGGACTCAGCTGGTTGTCGCTCGACGCCATCGAGGCCTCTCTGCACTGTTTCCAGCGCTCGCTGGACTACCATCCCGGCCGGGGCGATGCGCTCGCCTACCACGCCTATCTGCAGTTCAAGAACTCCCCGAATTCCCCACGAGTGGCCGAAACGTGCCGCGACGAGTTGCGTACTGCGGCAAACATCGCCCCTCAGAACCCCGAAATTCACGTCCTACGGGCGCGCTTCGCTCTGGAATCGGGGTTGGCCGACCTCGCCGAGGACTGTCTGATGCGAATTCGGGACATCGATCCGGATCACCCGGATCTGCCGAAGCTGGAGTCGGTGCACGAGGAACTCGTGCAGGATTGAGCCGCTCTCCTCGGAATCGAGGCGGAGTTATCGGCGGTGCCCCGAGTCGAAGCTCCCGCCGGTCGGCATCAGCCCTGCGCTGAGCCCCCACAGCGACCGCCTCGAAGCGTAGGTCGCTTCGATTCCCAGCGCCCACTCCGCCGGTCTCAGCTCGTAGGTCCAGCCAAGAGTAGCTCCGATTTCGTCCGAGGGACCCGACGCCCATCCCGCGGCGTGCAGCGTCCAATCTCCGAGCGACAGACGAGAGTCGAGTCGCTCGTAGATCGACAACGATCGATCGCGGTGGACGACAGTCGCCTGAGCGTATCTCGCGGCAGCCCAGAGATCGCCCCAGGTCCGGTCCGTGCCGACCGCGAGCCGGCCCACGCCGGTGCTCGCACCGGCCGTCGCGCGGACGCCGACGGTCGGCGTCCGCCAGGCGATGCCCGCCGAGGCGTCGAGCGGGCCGTCGGGTCCGAAGGCCCCGCCGGTCTGAATCGACAGTGACGGCGTCGCCGCCATGTCGATACGGCTCCAGACTCGCGGCGCGACCGGCGCGTCGAACCCTCGGCTCTGCAACGCGATCCCCAGCGGAGCGTCCACGCTGGTTGCGTCGCCCCCGAAGTGCTGGTCGAGAACCAGTGCGGCGGCGGTCCACTCGGGGACTCGCACGGGCGGTCCCGGCGGGAGGACCGAATCGCCGCGCAGACCGTAACCCGCCAGCTCGCGCATTCCGATCAATCTGGGCGAGATGCGATGTCGGATGCCGTTCGACCATCGTCCCGTCCAGCTCGCCCCGACGGCCGTGCGAGCGAGCAATTGCGTTCGCGTCAGCGCATCGAACCCGCGGGGATCGCCGCCGGGGTCGGCCGTTCCGACTGGTTCCAGGGCACTCGAGAGGTAGTGACCGACCGACAGCTCCGCGAAGAGCCGGTCCCGCGACCCGGCCCGCGCCGCGAGTTGAGTCCATGCCAGCGAGCGATGCCGGTCCTCGCTGCGTTCGCGCAGTCGGCTCTCGTGAGACAGTCGAGCGGCTGCGTCGAGCCACGGCGTCAACCGGGTGTCGGACGCGAAGGCGAGTTCAGTTGCGAGCGAGTCGGCAACCGGCCGACGCGCGGGCCACTGGTCGGCGACATGATCGAGACGCACGGTCAGGGAGTGAGCCGGCCCGGAGAGCGATGCGCCGACGCGCGACCGCCGCCAGTCGCGGAACAGGCGGTCTCCGCGGGTTCGTTCGAGGCGCCAGAACGACGGGGCGGTGGTTTCCTCGACGTCGGCGGCGACGTGGCGATGTCGGTCCCCCCGCACCAGTCGACCCTCGACGACGGAACCGATCGTTCCGTCCGACGGCCTCCACCGGGCCTCCGCATCGAGCATCGTCGGGGGGCCCGAGGCCGAATAACCTCCCGGAACGTCGTTCGACGTGACGGTGCGCAGGCCGAGTCCGTACCAGCGGCGAGGAGCGAGGATCAGTGACGGACCGAATCCGAGCCCCCCGACGAGGTAGTCGAGTTGCAGCTCGGCGGTCTCCCGACCGGCGGAGAACCGGGGAGGGAGAAAGCCGCCGGTCGGACGGTTCGAACGGCTCCGACGGCCGCCGAACCTCAGCCGCGGCCAGACGTCGCGTTGTAGATGGACGATCGTCCACCGACGTCCCGCGGCGGACTGTGTGGCCGCGTCGGCGCGGAGATAGGTGCGCGAAGGCTTCGCGCTGGCGGGTACTTCGAGAGGACACCCGTGGTCGCCAGCGCCCCGAATCGAACTGGAATGGTGCCAGCTGGGGGAGACCAGCCGCAGGCGTGTTCCGGAGCGGCGCAGCTGCTCGGCGCGGAGCACGGGGGATTCGGACGTCTCGGCGGGGAGCACGACGATCGACTCGCCTTCGACGTGGTCCTCGTCGGCGCGGAGCCGGCCGGCGAAGATTCGCGTTCCATCCTCCAAGCGGGCAGAGAGGTCGGTCCATCGGCTACCGGCCTCGGTCCATGTCACCGAGCCCGACACCAGTTCGACGGTTCCGACCGTGGTCCGAACGCACTTACAGATGATGCGTTCGACGGATGCGACCCGGCAGCTACTGGCTCGACCGTCGGTCGCGGCGACCGACTGCGCGAACCGGGTGGCGCCGGCCGATCGCAGCGCCGACACGACCGTCCGGAGTGCGGCTCCGGGGAGACGGGGAGAGAGATCCGTCGACTGCACAGCCGCCCGGTCGGCATCGGAGTCGGAGGGTGTCCTCGCGGCGGCTCGTCGGCCAGCCGACGAGACGATCAAGACGATCGCGGCGAGTATCCAGCTCGCGTGGCCGCGGTCGACGGTCCGGGGGAAATCAACTCTCGCCGTCGCTTTTGGCTGGTTCGCCCGATCGATGCGGAAAGTCCACGTACATGTAAGAACCTTTCTGGGTGACGTCCGGTTGCTCGGTCTTGTCGAGCTGAATCCGGACGGTGATGTCCTCACCGTCCTCGCGCGCCTTCACCGACTGGACCGTTCGGTTGAAGTGACTCGTATCGATCGTCCGAGCGAAATTCCGGGTGGCAAATTCAGTCCCGGAGAGCGTCACCACCACGGTCTCACCAGCGTCGGTGACGTCGATGCTGTAGTCCACCGTCCGAGAGGTCTGCACGAAAATCCGAGTCGCCTCCTTTTCGGGCCGGAATCCGAGCCACGTCAATCTGTTCGGCCCCGACTTCTCGGACTTCCCTTTTTGGAACTCCTTAAGATGGTCGACCACGTCTTTTTTGCCCGGGACCACCCCACCGTACTGGCTCTTCCGTTCCTTATTGTCCGTCTTGCCCGTCGATGTCTCGCCACTGGAGGTCTCGTCCGCCGACTCGGTGGACTCCGTGTCGCCAGCCTTCGACGATGGCGCGGTGCCCGTTCGATCGGTCGTCGACGCTCCGGATCGCCGAGTCGTCCCCGAGTTCTGCTCGGGCTGGTACATTCGGATGCGATACGAGCCCCAGTCCTCGCTCTTGCCTTTCTTCTTTTTCGATTTTCCCTGGCCGCCGGAGCCTCTGTTGCTCGATTTGTCCCCGGCCTGCTGCTTGGGCCTCGGCTGGCCGGGATAGTAGGGACCGCTTCTGCCGCTGCCGGATCCCCCACTCGACCCGGAACCCGACTGTTCTCCTTCGGGGCCGTACCGACGGATGTCCTGTGCATTCGCCGGTGTCGCGACCGTCACGAGCCCGACCGCGAGGAGGGCCGTGCACAGGACGGGTGCCGTGCGCCGTATCTTTCGGTGGGTGGCTGTTCTCGACATCGTGGTTCCCTTCGGTCCGAGTACTCGCCGCCCGCCGTGCCGGCCGAGCGCGCGAATGCACGCGGCTCACTCGTGAAGATAGGGGGCGGCTTGGAGCAGGGCAAGTTTCGGTTCGGCCCGTCGCCCGGACAGCGTCGGGAGACGCCGCCGCAGATCCGACCGGAACCCGTGATCGACTGCACCTCCCGCGCCCCGAGGCGACTCCCCGCCCCGGAGTGGAACGCTCCCTCCACGGTTTTCCGCGTCTTCGGGATTGCTCATCCCACGGAGTTGGAGCCTCCACCGCCGGTGTGAGCGAGCCGGCGGCCGCCCGAATTGACACTGCGATCGGCGCGCTGCTAGAGTCCGCATCCGTCGTCGATCGTCGGGGGGCCCGTGTCGCTTCACCGCGGAGTATCCATCATGTCGACCGCCAGACGTCTCGCGCTGTTCACCGCCGGTCTGTTTCTCTTCGTGCCGGCGTCGAGTCGAGCGGAGATCTCCGACGAACTCGAGAAAGAGCTCGAAGGTTACGTCGACCAACACTTGACAGGGGGTGCCGTCGAAAAACGAGCCGCGCTGCTGACGCTCGGGTTCGTCGCCGAGGACGACGAACAGGTAGAGCGGCTGGAGCAGTACACGACCGCCGACGACGACGCCGTCCGCCTCGCCGCGGGCATGGCCAAGCTGGAGGCCGGCAGTGACGACGCCTCGTCGTTCATCCTGGAGCAACTGACCGCTCGGTCGAGTCTCTACCCGGTGCTTCGCGACGAGCTGGCGTTGCTGCCGGACGAGACCGAGGTCGAGATTCTGAAAAAGCTGGTCGACGAGGTCGATGCCCCCGGCGAGAAGGCCGTCTTCCGCTATCTGGCGCGCAAAACGGCGCCGCTCTACGAACTGCTCGGGCAATACGCCACCTCGGACGACGAGGGGCGCCGGACACGGGCGGTCGATGCACTCGCCTACACGGCACGTTCGGATGCACTGGAGTACGCCGAGGAGTTGCTCGCATCCGACGAAACCTCCGTCCAGAAACAGGGGCTCGAACTGGCGCTCCAGATCAGTCGGATGTCGGGACGACGGGATCCGAGCAAGTCGACGCTCAAGGAGGCACTCGAACTCGACGACCACGGGCTGGCGTATCGCGCCGCCGAACGCCTGTTTGCCCTCCACGATCGCGCGGGGGTCGACCGGCTCCTGCGGATCGTCGAGGAGGCCGACGAGAAAAAGCTGCGCCTGCGGGCTGCCAATCTGCTCCTCCGAAACGATATCAGCCCCTCGCTCGACCGCATCTCGAGTTTGCTCGAGGAGGTCGAAGACGGGAAGCTGAAGAACGCGCTGCGCGAACTCGCCGTGGCGGCGGGGGACGAGGGCATCCTGAAAAAGGCGTACGAGGCCTTCCAGAGCACGAAGTATCAGAATCGACTCGATGCGGTCGCGATCTTCGGCGCGTCCGATGCGGAGAAAGCCCGAACGTTGCTGCAGAAGGCACTGACCGAGCAGCGGGCGAAAATGCGGCTGCGGGCCGCACGGGCTCTCGAGCAGATCGCGGACAAACGTTCGCTGTCGGCGCTCCGTTCCGCGATCGGTCGGGAGGAGAACGTCGATGTCAAGCGGGAGCTACTCCATGCACTCGGCGCGATCGGCACGGAGAAGGCACTTCAGATTCTGCGGTTCAACTCGCGGGCGAAGCGTCCGGAGATCAAGCGAGCGGTCATCGAGGCAGTTCGGACGAGCGGGCGCGAAAAGGGCATCGACATTCTGTCGATGTACTTCAGCGACCGCGACCCGGATCTGCGGTGGTCCGCGTTTCGGGCCGGGCTTGCGATCGCCCCGGACAAGGTGCTCGACCGGGCCACGATGATTCTGCAGAATCCACCGGACGGATTCGCGACCGAGCTCAATTCTCTGCCTCCACAGACACTCCGAAAGGTATATGAACCGCTGCTGACGCACGGGAACGCCTCGGTCCGGGGCGCGGCCGTGCGGCAGGCGGTTCGGATCGGGCGTCCGCTGATGCCGTTGGTGCGGAAACTCGTTCAGTCCGGACGGCTGAAGGCGGATGTCCGCGCAGACCTCGTGCAGTTTCTTCGAGATTTTCGGTCGGCGGAGGATCGCGCTCTGTTCGGCAAACTCGCCCGTGACGCCGACTCCGAACGGGTCACCCGGCTGGCGACGTGGACGCTGACCGAATACCGTTCGACGGATCTCGAGGCGACCTTCCGCGGATTCATCGGCGGTGATGACACCGGACGCCGTGCCATCGCCGTCTATGGGCTCGCCTCGGCCTTCGCCGAGGAGTGATAGGATTTTGGGACTTCGGACGGGGGGGGCGAAGAGCTCGCCGGACGTCTCACCCGGTGCCGGAAGCATGGACGTCACAGTGTACGGGGAGGGACCCGGACCGGATCCCACGGCGGGTTCTCACCGACGAGTTTCGCGACTCGGCGTCGGATTCGACCCGACGACCGTCGGAGCCGAGCTGCGCGCCCCCCGGGAATCCGTGGCCACCGCACCAACGCATAAACATTCAACCGGCCTGAACCCCACCCAAACCATGGTCCTGGGCACACCGGACGATTTCTGAATCTGCTGGGAGCCGACCGCACCAGCTGAACGATCGGCGGTCGAGTGTTCGAAGCTCCAGAAGCCCACCGCACGGTGGTGACGGCGATACCGGATGATGCCTCGATCCGGATCGCGCGCTCCGGGATCAAACGCCTCGTCATCGACCTGTATCATCACGACTCGCCGGCTGAGCGTCGGCGTGAAACGGGTACCTCCGTGGTCGACGTACCGTTACAGGTACGACGTCCTCCGGAGTCGCTCCGCTCACGCGGCCGTCGGCTCGCCGGTGCCGATTCAGCAGGGCGTCGAGCAGGCGTGTAGATGTATCTGGGTAGTGGATGCCGGCGCTGTGAGAGATTCGCGCCGGCGGACGCTGCCGGCCACCATGAAGCGGTGGCCAGCCTGTACGAAAATGGAGGGGAGGGGACGACCCAGACGGAGGGGAGTCGCCCGGACTCGCTCGGCAGACAGATAAGCCCGGCCTTCAGAAGCCCAACGAGAAGCCGACGCTGACACCGTCACGGGCGGGCGCGATCCGGACGCCGCGCAGCTTCGGCGGGCGCTCGTCGTCGTTTCGGCTCGCCGTCTTCTGCTGTTCGGGCGAAGCGGTCAAGCCCTTGTAGATGAGGTAACCACCGGCGGCCAGACCTGCAGCGCCAACGGAGTACCCGATGACCGTCAGCGCCGTGCCCGTCTTGTACTTGGACTGAGCATCCTTGGCCTTCTTCACGTCCCCCTCGCTTTTCACGTAACCGCCCTCACCGAGGAGCTCGTTCGCTCGGGCCTTCTGGGTGCTGCGCATCGACTGTCCGACTGCCCCGACGATAATCCCCGCGAGGCCGGTGCCGGCGACCGCCAGGCCCGGCACGAAGGCCGACCCTGGTGCGCTGCCGGACCCGGCCGTCGACCCACCGCCGGCTGCGCCCCCCGCTTTGGCCTTCGCGCCCCCGAAGTCGAAGGAGAGCTCGGTCGGCTCCCCTTTCCGAAGGAGTACCATCTTCTGTTTCTCCTGACCGTCGGCGGTGCGGACGGTGACGGCGTGCTGGCCCAGCGGGAGATTTTCGAGCGTCGTCGGCGCCGGCCCCATCTTCTGACCGTCGAAGAAGATGCGCGGTTGCTGACCGCCTTCGACGGCGACCTTCAACTTACCGACGTCGCCGTGGAGAAACCCTTCGATGACGGCCGGAATCGCGTTCTTGACGGTTTTGGCGTCGCCCTCGACCGTCTGCTCGGAGGTTTTTCGGATGAAGCGGCTCTCGGCGAAGTCGAACATCTTCAGTGAGAAGAGATAGACGTCTTTCGACCGCTTGATGGAACCGAAGACGATCCGATCGCCGCTGACGTAGCTGCGCAGACCGGAGAGACACTCGGCGTTGGGTTCGTTGCAGCCCACCGCCAGCAGGATCTTGTCGATCGACGGCTGTTTCTCGGGAATGGCATGCATCTCCTCGTGCGCCTCGACCTGCTTTTTGAGCACGGAGTAGAATCGGTTTTTGACCTCGTTCGACACGTTCATCGTGTCGAACTTCAACACCGCCGTCGCCGTGCCTTTTTTGTTCTGGGCGGCGGCGGTCGGCGAGAGGCCGAGCAGGGCGACCGAGAGTGCGGCACTGGCGGCGAGCAGACGCGTCAGTCTGTTCATGACGGCTCCGGCGAGGGTGACGGTCTCGGAGTATCGACCCGTACGAAACAAGTCAGGTGCATGGCGCTTCGCTGGAAGACTACCAGCGCTGTCGGACCGGTGTCAATTTGACCGGCCGGGTCGGGCCGGGATAGACACGGGAGCGCGTATGCATCGACCCGCACGTCGCCATCCGATGATCGCCGTCGATTCCGTTTCGAAATCATTTCGGGGACGCGAACTGTTCACCGACCTCGACTGGCAGATTCCCGAGGACGAATTCGTCGGGCTGGTCGGGCCGAACGGGGCGGGGAAGACGACGCTGTTCGAGATCGTCGTCGGGGAGACCGAGCCGGACGCGGGCCGGGTGGCGGTCCCCAACGATGTGAGGGTCGGTTACATGCCCCAGGAGCTGCCCCAGCTGGCTCGGGGCGAAACGCTGATCGAGGTGGTGCTCCAGGGGGCGTCCGATCTGCGCGAGATGGAGGACCGCCTCCGGCGGCTCGAGCGCCGACTCGACGAGGCCGATTCCGAGGAGTCCGTCGAGCTGAGTGCCGACTATGCTCAGCTCGAGGAGTCGTTCCGCAATCGCGGTGGATACGAACTTCGAAGCGAGGCCAAAGAGATCCTCGACGGCCTCGGCTTCGACGAGGGCGATCACGACCGGTCGATCGACGAGTTCTCCGGGGGCTGGCAGATGCGCGCCGTTCTGGCACGCCTGCTGTTGCGGTCTCCGGATGTCCTGCTGCTCGACGAGCCGACCAATCACCTCGATCTCCGCAGCCTCGAGTGGCTCGAGGCGTTTCTGCGAGACTACGACGGGACGGTCGTCGCGACCAGCCACGACCGCTACTTCCTCAACAGCCTCGCCGACAGCATCGTCGAGCTGGCCAAGGGGACGCTGCGGACGTTTCGGGGCAACTACGACGAGTATCGCCGGAAACGGCGCGAGCTGCGCGAACGGCTGAAACAGAAAAAGCAGGAGCAGGAGAAGGAACGCGAGCGGCTCCAGGAGTTCATCGACAAATTCCGTTACAACGCTGCCCGAGCCTCCCAGGTCCAGGACCGGATCAAAAAACTCGAGCGGATGGAGGAGATCGAGGTGCCGGATCCGCTGACGACGGATGTCGGCTTCGAATTTCCGAATCCCCCGCGCGTGGGCAAGCGCGTGCTCGAATTGGACGGAGTCGCCAAGTCCTACGGCGAGAACACCGTCTACACCGACCTCGAGTTCCGGCTGTTTCGCGGCGAGAAGGTCGCGTTGGTCGGGCCGAACGGAGCGGGGAAGTCGACGTTGCTCGAATTGATGGCGGGGGAGCTCGACCCCGACGGGGGAGAGGTGCGGCGCGGTCGCGGCGTCGATCCGGCGTATTTCGCCCAGCATTCACTGGATCAGCTCGATCCGAGCGACACGGTCCGCCAGTCGATGGAGCGGGTCGCCTCGGACGAGGCCTATCCGGACATTCGACCCGTGCTGGGGGCATTCGGCTTCAGCGGCGATACGGTCGACAAGCAAGTCTCGGTGCTTTCGGGTGGGGAAAAGGCCCGGTTGGCTCTGGCGCGTCTGCTCCTCGAGCCGTCGGGATGCTTGCTCCTGGACGAACCGACGAACCATCTCGACATGCTGTCTCGAAGCATCCTCGAGGACGCTCTGTCGGACTTCGAGGGGGCGGTCTGTCTGATCTCCCACGACCGGTATTTTCTGAACGAAGTCGTCGACAAGGTCGTCCACGTCGAAGACGGGGAGGTCACGGAATACCCGGGCGACTACGACTACTACCGGTACAAACGATCGGCGGGCTCGGAGCCGGCAGCGGACGGAGAAGACGCCGGCGGAGAGGACGACGGCGGGACGTCCGGCGTGTCGCGCCAGCGCGAGCGACGCGTGCGAGCGGAGCTGCGCCGGGAGCGCCGGGATCGAACCCGACGGCTTCGCGAACGCATCGAGGAACTGGAGTCCGAAATCGAGACGCTCGAGACCCGCCAGTCGGAGCTGGAAGACGAACTGGCCGACCCCGACGTCTACGACGACGGTGAGCGGGTCGAGGACTTGAACCGCGAACTCGGGGCGGTCGAGGAACGCCTGGGGGAGGCGATGGTCGAATGGGAGGAACAGACGGCCGCGCTGGAGGAGATTCGCGACGAAATAGAGCGTCGCGCCGAGGAGATTCTCAGTGAGGAGGGGCGCTGACGCCGACTCGGCGCGACGTTATTCCGTCGTGGCGAGCGCGCCGTCCGGACCACGTTCGAGCAGCGAGAAATAGGTTCGGAGTGCCGTACTGGCCACGTGGGGCCCCTTGATGCGCCACTGTGGACGATTGCAGGCTAGACCGGCGACCGCCGCCGCCTTCGAGCCGGAATCCCCCTTCATGCGACCGAAGCCGACGAACCAGGTGAAGCTGAGATAGGGATCCTCACGGGCCAGGGTCCCCGTCTTTCCGGCGGTCTGGACGCCGTCCGGAAAGGGCCGGCCGTGCTCGAAGTAACTGTCGGCCGTCCCCTTGGACGTCGTCCGGCTGAGGAGATCCGCCAGGGTCTTCGCCGTCTCTGCGGGCATCACGCGCCTCAGTGTGCGCGGTTCGAAGTCGTAGAGGACCTCGCCCTCGGGGGACTGGACCTTCTCGATGAGAGTCGGCCGCATCATCAGCCCGTCGTTTGCGATCGCGGCGGCCATCGTCGCGGCGTGGACCGGACTGATGTAGGTGTGCCAGAAGCCCGCGGCCGTCCGTGCGCGTTCGATCGGGTCGGCGGGAATCTCCGCGCGACTGGGTTCGAGGGGCAGATCGAAGGGGATCGACTCGTTGAACCCGAAGCGCTCGGCCCATCGCTTCAGCTCCGCTCGGTCGAGATGGCGATAGGCGAGTTTGGCGATGATCGCGTTGATCGACCAGGCGAGGGCGTCGCCGAGGTCGCGGCAGTTTCGCGGCGGTTCGGGGCGGCGCTTGACGTGTTCGGCCGACAGGTGGCTACTTCCCCCTCGATAGCACGTCTCGTCCTCCGGTTCGATCCCGCCGGATTCGAGAAGGGCGGTCGCCGTGACCATCTTGAAGACCGAGGCCGCCGGCGCCGTCGCGCGACGGGCGAGATTCGGCATCCGCGGTCGACCCTGGGAGTGACTGACCATGGCACGAACCCGGCCGGTCGACGGCTCGACGACGGCGAGCCCTCCGTGGGGTACGTCGTATTCTCGGTAGACTTCTCGGATCTGCTGCTGGAGATCGGGTTCGAGCGTGAAGGTCACCCGGAGGCCGCTCGGAAGCGTCTGGACGTACTTCCCGTTCTGGATCTCGGCCTTGTCGGAGTCGAGTCCGACCTTCGCCCAGTTGTCCGGGAGCAAGGAGACGGGCAGCGACTCGAAGGGCTTGCCGGCCCGTGCGACTGTCTCGGCGGTCTCGTCCTCGAGTTTGTCGAGCGTGTGCTCGACCGCCGCGGCGGTGTGCGCCTGCGACTCGGCCCGGTGGACTGCGGATTGCGGAGACGATCCTCCCGAGTCGTCCGGGCCGCCTCGAGCACCGGCAGCCAGGGCGGTCAGTCCGATGGTCGCCGTCGCGGCGAGGCCGACGAGCAGCGCCCTCGGGGCGGCGAAGGGCCCGTCGGTATCTGGTGAGGCGTCCATCTCGTCGAAGTACCGGATCCGTGGTGGAGTGAAAGCCCGTACTCGGAAGAAGTTAACGCGCGTCGGGGGTTTGTCAATTCCGGCCTCTGTCTGCGGGATCGTTCTCGACTTGCGACCTCGCGGCATTGGAGCAGACCGCGTACCCACCGGGTTGACGGGCGTCCGGGCATCGTCTAATAGTCTGCGGGCGGTTTTGGACGACCGCGGCGGTCTCGGAACCGTCGAATCCGATGGCTAGGTAGCTCAGTGGTAGAGCAAGCGGTTCATATCCGCTGGGTCGGGGGTTCGAATCCCTCCCTAGCTACTGAGTGACATCGTTCTCCCATTCGGCCGCCGCCGAGACTCGACGGCGGGCATGCCAACTCCTCGCGGTGGCAATGAGCGCCGCGGCCCGGCGGCGGATTCGTGCTCTTGGTAGACGGGGACTCCATCCTTCATCGTTTCATTCGGCTCCCGCTGCCCGCTCGAATCGGGGGGCGTACCGCATCTCGACCTCGGGCGGGGCCGGATTCGCGACTGACGGGCCACCTCGTTTCCTCGCCGCACTGCGTGAGAAGTCCATGACGTCCGCGAACGAACTCGCCGACCAGATCGACGAGAAATTCCGCGAAGTTCAGCAGGCGGAGAACTACTACGAGGTGCTCGGTGTCGAGCGCGACGCCTCCGAAGAGGAGATTCGGAGCACCTTTCGGAAGGCGGCCAAAAAGTGGCACGCCGACCGGTACGGCGACGAACTCGACGAGGCGGAGAAGAAAAAGGTCCGAAAGATCTTCTCGGCGCTGAACTCCGCGCACGAGACGCTCTCCGATCCGGACGAGCGCGAGGAGTACGACCGTGCGCTCGAGACCGGCGACGCCGACATCGAGTCGGTGATCGACGCCGAGAGTTCGTTCCGTCGCGGGCGCAATTTGCTCGACGCCGGCCGCTACGAAGGGGCCCACGAGCAATTCAAAGAGGCATGTGAACTCAGCCCGGAGAACGAACCCGAGTATCGCGCTCATCGGTTGTATACCGAGTACCAGCTGATTCAGAAGGACAGCGAGGGACGGCCGAAGGACCGCGAGCGCGCGCGGGAGATCTTCGACGAACTGGACGACATCCACGACCGAACCGGCAAACGCAAGGCGTGGCTGTTCGCCTTCATGGGCCAGGTCGCCAAGGGACTTCGACGCAACGCCGAGGCCGAGGACCTGTTCAAGGAGGCGAAGATGCTCGATTCGGACAACACCATGGCCCAACGCCAGCTCCGACTGATCCGCATGCGTCGCGAGAAAGAGGACGAGGGGCTTCTCGACTCGATCCTCTCGTCACTGCCGTTTCTGGATCGCTGACGTCGACCGAAGCCCACCGCTCCGGTGGCGACCACCGGGCGAGGACCACGGACGTGCTGAGAGAACGGACGGACTGCGGACGACCGGGTTCGTTTCCGCACGGATCGGGTGCACATCGGTTTTCGGCGAATGACGTCCGATAAGATATATTATGTAAACTCTGCTCGAGGCGTGCGACAGAATTCCAACGACCCGTTTCGGCACGCTACTCCCAGCTTCCTTCCTTAGTTTTCGAGGGCGCGAGTGCGTGCGCGCGGTGGCCGACGAGGTGCGTCGTGTGCGTCGACCTTCAGTTGCCCGCGTACATCTCCAGGCGGTCCCCGATCTCGACCTCGCGCTTCGAGTCGGTGATGATGGCCGTGGAGAAATGTTCCCGGACGTTGACGAATCGAAGCCGGCCGACGCGTTGCCACGGGACGACATCCGGAATCCCCGAGCGCTGCCAGCGCGGTCCGACGCCCGTTCGACGCTGATAGATGAACGCGCGATTCCCGACTCGAATGCCGGCGGCAGCCCCCTTGTTGACGAAGACGTACTCGAATTCGCCGAAACTGAATCCGCCCTCGAGCTGGTCGATGATCTTTGCGACGACGTTCTTCTCGGCCGGGACGTGCTGAATGACATTCAACTGGCGTTCGTACGGGACGAGGAAGTCACCGCGTTCGACGGGCGCCCAGGATTGGTCGATCAGCGCCGTCTCGAGCTTGTCCTCCGGCGTTCGAGCCTGGGTGACGACCAGACTGCCGATCACCCAGTACTTGGTTCCGATGACGTTGCCGTTCGAGTCGCGCACCTTGTCGACGGCCCGGACGATGCCGAATCGGCTTCCCTGTTCGAGCGTCTCCGGCTCCTTGATTGGAAAGCGTTTGCGCCGGGGAATGCGTTTTTTTTCGGCGTCGGGATAAGCTTCGCTCCCGAGCCCGACCCAGACGGTGTCGTAACCGGAGATCATCCGCGCCGGTTTGGGCGAGGCGATGACCCGTCCGACGAAGTACGGTTGGTCCTTGGTGATGAAGCCGCCGAGACTGAGTCGGAGGCCCGGTTCGAGTTGCTTCCCGATGCGGATCTGTGGCGGCTCGCGCCGGTCGCCGCGACTGCCGGTCGCCCCCCCGCCGCGGGCCCCCTGTTGCCGTCCCCCTCGCCGACCGGCGGCCCCTTCGACGCCGCGCTCGGCACGAGCACCGGGTTTGGGGCCGTCTTTTTTCCGTTTCGGCTCCGGCTTCAGGTAGACGATGTCGCCGGGATAGATCCAGTGAGGATTGGTGATGTGGGAGTTGTAGCTCCACAGCCGGGGCCATGCGAGCGGATCGCCGAAGTAACGACCGGAGAGATCCCACAGCGTGTCCCCCTTGGACACGACGTGGTAGTCGGGTCGATCGGCGTTCGACTGGCCGCCCGTCTGATAATCGAGCGACGTCTCGGGTGACTGCTGCGCGAGGGCCGCGCTCGCCGCGGTCCCGACCGCGACGAACGACGCGAGCCCGATCAGCAGGAAGCGAACGGCGTGACGACGCTGGTCGGTCGTCTCCTCGTCGCCGGAACTGAGAACGTCCATCTCGAGACTCCGGGCTGGTGAATTCGTACTTCGATCCCGGCGCGGTCGGAGCACCGCCCGGGCGACTCTTCCACTCGGCGGACCGCTACGACTTGAACTCGGCGAGCTTCTGCTCGCCCAACTGGCCGGCGTGGGTATCCGGATACCGCTTCGTCAGTTTCTGGAGCACCGATTTCATCTTCCCCGGTTTCCCGATGCGGCGGTATGCCATCGCCATCTTCAGCATCGCCGCCGGAACCTTGTTCCCCCCGGGCTCCTCGTCCAGGACGCGCTGGAAGTGTTCGATCGCCTCGCGGTAGTCCTCGAGCCCGTAGTGGCATTCGCCGATCCAGTACAGACCGTTGTCCGCATAGTTGTCGGGGGGGCCCTCGGCGACGAATCGCTCGAACCCCTTCAGGGCGACGGCGTATTCCTTGCTTCGGAACTTCGCGAGGGCCATTTCGTACAGTGTCAATCCCGAGCGGCCGGCGAATGGCTGTCCGGCGTCGCTGCCCGCCGACGGGGCGGGCGGTGACCCGCCTCGTCGGTTCGGAACGTTCGCGCCGCTCTCTTGGCTCTTCTGCGCCACTTTCGGTCGGGCTCGCCCCTGCTCTCGACCCGAACCGCCCGCGGCTGCGCGGCTCGGCTC
>JBDGRG010000199.1:0-2324 GCA_042218355.1 Bradymonadaceae bacterium
TCCGATTCGTCGGGCAGGTCGTCGGTCGTGCCCATCTGAGCGTCGTTCCGCGGCGTCGAGGAAGTCATCGCTTGAAGGTCGTCGTGCGCCGTTCGACCCCGCGGACCACCCGGTCGAGGTCGTCGGGGGTCAGTCGGGCGATGTCGAGGACTTCGACCAGAAACTTCATCGCGGCCCTGGGCGAATCGACGAAGCCGCGGTCGCGGGCATCCTCGAGCAGGCTCGTCGCCCGGGTGACGAAGGCTTCGGGGAGCTCCCAGTCGGGATGCGCGCTGGCGTAGAAATCGCACACCTTGCTCGCCAGCTCGGCGTAATCGCGGCCGTCGAAGGGCGCCAGGTCACAGACCTTGCCCGGCGGGACGGCCTCGTGCAGCGCGTCGACCCCGCGGTCGTGCGGCGTCATCGCCAGGACCGTGTAGAGTCCGGGCTCGTCGGCGTATCGGGGCGGGAGCTCCTTGAGCACGCCGATCCCGCCGAGCGACGTCAGCTCGGAGCGGTCGAAGGGGACGTCCTCGGTCCCGACGGTCGCCAGACTCAGCGCCTTGAACAGATACCGGGCGAACTCCCGATTCTCCTTGGAGAGGACCGAGTAGCGTTCGGCCTCGTCGACCAGCAGGATCAGCCCCGGGTATCCGGTCGTCCGCGCCAGCGTCGCGATGCCCGAGATCAGGTATCCGTAGATCCGCGACCAGGGACGGTAATCCATCAGGCTGTACAGCCACGGATGGGCTCCTGCCACGGCACTCAACTGGTCGTTGATCTCGCGGTTCGAGATCGTCGGATACCCCTCGATCCACTCGAGTAGCAGCGACCGTGCGTTGTTCACATAGCGGTCGACATCGTCGGCCTCGATTTCGTCGGTCAATTCGTCGGCGGGATCGTCGGCGGTCAGTTGCTCGTAGTAGAGCAGGGCGGGGGTCAGGTAGAGATGCATCCCCGCCTCGAGTCGTTCGTCCCGGTCGCCCTTGCTGGGACGGACGTCGAATTGATCGCGGACCGCCTCGTCGCCGGCCGCGCGATCGAACAGCGGGCGCAAGCCCCGGCCGTCGGCGTCGGGCTGGTCCGGGTAGGTCAGCGACTCGACGATCGCCCGGTAGACCCGCTTGGGGTGGCTCGGCGGCGTCTCCCGGGGATCGAGGGTGACGTCTGCGACGAGATAGCCCTCGTCGAGCGCCCGCTCTCGGACGGTCCGCAACAGATGCGTCTTACCGGTGCCGTAGTCCCCAAGGAAGGCCCGCACGGCGCCGCCCGAGGACTGGACCCGACTGAGATCGGCCTCGATCTGGCTCAACTCGACGTCGCGCCCGACGGTGTACAAATCGAGATTCGAGTCCGGCACCACCCCCAGTCGCATCGCCTCGAGCACCCGACTCGACCGCGCCCGGTCGCGGGTCCCTTCCCGAGCCGGCCCGCCGCGCTCGAGCAGCGAGGGACTGCGGTCCGCTTCACCCGGCTCGTCCCCGTCGACCTCGATCAGCTCCCGGGTCGAAACGTGGGTGGGCATCGGGCGGGAGTCGAAGTCGACGATCGCCACGCGGCCGTTGCGGCGGTACGTGACGACCTCCCCTTCCCCATACTCCGGATGATGCACGTCGGACATGGACCGCAGAGGGCGTAGAGGAAAACGAATCGCAGAGTGCTCAGAGGAAAACGAACCGCAGAGTGCTCAGAGAGCTCAGTGGAAAGGAAACAGGTGGGTCGCGGAACGGTCGAATGTGACGAAACGCTCGTGGTTGACGATTCGCACGGCGTCGAGTGTCCGGGGCGTCGAGAGTGTTCGGGAGCCGATTGGAGTCAGCGAATTGGACGTGGTGTGCAACGTCCCCATCGTCGATGATGGGGAGCGTCGAGGGTGAGCCCGAATCGATCAGGCGGCCATCTCGTCGTCGATCAGTCGGGTGACCCCGTCGATCAGGGTGCGTTCGTGGAAGTTCAGCAGCAGTCCGAGTTCCGCCTGCGACTGGCGGAGGTACGACAGAACCTGAGCTCGGTGGATTGGACGAACCTCGGAGATGCATTTCAGTTCGACGAGTACGGTTTTGCGCACCAGAAAGTCGATGCGATACCCGCAATCCAAACGGACATCCTTGTATCGCACCGGCAGCGCCGTCTGTCGCTCGTACGGGATGCGTTGTTCGCCGAGTTCGTACGCCAGACAGCTCTCGTACGCCGATTCGAGCAATCCCGGTCCGAGCTCGCGGTGTACGTCGACGGCCGCCCCGATCACCTCGCCGCTGATGTCATCGCGATCGGTCATGTCAGCCACCTGTCTTCGACCCTGCAGAGCGTAACTGGTCTATTCACAGCGTTTTTCTCTGAGTCCT
>JBDGRG010000199.1:2418-8269 GCA_042218355.1 Bradymonadaceae bacterium
CCTCTGAGCCCTCTGCGGTTGTTGTGCTCTGAGTCCTCTGCGGTTCTGTTGACGGCGCTCTGGGCCCTCTGACTGAGTCCTCTGCGGTTCTGTTGACGGCGCTCTGGGCCCTCTGAGTCCTCTGCGGTTCTGTTGACGGCGCTCTGGGCCCTCTGTGTCCTCTGCGGTTCTGTTGACGGCGCTCTCTGCGGTCAGAAATCGGCGAAGTCGTCGGAGAGTTGGGAGCCCTCGATGGCCTCGTACCCCTCCAACACCAGATCCGCCGCCGCCGACTCTCGCAGCTCCATCTCCCCGTCGACCAGCTGCCGGAACAGCAGGTCGACCCAGGTCTTGACGAAGAGCCGCCGATGGTTGACCTCGAAGTAGCTCTCGACCGACGCCTTGGCGAGCGCTCGGGCGTTGCCGTGTTGGCGGTCGCGGTCGAACTCGCAGTCTCGAGCGCGTTCGAAGACCTCGAGTATGCGCTCACCGATCTCGGTGAGCAGATCGACCGGCTCGAGGTCGAGCTCCTCGAGGTCGATCAGCACGGCCTGTGGGCTTCGGACACCCAGGGCGACCGGGCTCTTGAGGCGCTGGTACAGCGCGGGATAGTCGGGAACGACGTTTCGCAGAAATTCGGGGGGAACGGCGTACATGAAGAGCGTGTTCGGCAGCTGGTGTCGCCCGCACAGATCGATGACCTGTCGGAGGTTGTCGCCGATCACCTGACTGCGCTGGGCGCTGACACTGAGGTTTCGGTCGACCTCGTCGAATAGCAGGACCGTTCCCGGCAGTCCCAGTCCGACGATCATCTGTGTCAGCGAGCGGAGCATCGTGAAGGCATTGCTCTTGTCCATCTTCTCGTACACGCCGTGCTCGCGCACCTCCTTCTTCGGGACCGGCTCCCCCGTCAGCCAGGCCTCGAGCTGACGTTCGGTCTCGAACTCGCCGTCGAGGTAGGCCCGGGCGAACTGGACGACCGCGCTTCGAAACGAATGGCTCTCGCAGGACGTGCGCGCGACGGTCGCTTCGAGCCACTCGGCCACCGATTCCCGCGCGGCCTCCTCCGAGTCGACCCCCGAATCCGGTGTCGAGACGAGCTCGTCGATGCGGTCGTCGACGAGATTTCGCAGCATGTCGGGAAGTCCGTAGTTCGCGCCGGCGGTCGGCCCCCCGGTGCGCCGGCCGATGCGGCGGGCGACTGCACGGTAGACTTTCAACGGGTCGTCGTAGGGGCACTCGGAGGGGGACAGCTCGACCACCGCGGTCGCAAATCCGTGGTCCCAGGCCATCTCCCGCACGCAGTACAGAAAGTGCGTCTTCCCACCGCCGAAGTAGCCCTCGACGAGTTTGAAACTCGCCCCCATCTGGAGCTGGTTCTGGAAGTACTCGTGTTCGAGAATCTGGAGATAGGTTTCGTTGCCGACGTTGATGTGTCGGACCCCGTATTCCGGCGGTTGGCCCCCCTCGCCCAACCGCTGGACGATGTGGCGGCAGACCTCGCGCGACGGGAGAGTCGACCGGTCGGTGTCGATGACAGCACTGCTGGGTTCGGTCATGGCGGCGGCAGTCGCGAGTACAGTCGAGCGGGACGGCGCTCAGTCCGTCATGCGGATCGAGAGGTAATACTGTCCCTCGCCGGGGGCCGTGGGGAGAAACACGACGTCCTCTTTGTTCTCGGTGCTCCCACCGGTCGCGGTCCCGAGGTCGACGCGGCGACCGTCCCTCTCGAGCAGACCGTCGCGTCGCAGTTGGCGGAGCTGGTGGGCGAGCAGAAACCGGGGGTAGGCGTCGAGCTCCTCGGTGCTCGGGTCGCGCCACTGATCGGCGTCGGAGGCCAACAGCGCCAGCGGCGCCAGCAGATCGACCAGGTCGACGCGGTCGCCCGGCGAGGAGTCGCGCGCGGCGATCGCGAGGTCGTACGCTCGTTCGAGCCACTCGAAGAACACCGGCGAGTCGACGCTTCGGGCCTCGAGCCGCCGGCGATTTCGGGTCCAGGCCCCGAACAGGGCCTCGGGATCGAGCGGTACGTCCTCCAGGGTCTCCCGCGCGTACCGAAGCTCGGCACGGCCCGATTCGAAATCCGCTTCGACGACGAATGGGGCGGCGGCCAAGACGAGTGGCGTGTCGGATCGTTTCTCGAGCGAGAGATCGTGCTCGCCCGCCGCGCGGTCGAGTTCGCGCATGAAGCGCATCCGCCGTTTGCGGCGGCGGTGTTCGACGTAGGTGTCCAGGCTGTCGACGGCGTGCTGGCGTTCCTCCTCGAGTTCGACGGCCTCCAGATTCGCGTCTCGCAACCAGTCCGTGTATTTTCGGACCAGGTCGAGGTTCTCGAGCGCCCCGGTGCGACAGAGTTGTTCGAGTGCCTTCTTCGAGCGCATCTGGTCGCGCACGCGGTCCTGCAGGGTGTTTTTGACGCGCGTCAGCGAATCGGAGAGCTGGGCGCGGGGACCGGTTGCACCGGCCCGATCCGAGGGAGTGTCTCCGGGGGCGGTGTCTGCGGAGGGCTGGTCGGCCGAAGTGTCGTCGTCGGGTGTGTTCATGGTCCGGACCTCGATCTCCCGATCCGGGTTGACTGGCGAATTGGCGCGAGCCACTTGAATATCTGTACAGGACCGGTGAACTGAAAGACAAGCCTCGGAGGCCCCCCACGTGTCTATGATCGTCGCCGGCCGGGGTGATCGTTTCGTCGAATTCGTCTCGACGCGGCTCAGCCCCGGGGAGCGGGGTCGGAGTTCGGGCGCACTGCATCTGTCTGCGTGCTGTCGTAACATCGTGGTGCAGCACCGTCGTGGGCCGACGCTGACTCGTCCGACCGCCCGCGATTTCGTCGAGCTCGACTGGTACCGGGAAGACGGATCCGATGCCTGAGACTTCGAGTCGCCCGGCCGTGTCGCTTTCGATGCTCGTGCTCGTCGGGTCGCTGCTGCTGGCGCCGGCTCGGGCCGGGGCGCACGGCGACGTGCCGCTGGCCCGACGGCTCGAGTCGTTGCCCGGTGAGGACGGGCCGACGAACTGGGTGCTGTCGACCAACTTCGGAGTCATGACCAGTTCCGACCCCGACGGCTACGTCTGTGAGGAGTCCTTCCGCGGCGGGATCGATTTTCAGATCGCCGTCCTCGGCGTCCACCAGTGGGTGCTGTTCACCGAGGGCCGGATTCTCCGGACCGACGACGGATGTACGTTCGAGACGGTTCGGATGCTCCCGGCTCGCCCGCGCGACGTCGCAGTCCGACGGTCCTCCGACAGGGTGGCGTTTACCCACAACGGAGCGGAGCTGGCGGGACTGTGGACGAGCGACGACGGGGGAGATCGGTTCGAACGGACGCTCCAGCGCGACGGATTTCACTTCGGGAGCGTCGAGTTCACGGCCGAGGGCCGGCCGATCGTGGCCGGGTATCCCACCGGTGCAGACGTCGAACAACGCGGGGCCGCGCGATTCTTGTTCGGCGGGACGTCGGTGGAGGTGCGCCGTCTCGACGCCTTTCGTTACCCGAAACTCCTGGCGGTGCGGGCCGGTCAGATCGCCTGGCTGGGCCGGCGGAACGGCGAGATAGTGGTCAACTGGGGAACCCCCGACGACCTCGACCGGCACTCGCATCGGGTGGCGGCGACGCCGAGTTCGGCGGCCTTTTCAGCCGATGGTTCGACGCTCTGGATCGCCGGGGTCGGGAAGCCCTCGGCCGGCGGCGGAACATCCCAGAGCCGCGGATTTCTCGTCGGGACGTCGACGGCCGGGGGAAACGTGCGCTTCGAGCGTCGGTTCGAAGATCACAGTGCTCTGTGCGTCGAGACCGCCGCCGGCGAGGTCTACGTCTGTGGCAAACGGGGGCGGGACGGGGCGGATCTACAGCGCGCCACGGGGTCCGGTGAGCTCGTGGACGTGCTCGATTTTCGCGATCTCCGAGGTCCGAGCGACCGATGTTCGACGCAGAGCGACGTGGGATCGGCCTGTCCCGCCGTCTGGCCCGACCTCGCGCATGCCCTGGAGATCGAGGCGGGGGGCGACGCAGGGGAGGGCGATACGATCGACGACGCGGGTGCGGGGGGCGACGTGGTTCGGCCGAAGCAGCGTGCGGACATGGATGCTTCCGGTTGCTCGGTGGGGAAGCGCGCCGGTCGACGGCCCGGAGCACCGGGCTGGTTGCTCTGTCTTATCGGTGGTCTGTCTCTCGCGCGTTCACGTCGGCGCGGTCGCCGATGACCGACGGGGCGGTCGTGGCTTCCAGCTACTTCCCGAGAGTAACGTAGAAGATCCCCAGACACATCTCGTCGGTCGTCCCCTGGCCCCAGGAGACGTCCCGTGGTTGCTGGCGCTGACCGTTGAAGACCGGTTGGTTCGACAGGGTGTTGTCCCAGGTGCACTGGATGCCGACCTCGTCCCCCGGCTGGATCGATACCGGCTTCTGGAAACTGTACGTCCGCTGCCAGTCGAAATCCCAGTTCGAGATCCCCAACAGACATTCCTCCGAGCCCTCGCTGTGGTCGACCCAGAGTCGGCCTGCCTCGCCGAGTTTGTGCATGTGTAGCATCGCCCGGTGGATCTTGATCGGTTCGCCCAGGTAGGAGGCGACGTCGAAGGTCCACTCGTGCGTGACGTCGGGCGCACCGGCGGGGATCTTCATGGCATCCTCGTTCTGAAGCCACTTCGGATTCGTGAACGGGAAGTACTGGCCGGTCGTCTCTGCGCTGGTGTCGGTGTTGACGAGCACCTCCGTCTCGTCCAACCGCGGGTCGGCAGTCAGTGTGTTGTAGTGCATCTGCAGAACGACGGTCGACCCCGGTTTGACCGGGATGCCCGTGCCCTCGGGGAGGTCGGAACCGCGGTTGCCCGGTGCCCAGGCCCCGAGCCAGCGGACGGCCCCCTGCGGATAGAGGTCCCCGACCTTCGTGCCGCCGAAGCAGGTGTAGCCAGGGCCCTCCTCCGAGGCGGCCTTCTGGTCGACCTCGTCGCTCAGCGACGGACCGAGTACGTAGGCGATGGCGTGGTGTGCGATCTCGCGCTCGTCGGGGTCGACGCCGAACCCGGTGACGAACTTCTTCTCGTCGGCCGGCCAGTCGATCGGGAAGCACCGGTAGTCGTCGGGAGATCTCCGCGGTTTGTACGGTTTCGGCACGCCCAGCCGCAGGTCGACCTCCGACAGCTCGGGACTCGCCGACGGCAGTGGCTCCGGGTCGACGGAGGGGTCTCCTTCCGGGGTGCCCGCTTCGACCCAGTCCGCGATCGTCTGAATTTGTTCGTCGGTCAGCGAGGTGTCGTACTTGTAATCCCGGCACGTGTCGTTCGCCAGGTGCGGCGGCATTTCGGCGTCCTGCACCGCGGAGAGTACCTGACGGGCGACCGAGTCGACCTCTTTATACGTGGTCAGAGGAAAGGGACCGATGCCCCCCTTGACGTGGCACTTTGTGCAGCGGGCCTCGATGATCGGAGCGACATCGGCGTGGTAGGTCGTCTGCGGTGTGTCGCCCGAGTCCTAATTGGTGTCGGACGTGTCGTTTCCAACTGCGTCTTCAACGCCGGCCTCGGGACTGCGTGCATCCGGTTCGGCCCCGGATGACTCGCCGGCCGAACAGGCGGGAAGCCCGACCGCTACTATCGCGGATCCGAGAATCGCCAGCGTACGGCGGTCGAACGGTTCCAACATCGGCGTCCTGCCGGTGCGAGTCGGACGTCTCAGAGGATGGCGATCCGATCGAGACGGGCCGACCGAGGGCAGTGAATGCGGCTTCAATCGACCGTTGCGACTGGAGAATGAAGGAAATGGAAATTCGACGCAACAGCTCCAGCTGGAGCGACGATAATAGACATGGAGGGGGTTGCTTCGGCGTCCGGCCGCGTCGCGCGGTTGAAGCGGCTCACACCCATCAGGGG
>JBDGRG010000002.1:0-1932 GCA_042218355.1 Bradymonadaceae bacterium
CCTCCCGTACCGCCAGAGCTGGGAAGCTCTGGCAACATCGCACACCGACCGCAGCTTCTCGCGTCTGGCTTCTCGCTCGACTTAGCGCCAGCGCTGGACAGCTCCGACCGCGTCGCGTGCCCGCTGCACACGACCTCAGTACCCCGATACCCCGATACCTCAGTACCTCGATCCCTCGGTACCTCCCGTACCGCCAGAGCTGGGAAGCTCTGGCAACATCGCACACCGACCGCAGCATCTCGCGTCTGGCCTCTCGCTCGACTTGCAGCCAGCGCTGGACCGCTCCGACCGCGTCGCGTGCCCGCTCCGCACCACCTCAGTACCCCGATTCCCTGATACCTCAGTACCTCGATCCCTCGGTACCTCACGTAGCGCCAGAGCTGGGAAGCTCTGGCTACGTCGCACACCCCCACATGCACCCCGATACCTCGATCCCATTGCGATCGAACGATCCCTTTCCGATCGAAAACTGTTTGACGGCCGGATCCGTCTGTGCTTATGGTCGGCGGCGTGGTTGGAGTCGGACACAATGCGTCCGGGAGACGCCTCGCGTCGACCGCCGCACCGGGTGGGAGTGCCCGCGGCTGCGCCGCCATGGAATGCCCCCGACGTCCGAGCCAACCGCGCACATCTGTCACGGACGGCACAGATTTGACTGGCCACGGATGGCCCATCTGGTCCGTTCCGCGCGGGGTGTGCCCGACTCGGGTGCGCCCCGGCGCGGTGTTCCGCCGAGACCGGACGTCTCGCGGCGCCGCCACGGACGGCCGGACCGGATGAAACAACCAGGGAGCGGTCATGGACGACCTGTACGAGGACGGGGCGACCCGCGAGCCGTACTATCACGACGACCGAGGGTTTACCCTCTACCAGGGCAATTCGCTCGAACTGCTCGACGAGATGCGCGACGAGCGGTTCGAGATGGTCTTCGCCGACCCGCCGTATTTCCTCTCCGACGGCGGCATCACCTGTGAGTCGGGGGAGATGGTCTCGGTCGACAAGGGCCGGTGGGACCGGTCCGAGGGCATCCAGGCAAATCACGAGTTCAACGTCGATTGGCTGTCGGCGACGAAGCATCTGCTGACGCCGAACGGGTCGCTGTGGGTGTCGGGCACCCAGCACGTCATCTACAGCCTGGGCTTCGCGCTGCAGACGCTGGACTACAAGATCCTCAACGACATCGCGTGGTTCAAGGTCAACCCGCCGCCGAATCTCTCCTGCCGGTACTTCACCCACGGCACGGAGACGCTGATCTGGGCGGCTCGAGACCACGAGGCCACGCACACGTTCAACTACGAGAAGATGAAGGAGATGAACGGCGGCAAGCAGATGAAGAATCTGTGGAAGATCATGTCGCCGCGTAAGGACGAGAAAGAACACGGCAAACACCCCACGCAGAAGCCGATCAAGCTCCTCAACCGGATCGTTCTCGCCGCCACCGAGCCCGGCGATCTGGTCCTCGATCCCTTCTGCGGGTCGTCGACGACCGGACTGGCCGCCGTCCAGAACGGTCGCCGCTACGTCGGGATCGACCAGAAGGAGGAGTACCTCGAGCTGTCGGTCGACCGGTTCGAGGGGCTGGACCTCGATTCCGAGCAGCTCGAGATCACGGGTACTTGAGGTACCGAGGTATCGGACCGTGTGGGTGTGCGACGTAGCCAGAGCTTCCCGGCTCTGGTAGTATGTGGAGCGAGAAGCTAGATGCGAGATGCCGCCGGTCGGTATGCGGCGCCGATCGTGCTCTCCGGTTCCGGGGAGTTCCCGAGGTACCGAGGTATCGGAGTCCGTGTGGGTGTGCGACGTAGCCAGAGCTTCCCAGCTCTGGTGGTATGTGGAGCGAGAAGCTAGACGCGAGAGGCGAGATGCTGCGGTCGGTGTGCGGTGCGGGTCGGGCTCTCCGGTCACGTAGGTACCGAGGTATCGGGGGGCTGA
>JBDGRG010000002.1:1942-4256 GCA_042218355.1 Bradymonadaceae bacterium
GTAACAGCGTGCGCAGGGGGGGGCAATGGGATTGGAGCTTCCCGACTGCAGTGTTTAGCCGGTCGAGCCTTCGCCATCGGCTTGCGTCGCGACCCATCCTCCACGAGTCTACGGCTCGACAAACCGAGCTGCGCGCGGCGAGTCGGACAACGACGACGTTTCCATCCGCTCCCCGTTCCCTATTCCCAATTCCCCATTCCCCCTTCAATGGAATACCGCGGACTGACGCTCGACCGGTTCCAAGAGGAGGCGGTCGAGTACATCGAACAGGATCACAGTGTGCTGGTGGCGGCGCCGACCGGCACGGGCAAGACGCTGATCGCGGACTACCTCATCGACGACATCCTCTCGGACGGCGGCGAGGTCGTCTACACCGCTCCGGTCAAGGCGCTGTCGAACCAGAAGTACCGCGAGTACACCGAGATTCACGGCCGCGAGAACGTCGGACTGATCACGGGCGACCTGGTGATCAACCGGGACGCCCCGCTGCGGATCATGACGACCGAAATCCTCCGGAACGTCCTGCTCGAGGGCGGGATGGATCCAAGTGCGGAGGAGACCGACCGCGAACCGGAGGCCGGCGAGGACGAGGTCCAGACGCCGACCGACGTGCAGCTGCCCGAGATCGAGGATCTGAAGGCGGTGATCGTCGACGAGATCCACTTTCTGGACGACGAACACCGGGGCACGGTCTGGGAGGAGCTGCTGATCTACCTTCCCCGGCGAGTCCGCATCCTGGGCCTGTCGGCGACCCTGTCGAACCTCGGGGAGTTCGCCGACTGGCTGTCGGACATCCGCGATACCGACGTCAAGGTCGTCCGCGAGGAGGAACGGGCCGTCCCCCTTCACATCCGACTGGCGAACACCGAAACCGGCATCGTCGACATCGAGGAGTACGACTCCGCCTACAACCGCCACCGTCACGGGGGCGACGGCGGGGGCGGCGGGATGACCAAGCACGTCGACATCCTCGAGATGCTCGACGAGGACTACTTCCCGGCGCTCTACTTCATCTTCAGCCGCAGCATGGTCGAGCGGCTCTCCCACGGGGTCGGCCGCTCGCGGGTGGCCGGCAAGCTGGGCTCGATGGCCGACCAGGGGGCGATCGACCGGCGGCTCGACGAGTTCGAGGACGAGCACCCCGACGTCCTGACCGGCGAGCTGAAGTCGCTCTACCGGAAGGGCATCGCCGGCCACCACGCGGGGCTGCACGTGGCACTGAAGGCGCTGGTCGAACGCCTGTACGAGGACGGTCTGCTGAACGTCGTCTACTGCACCTCGACCTTCGCGCTGGGCATCAACATGCCGGCGCGGACCGTCGTCTTCGACAGCTTGACGAAGTTCGACGGCACCGATTTTCGCCCGCTGACCGTCCGCGAATTCATGCAGATGGGCGGTCGCGCCGGCCGTCGTGGCATCGACCCCGAGGGCGACGTCGTCATCCGACAGGACTTCGACGATTACGACGAGGTCCGCCCGCTGATCGAGAAGCTACGCTCGGACACCAGCGAACCGGTCGAGTCCTCGTTCAACCTGTCGTTTCACTCGGTAGTCAATCTCCTCGACAACCACGACGAGGAGCGGATCCGCGTGCTCCTCGAGCGCAGCTTCAAGTCCTTCCAGGCGGCCAGCGATGCGGCCGACCTCGAGGAGGAACTCGAGCACCGCGAGGCCGAGATCGACGCGAAGGAGGAGGAGATCGGCACGCCGAGCCCCTCCGAGCTGGGGGAGCTGCGGAGCGAACGGCGCGAGCTGGCGCGCCTCGAGCGCAAGTTGGCCGAGGCCGAACGGCCCGAGCTGTGGGAGGACTTCCAGCGGAAGGTCTCGTTCCTTCGCACCCACGGGTACATCGGCGACGAGAATCGCCTGAAAGCACCCGGCCAGATCCTCCGACACATCAAATTCGCGGAGATCTTTCTGACCGAGCTGGTCTTCCGCGGCACACTCGAGGACCGGGAGCCGAACGAACTGTTCGGCATCCTCTGCGGACTCGTCCACGACTTGCCGCGCAAGGCCCGTGTGGACAAACCCGAGGACAACAAGTGGTGGCAGATCTTCTCGGAGATCCAGGAGGTCCACGAGAGCGACATCGTCCAGGGAGCGGCCGATCTGACCGGGGGAGAGCCGACGTTCACCCCGGAGATGATGCCCCTGGGCGAGCGGTGGGCCAAGGGCGAGAGTCTGCACCACATCTTGAGAAAGATCAGCAATCCGACCGACTTGTCGGGAGGGCTCGTCGGCGCGTTCCGCCGCGGCAAGGACCTGGTGGGTCAGCTCCGCGAGGTACACCGGTCCGACGAACACAAGCGGCGCG
>JBDGRG010000002.1:4266-5251 GCA_042218355.1 Bradymonadaceae bacterium
AAAGCTGATCCGCAAGGTCAGCCGCGACGAGGTCCAGGTGCTCGACTGAGCGCCCGCTCGCTATCGCTCACCGGCGAGCCATTGAGCGATTGAGCAATTCAGCAATTGAGCCCACAGACGTACAACCACACAACCGCACGGCCACGCGGTCGCACAACCGCGAGGTGCCGCGCCGGTCTATCGGACAGTGCCCCGCTCTGACCCCGAACGATCACGGACCGAACGGGGACGGCGGTCCGTTTCGACAGCGAATGGCTCCCACCTCGATCGTCTGACGACCGACCTCTCGCTCCTCACTCCTCGCGACCCTCGACGTTTGACGTCGCGCTCGGCGCCGCATTCGCACGGCGCCCCCCTATTCCCAATTCCCTATTCCCTGTTCCCCAGCCGCACCGCCACGAAGATCGCGGTCCCGCGGCGCATCACGCGCATGCGCACGACCTCGCCGGACTCGTAGTTCGACAGCGCCTCGTCGAGCTCACTGGGGCTGCCGATGGTCTTCGATCCGACTCGCAGGATCACGTCGCCCCGTTTGAGCGCGCGGCCGGCGGGCGACCCTCGCTCGACCTTGCGCACCACGACGCCGCGACCCGGCTCGACCCCCAGACGTCGAGCGAGCCGACCCTCGACGGGCGCGACCTCGACGCCGAGCCGATCGGTTCCATCGGCCTTCCCGTCCGACGAACCGCCGCGACCCCGGCCGGCGTGTCGTGCGTCCGGTCGACTGTCGACCGTCAGCTCGAACGTCTTCTTCTCTCCATCGCGCAGAACCTCGACGGTCACCGTCGTTCCCGGATCCGTCTCGGCGACGGCGAACATCAGATCCTGAATCGATTTGATCCGTTCGCCGTCGAAGTGCGTGATCACGTCCCCTCGCTTCAACCCGGCCTTCGCCGCCGGGAGGCCCTCCTGGACGCTGCCGATCAGTACACCGGCGTCGGGGGAGACACCGAACGTCTCGGCGAGCTTTTCGGTCAGCGGCTGC
>JBDGRG010000020.1:0-1549 GCA_042218355.1 Bradymonadaceae bacterium
CCGCCTCGACCGCCTCGACGACCGGCGGGACGTTTCGCTTCTTCGACTCGCCCGAACACCCCGTCGCAAGTCCGAGCAGGAGTAGGGCGACGAGCGTCGATGCGTGTCGAGTCCGACACATGGTCGTCTCCGACTGCTGTGAGAGGATCGAACGGTATCACCGTCGGTTCGAAGAGCCGCCGGCGAACGTCGAACGTGCGACCGACGCCGTCTCGCGACGGGGCGCCGACGGCACACCCGCGGTCTGCTACAGGAGCGACACCCCGTATTCTGCAGACGATCGGCCCCGCGCGCAAAGGGGGGCCCGTCGGTCGGTCAGCGGCAGTCGTCGAGCCGTCGAGTAGTCGAGCTACAACCGCACGACCATTGCCGGGCGAAAGGGTTGAAAGCTTTCAGCCGCGATCGCCGGTCGACTGGCCCCCGACGATTCGCCATTCCGGCCGGCGGTGCTTCAGCGCCGCCGGATGGTGACAGACCGCCGAGCAGGCGGCGGTTTCAACCCCGTGGAAGACGATGGACCAACCCGCCGATCGACGAAACCTACAACCCCCCCGACAACAACAAATTCTCGATCAATTCGTAGATGGTAAACCGCTCGTAATCCGCACTCGAACCTTTGAACTGGTCCGGATCGTCGTTGACCAGCGCCCGCACGGCACGCGCCCCCTCCCCGCACGCTTCGAATTCGACGACGTAGACGCAGATCCCCGTCCAACTCCGGTGCATGTACAGCCGACCCTCCGACCAGTACAGAAACCACTTCTCCTCCATCACCGTCGGGATGAATCCCTCCCGGATCGACTCCATCTCCTCGGCGTCGAACCGACGGTCCAGTTCGATTACCCGGCGCTCGTCGGGCAGCGGCTCCGTCTTCCAGTCCGACTCGCAGGCCCCCGTCGAGGTCTCCGCCGCCTCCATCGGTTCGCCGCCGTCCGTCGCCGCCACCGTTCGACTCCTCGAGGACGCTGTCGAATCGTTCCCGTCCTCTGCGACGAACACCGCCACCCGCAGGTTCGGCGCACTGCACCGCCCGCTCGATGAATCACTCGCCGCGTCGACACCTTCGACGGACTCGACTCGCGCGCGTAACTCGTAGCCGGCGTCCATCAACCGACAGGGCAGGGTGTTCCGACGGCGCGGCAGATACCCGAGCATCCGCCCGTCGGGATGATCGACCGCGATCGCCCGCCGGTCGTGCGGGTTGTCGGGCTCGCGCCTCAACTCGACCCGCGCCCCGGCGTCGAGCGGTTCGCCCGCGTCGGCGAAGTCGTAATAGCGCACCCCCGCGACGTATGTCTCCAGCAGCAGCGCCCACCCGTCGGGCGGCGCCGCCACCAGCTCGCTTGTGTCCTCGACCGACATCGCCACTCCTCGAGTCTCTGACCGGACTCCCTGCAGTCGCTGGACTCGCCTCGTCGCGCACCTGCCCGGAGACTACGTTGGCACGGGACGTCGGACAATCCCACTGACGCTGGTTTTCCGCCCCCATACGATCATCGGACTCCATCGCCGACGCCGTACATCGCATTGCGCTCGCAACGGCCGGGCG
>JBDGRG010000020.1:1561-4949 GCA_042218355.1 Bradymonadaceae bacterium
ACCGACGGATCTCCCCCACGTCTCCCGATCCAGCAACCCGCTTTGCACACCCGACGGATCCTCTTCTACCTCCTCCCCTCTCCCTTCTCCCTTCCTGATCTCCGCCCTCCGACCTCCGCTCTCCGCTCCACTTCTCCGATGCCTGACGCATACCCCACAGGCTGGCGCTGAGACCCGACTGCGTCGCCTGCCCGACCACCTTCGCAACCGCGGGCGCAGTTGATCCCCCCTCTCGCCGAAAGCTACACTCCCGACTCGCCCTCGACGCCGTTCGTGACGTACGCCGGGGTGGACCTTGGACTTCGCCTCCCACGATTCGAATTTCGCGTTCCTCACCGAGCGCGAACCGAGACTGGCCGAGCTGGGTCGCGAGGCCGAGGTCCTCGCCACCCTCAACCCGAACACCTGCATCATGCAGGTGCGACTAATCGGCGAACTGCTCGCCAAGCGTGCGGCGGGCCAGTTGGGCGTCTACGACACCGAGGGGTTGTCCTTCTTCCAGACCCTCCAGCGGCTGGAGGACTTCCGGGAGTTCGGCGACAACATCCAGACCGTCTTCCACAACATCCGGCAGGACGCCAACGAGGTCGTCCACGGCGAGGAGTACGTCGACCGCGACGGCGTCGCGCGGCACTACCTCAAACTCGCCCGGAAGGCGGCGGTCTGGTACCAGCGCACCTTCTTCGATCCCGACTTCTCGCCGGGCCCGTTCGAGCGCCCGCCCGACTACGCCGACCGCTACGAGGAGATCCTCGACGAACGCCGCGACCTGCGCGCCAAGATCGAGAAGACGCGCGAGACGATCGAGGACGTCCAGACGCGCGCTCGACGCGAGGAACAACGCCGCGCGGAGGCCGAGGAGCTGGCCGAGAAACTGCGCGAGGAGCGCGACGTCTACGAGGAGGTCGCCCGCGAGTACGAGGAACAGCTCGCCGAACTGCGCGAGCGCGTGGACGAGCTGACCGACGAGGAGGTCGCCGAGCGGACCGAACAGACCCGCCGGCAGATGGCCAGCGCCAGCGACCGCGTCGAGTTCGACGAGGCGGAGACGCGCGGGCTGATCGACGCCCAGCTCCGCCAGCGGGGCTGGGAGGCCGACTCGGAGGATCTGCGGTGGGGCGAGGGAGTTCGTCCCGAACAGGGCAGGGCGCGCGCCATCGCCGAGGTCCCCACCGGATCGGGCGACGCCGACTACGTCCTCTTCGACGGCCTGACGCCGGTCGGGGTCGTCGAGGCCAAGCGCTGGGAGTCCGACGTCGCCGGCGAGATCGAACAGGCCAAGCGCTACAGCCGCGACTTCGAGATCGACGCACAGCTCGAATCACCCGGCGGCCCGTGGCAGATCGGCGCCGACACCTACACGATCCCCTTCGTCTTCGCCGCCAACGGTCGGGGGTTCCTCCAGCAGTACCGGCAAAAGAGCGGCGTCTGGTTCCAGGATCTGCGCCGGTCGGAGAACAAAAAACGCCCGCTCGCCGGCTGGTACACGCCCGACGGCCTCCGCAGACTGCTCGACCGCGACGAGGCGGCGGCCCTGCGCGAGCTGGAGCACGAGCCCTTCGACTACCTCGGTCTGCGCGACTACCAGCGCGAGGCCGTCGAGCGGGTGGAACAGGCCCTGCGCGCCGGCCGGCGCCGCGCGCTGCTCGCGATGGCGACCGGAACCGGCAAGACCCGCACGGCCATCGGTCTGGTCTACCGGCTGGTCAAGAGCGGGTTCGCCCGGCGCGTGCTGTACCTGGTCGACCGCCGCTCGCTGGGCCGGCAGGCGTTCGAGGCCTTCGAGAACGTCAAACTCGAGAACCAACGGCCCTTCACCGAGATCTACGACGCCCGGCGGCTCGACGACCCACGGGTCGAGATCGAGACGCGGCTCAGCTTCGCCACCGTCCAGTCGATGGTCCGCCGCGTGGTCGACCCCGACGAGGGCGAGTCGCTGCCGCCGGTCGACCAGTTCGACTGCATCGTCGTCGACGAGTGCCACCGCGGGTACAACCTCGACCGCGAGATGGACGACGTCGAGGTCGAGTTCCGCGACCACGAGGACTACGTCTCGAAGTACCGCCGGGTGATCGATTACTTCGACGCCGTCCGGATCGGCCTGACCGCCACGCCCGCCCAGCACACGTCGGAGATCTTCGGCGAGCCGGTCTACATGTATCGGTATCAGCAGGCGGTGATGGACGACCACCTCGTCGACCAGGACCCCCCGGTGAAGATCACCACTCAACTGGCCGAGCACGGCATCGAGTACGAACCCGGCGATCAACTGCGACTGCTCGACCCGCACACGGGCGAGGTCGACCTGGCGCACGCCCCCGACGAGCTGGAGTTCGACGTCTCGGACTTCAACCGCGCCATCAAGGTCCCCGGCTTCAACCGCGCGATCTGCCGCGTACTCGCCGACCGGATCGATCTCGACAAACCGGGCAAGACGCTGATCTTCTGCGTCGACGAGGAGCACGCTCAGCAGGTCCTCTCGACGTTGCGGTATGCTTACGCCGAGCGCCGCGGCGGGGTGTCGGACGACGCGATCAAGGTCATTACCGGTTACACCGACGACGAACAGGCGTGGCTGCGCCGATACAAGAACGAGGTCAACCCGAAGATCGCCATCACCGTCGACTATCTGACGACCGGCGTCGACGTCCCGGAGATCGTCAATCTGGTCTTCCTCCGTCGGGTCAAGAGCCGGATCCTCTACGAGCAGATGAAGGGCCGGGCGACCCGAACCTGCGACGAGATCCACAAGGACGCCTACCGGGTATACGACTGTGTCGACGTCTACGACGCGCTGGAGGAGGTCATCGACATGAGCCCGGTCGTCGCCGACCCGAAGGTGTCGCTGGAGGACAACTTCGACGAGCTGATGCGCCTCGACGAGGACCGCCACCTCGAGAAGGCCCGGCGCGACTTCGTCGGCCGGCTCCAGCGCAAGTTCCAGCGGCTGTCGGACGAGGGGCGCGAGCGGTTCGAGCAGATGGCCGGCATGTCGCCGGGCGAGTTCGCCGAAGCGGTCCGCGACCGGGAGGCCGCCGACGCCGCCGAGTGGCTGGCCGAGGAGCGCAACCTGGTCGAACAGATCCCCGAACTACCGGTGGAGACCCGGCGGGTCGTCTACGAACCGGGCGACGACGAGGTCATCGACGTCTCGCAGGGCACCGCGCACGACGAGGACTACCTCGAGGAGTTCGAACAGTGGGTCGAGGCCCACCTCGACCAGTGGGAGACGCTGAAGATGGTCGCCGAACGGCCGCGCGAGCTGTCCCGCGACGAGTTGATCGAACTGCGCGAAGAACTCGCCCGCGAGGGCTTCCAGCCCGAAAACCTCCGGGAGGCCTGGCACCAGAAGACCAATCAAGAAGTCGCCGCCTCGATCATGGATTTC
>JBDGRG010000020.1:4959-5353 GCA_042218355.1 Bradymonadaceae bacterium
GAGCCGCTGGTCCCCTACGCCGAGCGCGTGCAGTTCGCCGTCGACCGCATCGAAGGGCGGGGCGACTGGTCCCCCGAACAGCGCAAATGGCTCGACCGCATCCGCAAGACACTGATCAACGACGAGCTCGTCCCCGACCCCGACAACCTCGACGAGGCCCCCGCCTTCGAGTCGCGCGGCGGGTTCGACCGCATCGACGACCGCCACTTCGACGGCGAACTTCGCGAGGTCCTCGACGACATGAACGACGCTCTGTGGGAGTACGACGCGGGGGCTTGACCATCGTCAAAAACTTGCAATTCCAACCTGGTGACGGTAAACATCCTTTCAGTGGTCGTTTCTCGACGAATCGAGCAGACATGCGGACGGATCTCGAGCAGATCGAGGAGGATTT
>JBDGRG010000200.1:0-2022 GCA_042218355.1 Bradymonadaceae bacterium
TTCCAGCGCAGCGTTGACCGCGCTTCCAGCGCAGCGTTGACCGCGCTTCCAGCGCGGTGGGAGTAGACCGCCCGCTCAGAGCTGGAAGCTCTGGCTACGCTTCTTTCCGCGTGCTCTGGAGCGTTCATCCCACGGAGTTGGATCACACCCGACTGACCGTCGGCGGCCAGCCAGTGATCGTCGAGTGACTCAGTCGTTCGACTCCCCCCACCAGCCGGCCGTGTCGCCCGTGGTGGTCGCGGCGGTGTCGGTTCCCTTGGTGAAGGCGCCGATCCCGAGACAGAATCCGAGGTCGTACCAGTCCCCGACGTTGCAGACGTCGTCGACTGCGATGTCGGCGCTCACGACCGAGTGTAGGAACGCAGACACGGACGGGTCGTGCTCCGGAGGGGGGCACGGGCGAGGGCGCCGTCGAACGGACTCGGTCCGACGCGTTTCATCGTATTGAAACAAAATGAAACATCTGCGTGCGAGCAGAGCCGGCCGAACGTCTCCAGTTGCGAGCCCAGTTCCGAGAGCCGGTCGATCGGCGCGGTTTATCGGGTATCCCATGTCGAGCAATGGGTTGGGTGGTGGACCGCCCCTTCGCGACGGCGGTGGTACGGAATCTGCATCGACATGACGTGGAGGCGGAGATGGTTCCGTCGCCCGTGCGGCCGGCGTCACCGCCGGATGTCCCGGACGGACCCGTTCTCATACGTCCGACGACCGTCATGCAGATTCTCGGATACGTTGCAGCCGTGATCATCGGCCTGGCGCTGGGATTGATGGGGGGTGGGGGTTCGATCCTGACGGTGCCGGTCTTCGTCTACCTGCTCGGATTCGGGGCGAAGCTCAGCGTGGCGATGAGCCTGGCGGTCGTGGGGGCGGTCAGCCTCTTCGGAGCGGCCGCGCACTGGCGCCACGACAACATCGACGTCTCGCTCGCCCTCGTCTTCGGCAGTGTTGCAATGGTCGGGACGTGGGGGGGCGCCTACCTCGCCCGGTATGTCTCTGGAACGTTTCAGCTGTTGCTCTTTTCGGCCGTGATGCTCGGGGCGGCCGTCTTCATGTTTCGGGATACACAGCCGGTCGACCCGGGGGAAGTTCCGGAATCCCACGTCAGCCTCGCGAAGTTTCCACTCATCGCAGTCGAAGGCATCGCCGTCGGGGTGTTGACCGGACTGGTCGGTGTCGGGGGCGGATTTCTGATCGTCCCTGCGATGGTGTTGGTGTCGCGCGTGCCGATGAAGAAGGCGGTCGGGACCTCACTGCTGGTGATCGCGATGAAGTCGGCGGCGGGCTTCTGGGAGTACTCGGGCCAGGTACAGGTCCACTACGCCTTCGTCGGGGGGTTCTCGGCGCTGGCAATCCTGGGGATCGTCGCGGGTGGGCAGTTCGTCCAGCACATCGAACAGCGGCGGCTCAAGCGGGGGTTCGCCGTCTTTCTGGTCGTCATGGGCACGTTCATGTTGCTGAAGGAGACCGGTGTGCTGGCCGGCGTCCTCGGCTGATGCGTCCCGAACCGCGGCAGTCTCGTGGCCCGAGCTGGAATGGAGGTTGTTCGTTCCTACCCATTGGAGACCGAAGCTGGGAGCTGATTGGTCCGGATTCGATTCGACTCGACGCCCTCAACCAGAGGAGCAGACGATGGATGTCCAAGCCTTTTACGACGACCGCACCTCGACCCTGACGTACGTCGTCTACGACGACGAGACGAAGGATGCAGTCGTGATCGACCCGGTGCTCGATTACGACCCGAAGGCCTCGAAGACCTGGACCGAGTCGGTCGACGAGGTGATCGATTTTCTGCAGGATCGGGATCTGAAGCTGCACTACGTGCTGGAGACACACGCGCATGCGGATCATCTCTCCGGGTCCCAGGTCCTCAAGGAGGAGTTCCCGGAGGCGACGCTGGCGATCGGCGAGCACATCACCGACGTCCAGTCCGTCTTCAAAGACATCTTCGATCTCCCGGAGGATTTCCCGACCGACGGACGGCAGTTCGACGAGTTGCTGGCCGAGGGGGACACCGTCGAGGCC
>JBDGRG010000200.1:2032-7858 GCA_042218355.1 Bradymonadaceae bacterium
CCGGGTCGCTGACCTTCGAGGTCGTCTACACGCCCGGGCACACGCCGGCCGACGTCACCTACAAGATCGACGGAAAGATCTTCACGGGCGATGCGCTCTTCATGCCCGACATGGGAACCGGCCGGTGCGACTTTCCGGCGGGCAGCGCCGAGGACATGTACGAGTCGGTCCACGACAAGCTGTACGAGTTGCCCGACGACACGGAGGTCTACGTCGGCCACGACTACCAGCCGGGCGGGCGGGACGTCGAGTACGTCGCCCCGCTCTCCGAGCACAAGGAAAACAACATCCGGCTGACGGAGGAGACGACCAAGGAGGAGTTCGTCGAGGCCCGTGAGGCGCGCGACGAGACCCTCGAGGCGCCTCAGCTGCTATTCCAGAGCGTCCAGGTGAACGTCGACGCGGGGAACATGCCGGAACCGAGCGACAACGAGGTCCGGTATCTTCGGATCCCGATCAACGTCTTCCGCCCCGACACCGAGGAGGGAGACACGGAATTGCGCGACGTCTGACCCGGATTTCTCATCGAGCTTCGTCCATGAGGCACCGCAGACTGCTTCGAGGTCGGGTTTCGTCCCTCGCAGACGGGGCGAATGCCCTTTCGAGGAGGACGAACCCGAGATCGGACAGTCTGCACGCCGCAATAGGAGGCTCGTGAGATTTCCGGGCCGACCCTCCGCTCCCGAAGACGCGGAGCACCCGCCCTCCCCGGGTCCTCTCCCCATCTTCCCCTCTCGAAGGGGCGGCCCGCTTCCCGCCCGCGCCGTGTGCCGCCCCTTCGTCCCCCCCCCTGATCCCATGGGAGATCGGTCGATTGGGACTGGCCGACGTGCTCGCGACGACGAGTGCAGACGCGATCGGCGCTCCCGAACCGTCGGAGCCTGGCTGCGTCTGGAGGACGAGTCTTCGGGTCTCTTCGGTGGCAGCCGGCGTCGCACTTGCAGCGCTGGGGAGTACTTCGGCAGCTGGCGTCGGCGCCGCACTGGCCCTTTCGGCAGCCGCTCTTGCAGGTGCGCTGATTTCTGACGCAGTACTCGTTCGACGGAGAGTCGTCGTTCCTCAGACACCCTGTCTTGCACGTGTTCGAGGCGAGGTCGCAGTACGAGCCCTTCGGACACGGGTACTCCGGAGCCTTCGACGTCGGGCGGCGGGGCGGAATCCGGCGCAGGTCCGGTGTCCTGCGGCGGCTGGTCGTTATCGGGGGCCGACGTGGAGTCCGGTTCGGACGACGAACAGTCGTCTTTCACGATGATCGCCGGGGCTTTGTCGCCGCCACCGCTGTAACAGCCGACCGTCATCGTCAGTAGCGTTCCGATCGCGGCGAGTCTCCATCCAGGTGCGAACAGTGAGCTATGGGGGCGGTCCGATACGTCCGTCCATCGCGGCCGAGTGGGGTGCGAGTGCTGGGCGACATGTGATCGTTTCGGCGAAAAACCGGCTGGAACGAGGGACGACGGCGCCATGTGGCAGAATCGGAACCTACCGGGCGAGTCGGCCTCACTCGGATTGAACTCGGGCCCCCTCGCGTCAGCTCGTCGTCGTGGAAGGAGATCACGACCTGTTGACAGCAAATCCCCCACCCTGTCCCCCTGACACTGCTGCGACCGTTCGCTCGTGAACGCACCCCGTCGCCATTTGCCACTTGCGAGCGAAATTGAAACTCGTTATCAATGGTGGACGTCCTGGACTCCCCTCGTGCGAGGTCTCCCATGTCTGGCTCGACATCGGTCGCTGCCCGTCCCGGTCACGGATTCGTATGGTGGCTCGCAGCCTGCTCGCTCCTGCTCGTTGCTCCAGTATCCGCCCAGGCTCATGGAGACGAAGCGAACGAGGGCGAGCACGGAGCGCACGAGGGTGAGCATGCGGCGGGACATGGCGCCGATGTCGAACCGTCCCGGGCCATACCGGCTGCCAAGGAGGCGCTCGAGGCGGCCGAGAAGGCGTACCAGAATGGCAACGTCGAGGAGGCGAAGAAGAAGGTGCGGAAGGCGCACCTCCAGAAGTTCGAGCCTCTCGAGCGGCAGCTCAGCTCGAAGGACAAGAAGTTGACCGCCGAACTCGAACGCCGGTTCCACATTCTCAATCCGGCGATGGAGGCCGGGGACGACCAGCGCGTCCGCGAAGCCTTCGAGGAGCTCGATGGCCTGTTGGACGAATCGAAGGCGGTGCTGGCCTCGCAGTCGAGCAGTTGGTCGGTGGCAGTCGCCAGCGGAGGCATCATCCTCCGGGAGGGCATCGAAGCCGTCCTGCTGATCGCGATTTTTCTCGGGACACTCGTTCGCCTGGAGGAGGAGCGTGCCAAAAAATACATCCACGCCGGTTGGATCGCCGCTCTGATCGCCGGAGTCGGGACCTGGCTCTTCTCGCAGTATCTGGTCGAGATTGCCCCGGTGGGGCGAGAAATGTTGGAGGGAATCGTTGCATTGCTCGCCGCGGCGGTGCTCTTCTGGGTCAGTTACTGGTTGTTTTCACACCTGCACGGCGAGAGGTGGATCGAGGCGCTTCGAGAGCGAGTCCATCGCGCCGTGGAGGGAGGAGGCTCCAAGTGGGCGCTGGTGGGGCTCGCATTTCTCGCTGTCTACCGAGAGGCCTTCGAAACGGTGCTGATGTACCAGGGCCTGATGGTGGGTTCCGAGGGACACGTGGGTGCGATCACCGGCGGGTTTGCGGCGGGGGTCGCCGTCTTGGCGGTCGTCGCTTACTTCATACTCGCCGCCGGACGTCAGCTCCCGCTCGGACCGTTGTTCACGGCCACGAGTGTGATCCTCTACGGCCTCTGTCTCGTCCTCGTCGGTTCGGGCATCCATGAACTCCAGGAGGCCGGCGTGCTCGCCTCCTACCCGGTCGATTTCATCGAAATCAGCGCGCTGGGCATCTATCCGGACTTCGTCAGCCTGATCGTTCAGGGGCTGTTGGTCGTCGGGGCGTTCGTCGCTGCTGTCGTCAAATTCGATTCGTTGAGCGACTGACGTCTCCGACCGGCGGGGCGCGAGCGTCGGATCGAGAGGGGCGGGACGGTGAGACGTCGAGAGTTTGAACCCCGCGTCCTGAAGTTGACATTCATTTTCAATTAGTCTATACGCTAAAGCCGGTTGCGTGGCGGCGCGGGGTCCTTCGGGTTCATCGTCACCGATGTGTTCGCGGGGCGGTCCACCGACGCCGTTCCCACGTCGCACTCCAACCGTGCCGCCCGCACCGTCTTCTCTCGCGTACGACCATCCAGGCCACGCAGATTCGAAAATCGGCGATCCCCTCGGGCGATTTCAAAGCCCGACACCGAGTCCCCGGCGGACGTCTCTATCTGCGTCTCGGCCGTGTCTTGCGTCTGCGAACGGCGGGTCAATCGGCGCGCACGACCTGGAACCTCACCAGCCGCCAGGCGTTCGAGCCGTGATTGTGGAGGTGGAATCCGACCCGTGTGCCGGAGTCGTATGCGCTGTCCGCCCGCCAGCTCGGGGTCAACCAACCAGCCGAGGCCGGAATCGTAACGCGCTCCTCCCAGACGATCTCCTCGTCGAGCAGAAGTGCGACGTGCGCCTTCGACGGTCGTTCTGCGGTGAGCTGAAAGTGCCAGATCCGGGCCCGGAGCCGGTCCCCCTCGTCGATCGGAGCGAGTGCCGTCTGCTTTCCGGAGAAGTAGTTGCACTTCCCGGTATCGACCTCGAAGTTCGTTTCTCCCCGCACGGTTTCGGTGCCGTAGGCGGATTCGGGGCAGTTGACGATCCCGGGCCGGTGCTCGTCGAGCGGGTCGTCCGCGGCGCCGATCCGGAGCCACTCCTCGTTGTCGATCAGCCGAACGCCGGTCGCCGACGCGTCGGACCCGTCGGTGCGTCCGTCTTCGCTGTCGGCCGAACGACCGTCGGTCGGGTGGGTGTCGGCGGCGTCCTTGCTGTCGGAGCCGGCGTCTCCGGTTTCGGGGGCCGAATCGGGCGAACAGGAGATGGAGAGAGATGCTAGTCCGAGGACGAGCGCGGAGACGAGTCCGACCTCGGGTACCGGTGCAGACTCAGTGGATCCGTGTTCCCGTGGAGGGGATGGCATTGCGTCTGGGCGTCGATGTGGAGGGTCGTTCCGGGACGGCTCTAACCCGGCGTTACGGTCGTATCACCGGACAGAATAGGACACTTGTCTGCCGAGGTCGAAAGTCCCGAGAGTTCCTGGGTGGAGGATTGCCCGTGAGCGATCACCGCGAGTCGATACGACTCGACGGTCCACTGCTCACGCCGTCATGAAGCCGGTCAGATACATCGCAGCGATGCCGGCGGCGAAACCGGTCAGTTGCAACCAGCGGGCGGATCTGCCCGTCTCCCCGCCCTCGACGACCAGCGCGCCGACTTCCCAGAGCACCTGGAGGATCGCGCCGACGCCGGCGGCGAAGAAGATGGCCGCGAGCACCGGATTGAATGCGAATCCGCCGATCCAGGTTCCGGCCACCGCCGGCGCGCCGGCGAGAAGGACGAATCCGACGAAGTGGCCGAAGGAGGGGTTCCGCTCGGCGATCGGAGCGGCGATGCCGATCCCCTCGGTGACGTTGTGCAGCGTGAAACCGAGAATCAGAAACGTGCCCAGTGCGGCTTCTCCGGACGCGTAGGCCGCACCGATTGCGAGCCCTTCGCCCAGATTGTGCAGCCCGATCCCGAGGGCGATGCGATAGGCGAGCCCGAGTCGCGAATTCGCTTCCCTTTCGTCGGTCTGGCCGACGGCGATCAGTGCGAGAAGCGTCAGGGCCGCCACCGCGACGACCAGCGGCGTCCCCTGCCAGAACGAGGCGAGTTGATCGCCGAACTCGAGGGCGTCCTCCCAGGTCGCGACCGCCAGATAAGCGAGTAGACCGAGCGTCAGGGCCAGCACGAAGTCGAGCCAGCGTCGAGGGAGACCGGCGAGGAACGGAAACCATAGCAGCCCGAGCGTGATCGGCACGACGCCGACGTAGAGACCGACCAGCCCGAATTGGCCGACCAGCGACAGCGACGCGGACGGGGCCTGGACGGCTGCCGGGATCTGTCTCCCGAAGGTGTTTCCACGGGAGCTGACCAGTGAGACGTGATGCGCGGCCCCCGGGACCCAGTGATAGGGGATGTCGACGACGACGCTCTCTCGCGGGTCCAGTTTGGCGGAGGGACGGGCCTGGAATTTCCAGTACGCTTCATCGACCAGTACCTGCGCGATCTCGACCGGCTGGGGGCCGTCGTTGACCGCGTGGACGCGAATCAGCCCCTTCTCCGGCATCGTGATTCGCTGGATGTGAAGCTTCTCGACGGGCGGGCCCGTCAGTCCGGAGAGGCCGCCGCCGGTGCTGACGACGTAGGCGATCAGTCCGACGAGCAGGGCGGCCGGCAGACCGACACGGAGGAGCGTCGGTCCCGGGGGGCGGTCCGTCGAGTTTCGGTTCTGCGCGTCGCTGTCGGACATGGAGGAGACCGTGTCGGCGTATGCGAGTCTCGATACCGTGCGTGTTCGTGCGGGTACTCGCACCCGCTCGGCCCGCCGAGCAGAGAGCCCGGCATCGGGCGTCAGCCGCTAGACACCGTGCTGCCCTGTGTGGCGCGACGATCCCACTCGGGGCCCACGCCGGCCTTCTCGAGAGCCGACGAGAACTCGTCGGGGGGCACGACGTTGAATTTGCCCATCCAGCCAAGCTCGGCGAACTCCGACTGGTGGGCGTGGAACATGAAGTCGCCGGGCGTATCGTACTGTACCTCCACGATCCCTCGCTCGGCCTGAGTCTGCATGATCGTGTCGACGGTCGCCCGGTCGGGTTCGAGCGAGGTGCCGTGGTCGTAGTAGTCGAAGAACTGCGAGTGGGTGTGGAAGGAGTTGACGAAG
>JBDGRG010000201.1:0-6283 GCA_042218355.1 Bradymonadaceae bacterium
CGGAGCCCGGGGAGGAAGGCGCGGCATTCGAGTGGACATCCGAGTCCGGTAAACCGCACAGCGGAGACCGAGGATCGGAGATCGGACGTCGGAGATCGGAGACTTCTGGGCAGTGTTCGTAGCACAGTTGCTCGATCGCCCAATCGCTCGATGGCCTCGAAAGCGGCCGGACGCCGAGCGTCGCGTCGAATTCCTCCTCGCCGAAAGAACACAGCCTCGACTACTGATCCGAGATGTTACACGTTGCTGGACCGTCCCGTCGTCGACGCGCGACACTGCGTCCCGCCGGCTGAGCGGCGGCGTCGATCGGGCACCCCCTCCGTCGGAGGCGTTCACCGGGTGTGATCCAATGATCCAACTCCGTGGGATATGAACGCTCCAGAGCACGCTGAAAGAAGCGTCGCCAGAGCTTCCAGTTCTGAGCGGGCGGTCGCGTCAGGGCGCTGGCAGCGCGGTCGACGCTGCTCTCGGCCGGCAGCGAAGATTTCCACGGTTTCCGATCAGACCCCGTTTCCTGCGGGAGGGAGAGCCGCTTCGGAGAAGACATCCTCCGGGGTCGATCCGCTCACGCCGCCGTCGGCGCGCCGGACCGATGGAGCAACTTGTCGGAGAGCACTCTGCTCCAGCGACCCCGTCGAGCGGGTCGGAGCGGGCACGAAGTCGACCGTCGCCCGAGCGATCGACCCGGTTGCCGAGCGAGTGAGCCGACGATTGACGACAGAGAGTCACGAATCCGGAGACTCGCCGCACGCCCCCGCGTCATATGTGCCGTCGTCGTTCGACCGATACGACAGCCGTTGCGCTCGCACTCGTCGGACTCCTCTGTCTGGGTGCAATACTGCTGCCGACCTCGTGTGACGATCCCCAGCCCTCCGCCGACCGAGCGGACGTCGGCGCTCGCATCGAAGCGACCCGAAACCGAGCCGACCGGACCCGCCGGACCATCGACGAACGCGTCGACCGGCGTCGCCCCGACGCACGGTCGAAGCCAGTCCTGCCGGGGTCGAGCACCGACGCCGGCCCCCCTTGAATCCCCGCCACGCGCGCCTCAGCGACGCAGCACGGCGACCAGTTCCACGTCGCTCGTCCGCGGGAACATGTCGAGCACCGTCAGCGCCTCGATCTGCCAGCCTCCGTCGGCGAGTAGCTCGACGTCGCGAACGAACGCATCGGGATTACAGGAGACGTAGACCAGTCCGCCGACCGGAGCGTCGGCCAATTCTCGACAGACGTCGGTCGCGCCCGCGCGGGGCGGATCCATCAGCACGAGGTCGAACGGGCCGTCCCCGTGCGGATCGACATGATCGCGATACCCCTCCGAGAGATCGGCCTCGCGGAACGACAGTTCGTCGAGTTGCGCCAGCAGCGCGGCTCCGCGTGCGACCTCGACGGCCGCTTCAGCTCCCTCCAGACCGAGTACCGAGTCGCAGCTGTCGAGACCGAACGCCAGATTCCCCGCCCCACAGTACAGCTCGAGCACGCGCCCGCCCCCCAGCCGTTCGACGGCTCGGTCCACGCGCCCGACCAGTTCCCGATTGACCGTGGGATTGGCCTGGCGAAACAGTCCCGCCGGGACGCGCATCGTCTCGACCGGCGGCCGGGCGAGCACCTCCGAGGCGTCGACGGTCGGGTCCCCGGCCACCCAGGGACGCTTCGAACAGACGAACTGCATGCCCCGCAGCGCTCCAATATCCTCGAACTCCTCGGCGACCGACCGAACCGACTCCGGGGGCTGTTCGACCGACGTCTCCGGCTCGATCGTGGCCACGCACGAGGTGTCGCTCGCTGTCTCCACCTTTACGTCCGCTCGTCCCACCGTAGCGAGCGCGCGCCGGACGGGTTCGAGTGCCCTGCGGATCCGCTCGTCGGCCACCAGACAGTCCTCGATCGGCACCACTTCCCGACTCGACGCCCGGTGAAACCCGAGCGCCTCCCGGTTCGGCTCGCAGTGCAGTGTCACGGTCGTCCGATATCGCCGATCGTGCGGCGCCGCGACGACCTCCGGCTCCGGGATGTCCTGGGCGATCTCTCGTTCGAGCAACTGCCGGGTCGCCCGTACCTTCAGCTCGAGCTCCCGGTCGTCGTCGACGTGCCAGAACTGACAGCCTCCGCAGCGGTCGGCATACGGACACTCCGGCGGCAGACGTGACTCGGCGGGCTCGAGCAGCTCGTCGACCGCCCCGCGCGCGTACTCCTCGCCCTCCTCGACGATCCAGACGGCGACCGACTCTCCCGGCAGTGTTCCGGGCACGAAGACGACTTTGCCGTCGGACAGACGACCGACGCCGTCGCCGTCGCGGCCGACGTCCTCGATCTCGACGATCCGTGTGCGGGCCTCGGTCATGTCTGAACGCGGGGGTGTCGAAGAGACTGATCCGCCATCGGGTCCGAGTCTTCCTTCCCTCTGCGACGGTTCCTGCGAAACCCGCCCAGAGGAGACCCGGCCCCGTAACGAGGATCGATCGCACTGCCCTGGAAGCGCGGTCAACGCTCCCTTCCGCCCGGAACCGAAGACGTCCACGATCTCCGATCCGCCCCCTCGAGTTGCCGGCGAGTCACCCACGAGATTGGAAAACGGCCGACCAGGGGCTATGAATAGTGAGCGACACTCGTCGGCGACGCTGCAGGTTCACACCCGCGATCGCCGCCCGCAAGACGAGCCGATTCAGCTCCCGACACGAAAACGCGAGAACCCCTTCATGACCGAACGTACTATCGGCGTCGGGCCGACCGTGATCGCCGCGATTCTATTGACCGCGAGCGGGCTCGGCTGCCGCGGATGTGGCGAAGAACCGAGCGCGAAGCCCGACGTGACCGCCGACCAGCCCGAACCCGACACGGGCCCCGATCTCCAGAAGGCGACCGAGAAGGCCGAGAAGGCCGCCATTTCGGCCGCACTCGCCGTCAACGATCAGAGTCGATATCTCGGGGGCATGCTCGAGGCCAGCCGTTCCGAAACGGACACCGACCCACAACAAACCGACGATCCGCCGGAGCTGAAGGACAAACCGACCGGGAAGATCGACCGCGAGAAACTCAAGGCGGTGTTTCGCGACCATCGGGGACAGGCGCGGCAGTGCTACGAGCGCGAACTGAAGCGCGATCAGGGCCTGCGGGGGACGCTGCTGCTGACGGTGGTAATTGGACAGGACGGCGAGCCGCTGGAGACGACGGTCGAGGGTCGGTCGCTGAACAATCAGGCCGTGCTGGACTGCCTCCGAAGCCGGGCCGACGACTGGACCTTTCCGAAACCGACCGGCGGCCCCGCCAAGGTCCGCAAGCCGTACGAGTTCTCGCCGAAAAACTAGGCGGCCAAGGAACAGGGAATGGGGAACGGGGAACAGGCCCCGGGGTCGTCCTGCGCTCTGACTCCGCACGTTCGGATCAGCTAGACAGCAGGACCCGATCGCTCCCTCCCTCCGTCTCACGTCACGACGCACAGTTCACAAATCACGACTCGCCCCGCCTTCCTTCTGCCTTCGCCCTTCTTCCTTCATCCTTCATCCTTCTGCCTTCATCCTTCTCACTCCTTCAGCTGCAGGTCGGCGGGCACCGGGGGCACCCCGTACTCGTCGGGATGTTCGGCGAACAGATGGCGCCAGTAGTACGCCGCCGCGTCCCGCGGCCACGCCAGGCTGTCGGGATGCCGTCCCGAAATCGCCATCAGCAGTCGCTGGGCGTTGTAGCTGAGGTGCGGGGCCGCATCGACCGCCCGACAGAGTGGCCAGACGTCGGATGGCGTCGTTCCGTCGACCGCGTAACCGGCCCGGCGAAACCCCTCGAGTAGCCAGGTGCGGCGGGTTTCGCCGCTGTGTTCTCGATACCACTGCCGCCACCGCTCGCGCGCCCGCTTCCCGTCGACCGCCCCCGCCGACTGCCAGCCGTCGAGCAGCGCGCGATTGGTCAGAAATCGGAGTGCGCGCGCCGCCGAGCGGCGCAGATCGACCGACGGCGTCTCGAGGGCTCCTATCAGCGGCTCCACCGCCCGTACGGACTCGGTGGCCCGAAGCGCCGAGGCGACCGCGATCCGGGCGTCGGTCGAGGACGCGGGGCCGGGACCGTCGAGCCGTGCCTCCGCGTCGAGTGCGCCGGCCAGCGCGTCGACCGCCCGCGGTCCACCGATCGACCCGAGGGCCGCCGCGAGATCCGCAAAGACTCTCGGGTGGGACTCGCCTTCGAGCGCAGTCGCCAGAGCTGCGACCTCGCGCTCCATCTCCCCGAGTGCGCGCGCCGCCGCGGCCCGGACGCGAGGCGACTCGTCCTCCAGTCGCTCGACGATCGCCGAGGCGCGGCCGTCCGCCCGGAGGACATCCAAACGCCGCACTCCGGCCAACCGCACGCCCTCGCGCTCCGACGACAGGGCCTCGGTCGCCTCGGCACGAGCGCGCTCCCGAGCGCCGCCCCGCTCGTACCAGGGCCAGAACGGCGGGTCGTCGACGCATCCCGACCGCCGGTCCCGCCGAGAGCAGTACAATCGGAGATGGAAATGATCGTCGTGGGGCAGCGAGCCGGTCGGTTGATGGAGGACCCGGCGCGCACGCCGGCGGATCCACCCCGGAGCCCCGACGCGAGCTGCGTGCTCGAGGAGTCGCCGTTTGAGCGGTCGAGAGACGAAGATCCACTGGAGCCGCTCGTCGGCCGCGCGGACGACGCCCTCGACGAGTCTCCAGTTCCGCGCCGTATCGAAGCGGACGGTGCCGAACTGACCCGTCGCCCGGCCCTCGGAATCGAGGGCCACCAGGTCGTCGGGCACCGTCGGCGTCCCGCCGGCGTCGACGAGATAGAAGGCGAGGTCCGCGTCGCGACCCGAGTTGTGCGAGACCGAGTACGGGATGTCGCCGCCCCCACGGGAACCCAGATTGCCCAGGTAGATCGGAAGTTCGGGATAGTACTCCCGAACGTGGGCCGCCGCCCCCTCGAGAATGTCGAGCATCGACTGCGAAGTGTAGACCAATCCCCGCTCGTACTGGACTTCCAGAAAGGTCAGCCCAGGGTGAGGCTGGGGAACCGCTCGACTGTCGACGAGATAACCGTGCGTGACGTCGCCGACCGAACGGCTACCCTCCCGATCGTCGCCCGGGAGGTAGGGGAACGAGGGCGCCCGCCCGCCGATCGCCGGCAGCGACCAACGCGCGTAACTGGCGCCCGGTGGCGGTTCGAACGCCGGAGGAGGGCTCACCTGAATCGGTCGGCGGCCGGCGACGGCCGTCGCGCCCCCGACCGCCAGCTCGGCCGCCAGCAGGCCGACGACCACCACGGTGACGACCAGCGCCGACGCGGCGACGAGCTGTCGGCGGAGGGTGGATGACATCGGGTCGAGCGCTCACCGTCGCGGAGTCGGTCGAGTCTCGGGACGGTGAAACACCCACCCGACCGTCTGCATTTCCGGCACGGATACGCCCCCCGGAACTCCCCGCAACGCTCCGACACGTCCCGTAGCGGCCCAGCCGGGCGGGCGTGCCCCCTCACTCCTCGCGTTCCGCCTCCTCCTCGATCGGCGGGCGAGCGGCCACAAGGTCGACCTCGACCGACGCCCCGCGGGGAAGCTCGGAGACCTCCACCGTCGCCCTCGCCGGCGGGTTGGCGTCGAAATAGCTCCCGTAGATCTCGTTGACCGTCTCGAAGTCCCCCATGTCGTCGAGATAGATCGTCGTCCGGATGACGTGGCTGAAGTTCACCCCCGCCGCCCGGAGCACGGATTCGAGATTCTCCATCACCTGCTCGATCTCCGCCTCCAGCCCACCCTCGACCAGGTCGCCGGAGTCGGGTTCGAGACCGATCTGACCGGAGAGGAACAGCATCCCGTTGTACCCCACCGCCTGGGAATACGGCCCGATCGCTCGCGGGGCCTCCTCGGTCTCGACGATGAACTTCTTTTCGGCTGACATCACTGTCCCCTCGAACTGGCGTGGAAAACGAACGGCGTCGAGTCGAACTCCCGTCGCATTCGTGCCCGGTATGTACACCGCGGCGACGGGAGCTGCAACACGTCGGAGACGGAACGTCGCCCACCCGTCGGCACTTTGGGGCCTCGACCCGTTATGTTAATTCTATCGATCATCGAGACGCCGTCGGACGATTCCCGGCTCGCTCGAAGAGCGAACCGACAGGGACCTACTCACGGACGAACGCCCCGAGCATGGAGCTGTCACACACTCCGGAACTGTCGAATGTCCTCGATCAAGCCGAAGACATCGCTCGCCGCGCCGGCCAACCGCTGTCGACTGGCCATCTGCTGCTGGCCCTGTTCGCCTTCCTGCTGTGGAGCTCCCTGCATCTACTC
>JBDGRG010000202.1:0-1557 GCA_042218355.1 Bradymonadaceae bacterium
TTGCGCCGCAGCATCAACGACTGAGCGGTCCACGGCCCGATCCCCCGAACCTCGCGGGCCCGGTCGTAGAATTCGAGCGGATCGGCGTGCTCCATCCACTCGAGATCGAGGTCGCCCTCGGCGATCTCGCGGGCCAGACCGGTGATGTATTCGCCCTTGCGCCCCGAGACACCGTATTCGCGGAAGGCCTCGGGGTCGACGTCGGCGAGCGCCTCGGGGCGCGGATACGTGTAGTAGGTCGTCCCGTCGCGGACGAAGGACTCTCCCCAGGCTTCGCGGACGTCCTGCACCATCCGGCGGGCAGTCGGGTCGTGGGAGATGCGAGTCCCGATGATCGACCGGATGGCGTCCTCGTAGAAGTCCGCGCACGACAGCCGCTTGAACCCGCGGTGTTCCTCGACGAGCGGACCGAGGACGGGGTCGTCGGCGAGCGCCTCGTAGAACGGCCGGAGGTCGATATCGGCTCCGACGATCCGCCGTATCGCCGCGGCGGCCTCCTCGCGCTCGGCGGCGGTCGGGTCGTATCGGGGGAAGTCGACCTCGAACACCGGTTCGTCGACCCGTTCGTTCCAGTGGATCACGGCGAGGACGTTGCGCTCGCTCAGCCGAAGCGGCCGAACGAACCCTTTGCGGTAGATCTCGAGTGGGTCGTACTCCCTCTCGAAGTAGTCGTCGACGTCGAGCGCCAGGTAGAAATCGTGCGGCGGCGTGGATTCGATCTCCATCGGGCTCCCGGGTTGTCGGTGGACAGTCGGGGCGACGAGCGCCCACGATCGGGGATGGTCACAGGGAATCAAGCGACAGGTGACGCTCCGGAGACCAGACGCGAGAAGACACGAGCGAGACGTCAGACGCGTGACGCCAGACGCGAGAAGTCTAGAGCGAGAAGTCCCGCGCGCGATGTCCGAGTGGAGGCACCGAACCCAATCTAGCGAGAAGCTAGACGCAAGACGTCGAACGGTCTGGACGACACGACGACCGTACGGGGTGCGGGATTCATCGGCTACGGGCCGTCGGGGGCCTCCGCATTCGGTGGGCTTCGACTCCTCCAGGGCCTCGTGGTTCGTCGGTCTACGGAACTTCGCGGCTTTCGAGTCTTCGTGCTCTTCGCGTCTTCGCGGACATGTTGACCTTCGTGTCTTTGTGCAAGGTGAAGTGATGGATTTTTCGCGCAGTGAACGAGTCGACTCGCTGGTCGACGAGATCGGCGACTACGTCCGCGAGGAACTGTACCCGCTGGAGGACCGGCTGGCCGACGAGTCGTTCGAGCACTTGGCCGACGAACTGGACGACAAACGGGCCGAGGTCCGCGAGCTGGGGTGGTCGACGCCGCACTTGCCGGCGGACTGGGGAGGCCTGGGACTCGATCTAACCGAGTTCGCCCATGTGGCCGAAGTACTCGGGCGCAGTCCAGTGGGACACTACGTCTTCAACTGCCAGGCGCCCGACGCCGGCAACATGGAGCTGCTGATCGAACACGGAACCGAAGAGCAGCAGGACCGATTCCTCAAACCCCTAGTGGCGGGCGAGGTGCGGAGCTGCTTCTCGATGACCGAA
>JBDGRG010000202.1:1586-4165 GCA_042218355.1 Bradymonadaceae bacterium
GAGACCACGGCCCGGCGGGACGGCGACGAATACGTGATCGACGGTCAGAAGTGGTTCACAACGGGTGCGGACGGCGCCGCGTTCGCCATCGTCATGGCGATCACGAATCCCGACGCGGAGAGTCGGCACGCGAGGGCGAGTCAGATTTTGGTCCCGACCGACAATCCCGGATTCGAGCTCGTCCGAAACGTCTCGGTGATGGGCGAGGCGGGAACCGGATACTTCAGCCACGGCGAAGTCGAGTACGACGACTGTCGCGTGCCGGTCGACAATCGGATCGGCGAGGAGGGAGCGGGTTTCGCGCTGGCCCAGAAGCGACTCGGTCCCGGGCGGATCCACCACTGCATGCGCTGGATCGGCATCTGCGAGCGGGCCTTCGACTTGATGTGCCGGCACGCGAAGGACCGCGAACTGTACCCCGGGAGCACACTCGGCGACCGCCAGATGATCCAGGAGAAGATCGCCGACAGCCGCGCCGAGATCGAGTCGGCCCGACTGATGACGCTGCGCGCAGCCTGGAAGATGGACTCGGCGGGGACCTACGCCTCGCGCAAGGAGATCTCGACGATCAAATTCCACGTCGCCGAGGTGCTCCAGAACGTCCTCGACCGCGCGATCCAGGTGCACGGCGCGCTCGGATTGACCGACGAGACGCCGCTGGCCCGATGGTTCCGCCACGAGCGGGGCGCTCGGATCTACGACGGCCCCGACGAGGTCCACAAAAAACTGGTCGCTGAAGAGGAACTGGACGCGGTCGAAGCGAACACGGGTTGACGACCCCGACCGATGCAGCTTCCCGGGAGAACCGGCCGAGATGTCGAATTCGACGCAACGCCGAGCTCGAAACCCGCGATCATAGACACGGAGGGGTGGCACTTCGGTGTAAAGGTGAGCGTCAGTGGATGTGGCGGGCAATATCCGTCCCGTCGGCGGTGAGCATCGGGCCGCCGGCGGGCCACCCTTTCCGGCAGGCACCGGCTGGGCGCGGGTGAAGGTCCCGGAGGGTACCCCGTAGATCCCCAACTTTATCGTCATGCGATCACTAAATCCGGTGTCCGTGGAATTCGTCGGCTCGCAGGGCGACGGTTCAGACGACGGCAGTACTCGATTCCTGATGTAGTTCGACGTCTCGGAAGCCGGCGAGTTTGCCGGTAGGGTGCCCGGGGCGGCGCAGCACCGACAGCGTGGTTGGACACCGTACACGAGCGTCGGTCGGCCGGCGGCGGGCGCCCCAGGGTCGAGCCTCGAAACCCGCTCTGCGAGGAGCCAAGCCGACGCCAAACCGAAACCGCCGGAGCCGGTGGACTCGACGTCGCGACGAGCTCGTCGACTCCAGGTATGGAGCCAGAACGATGACCCAGATCGACCGACCCGACGAGGTGCGCGAGGGCGAGGAGCTGGACGAGGAGTCGCTCGAGGCGTGGCTTCGGGCGAACGTCGACGACTTCGACGGTCCGATCGAGCTGCAGCAGTTCCGGTCTGGCCACTCCAATCTGACGTATTCGGTCTCCGACGGCCGCGGGACGGAGTACGTCCTGCGTCGACCGCCGATCGGGGCGCACGTCGACTCCGGACACGACATGTCCCGGGAGTGGCGAGTGCTGACAGCCCTGGAGGGGGTCTACGACAAGGTTCCGCGACCGATCGCCCGGTGCGAAGACGCGGACGTCGTCGGCGCGCCGTTCTACCTGATGGAGCGGGTGCGCGGGGTCGTACTGCGGGGGAACGACCCGGAGGTCGAGGGCCTGGACGAGCCGACGATGGAGGCACTCTCCGAGACCTTCGTTCAGGAGTTCGCCGACATCCACGCGGTCGACTGGCGGGAGGCCGGCCTCGAGGACTTCGGGCGGCCGGAAGGGTACCTCGAGCGCCAGATCGAGGTCTGGATCGAGCGGTACCGCAAGTCGCAGACCGACGAGATCGAGGGGATGGAGACCGCTGGCGAGTGGCTGCGCGAGGAGATGCCCGACGATCCGGGCCGCGCCGCGCTGATCCACAACGACTTCCGCTACGACAATTTCGTGCTAGACCCGGACGACCTGACGTCGGTCGTCGCGGTGCTGGACTGGGAGATGGCGACCGTCGGCGACCCACTGATGGACCTGGGCACCAGCCTCGCCTACTGGTTTCGGCCCGGCGATCCCGACATCCTGAGGGCGCTCGACCTGTCACCGACGACCAGGCCCGGCAACTTCTCTCGCCGCGAGCTGGTCGACCGCTACGAGGCGGTCACCGGACGGGACTGCTCGAACATCCTGTTCCACTACGTCTACGGGCTCTACAAGGTCGCGGTCATCATCCAGCAGATCTACTATCGCTGGGACGAGGGGATGACCGACGATCCCCGGTTCGAGATGTTCATCCACGCCGTCCGAGCGTTCGCCGACGCCGCAGAGACGGCCATCGGCGAGGAATCGATCGAGCCGTATTGACCCGTGTTACGCACGAGCCACACCCAAACTGGTTTCATGTTGGAACCACTTTGAAACCAAATTGTTCCGGAGGGCCGTATGGCGTCACTGACCCTGAGGGACATTCCCGACGAACTCCTCGAAAAGTTACGCGAACTCGCCGAGCGC
>JBDGRG010000202.1:4175-11159 GCA_042218355.1 Bradymonadaceae bacterium
TCTTCCACGACGGCGACGTCCGCCGGGTCGCGGAACTCGCCGAGCGCGAACGGCGCAGTATGACCCAGGAGGCGATCCATCTCCTCTCGGAGGTCGTTTCCGAACGTCTGGAGGCCGACCGACGGAGTGAAGCCCAGCGGCAGGCAGATGCCTGGCAGAAACTCGCCGGTCGCTGGGAATCCGACAAATCAGTGGACGAGGACGTGTCACAGATCTACCGGCGTCGCACCTCGGGTCGGGAGGTCGACCTGTGAGACTGCTCGACACCGACGTGTGCATCGAAATCCTCAGGGGGAACTAGGAGGTCGTCGCCCACCGTCGAGACGTCGTCGACGATGTCGTCATCACGTCGATGACTGCGGGCGAGCTGTACTACGGAGCTGCAAAATCGAACGCGACCACGTCGAATCGCAGGCTCGTCGACGAATTCCTTGCGACAGTCGAGTTGTTCACCATCGGCCGTCCAGCGGCGCGCGAATTCGGTCGCCTGAAAGCCTCGCTCGAGGAACGCGGCGACCAACTCGCCGACGTCGATCTCCTGGTCGCAGCCGTGGCTCTGGTCGACGGCGCGATCGCAGTCACGGGCAATCGACGTCACTACGACCGCGTTTCCGACCTGGAAGTCGAGGACTGGATTCGAGGCGGCGAGTGAGGTTCGCACCACGTCTCGTAGCGAACCGCGCGGTCGTCAGACGAAGAGACTTTACATCGTGGGTTGGCACCGTTTCACTCGCCGCAGACGGCTCTACTACTGCCCCTCGCGGGAAACCGCCATGTCGATACGGACGTCCATCGCCGGTCTGTTCGCAGCGCTCGCCTTCTGTCTGTCGGCCCCCGTAGCAGCCGGGACACAGACGTACGGGCTCGACGACCAGAAGAAGTACGACTTCGATCCGAATGTCGCAGAGGTCACCGCCAGCCGGGCCCGGTTGTTGAACCTGCGGTACGGTGACGGTTCGGACGGCAAGCTGGTGGTCAAATCCAAGACGTTCGACATGGCAGCGGATGCGTCGGGCGGTCGAAAGCATCCCGACGGGGTCACCGCCGCCGTCGCGAACTCCGTCTCGAAGGGAGCCCGCAAAGTACCGGTCGCCAGCGGGGCGGGCTTCGCAAAGGGGGACGAAGTGCTCGTCATCGTCAGCAAGTTCAACAACGCCGGGACGTACGCCTTCCGCGACGTCGAGAAGGTCTCCGGCAACGTGCTCACACTGGAGGCCAAGCTGGGCTTCGCGCTGCCCAAGAAGGGCGCGCAGGTCGTCCGCGTCCCGCACTACACGAAGGTCGAGGTCAAGAAGGGCGCGACGTTGACGACGACTGGCTGGGACGGTTCGACGGGCGGCGTGTTGGCGTTCCGCGCCAGGAAGGGCGTCGTCGTCGACGGGACGATCTCGGTCCGCGGGAAGGGATTTCGAGGGGGTCCCGCGCACTGCGACGACTGCGGTGGATACGGATACCGGGGCGAGGGGGTCTCCCGGGGGGCTGACTCAGGGCTTCGGCCGGGCCGCAAACGGCGGCAGCGGCGGGGGCTGGGAGTACTGCAGTTCGGGCAACGGCGGGGGCGGCGGAGGCCACGCGACGGTGGGAGGCGAGGCGACGATCGACGGCAAGTACTGCGGCGGCTCGTGCAATCACTGTCGGACGAAGGCGCCCGGCGGGAAGGCGGTGGGCCAGCCGAAACTGAGCGAACTTTTCTTCGGGGGCGGCGGCGGCTCCGGCGGGCACGACGGGGACAATCCCGGCGATGGAGGAACGGGCGCGGACGGCGGCGGCATCGCGGTCCTGCGGACCCGGTCGCTCTCCGGAAACGGCACAGTCGACGCCAGCGGGGCCGACGCCCCCCACGACCAGACGCAGGAGTCCGGGGGCGGCGGGGGCGGCGCCGGCGGAACGATCTGGTCGACGGCGCAGACGATTTCGCTGGGCTCGAATCAGCTCCTCGCCGAACGCGGCAAGTACGCCCCGGCTCGCACTGGGGGTTCGCGCGGCGGATGGGGAAGTCACGGTCGCATCCGCCTCGACTACCAGACGTTCAACAAGACGGCCTTCGGCCAGGGGCCGGACGCGAAATCGGCAAAGAAGGCGTCGAATCCGGATCCGGGACACAGATCGAAGGTGACTCCCACCTTCGCAACCAAAACCGAAGTCTGCGCGAAGAAGGCCGTCAAGCCCCAGCAACCGTTCGTCTGGACCGGATTTTCGACCGACTCGAACGCTTCGGGCAACCAGATCCGGTACCGATTCTCGACGGACGGCGGAAAGACCTGGCGCGCCTACGACGGAAACAAGTGGGTTGCAGCAAACGGCCCCGCCGACGGGACGAAGGCGGCGCTGGCGAACCAGGGTCTGCCGTCGCTGGCGACGACTTCAAAAGGGCTGACGTGGTGCGCGGGCTTCTTCGGCGGGGGCACGAAGCAACTGGAACTGAAGGAGGTCGCCGTCTCGTTCCAGCCCGACCGCGACGACGACGGGATCGGCGACCCCTCGGACTCGTGTCCGTCCGACCCGAAAAACGACGGCGACGGGGACGGTCGTTGCGCGAGCAAGGACAACTGCCCGCAGACGGCGAACCGCAATCAGACGGACACGGACGGCGACGGCGCCGGCGACGCGTGCGACTCCTGTCCGAAGGATGCCAAGGACGACGCCGACGGCGACGGACACTGTGCGAACAAGGACAACTGCCCCGCCACGGCCAACGCTCGACAGCGCGATCCCGACGGGGACGGTCGGGGACTGGCCTGTGACGTCTGCCCCAACGACCCGAGCAACGACGCCGACGGCGACTCGATCTGCGGGAAGACCGACAACTGCCCGTCGACGGCCAACAAGGCTCAGGCAGACGCCGACAACGACCGCCAGGGAGACGCGTGCGACACCTGCCCCAGCGACCCGAACAACGACCCCGACGGGGACGGACGCTGCGCCGGCAACGACAACTGTCCGTCGACCGCAAACAAACAGCAGAAGGACGCGGACGGCGATGGCCGCGGCGACGCGTGCGACCCCTGTCCGTCCGGGAAAAAGAACGACGCCGACGGCGACGGTGTCTGTGAGTCGAGCGACAACTGCCCGACGGCGAGCAATTCCTCCCAGCGCGACGCCGACGGCGACGGAGCCGGCGACGCCTGCGACACGTGTCCGAACGACGCGAAGGACGACGCCGACGGCGATTCCGTCTGCGCCAACTCGGACAACTGCCCGTCCGATGCCAACAAAAACCAGGCGGATGCCGACGGCGACGGTGCCGGCGACGCCTGTGACGAGTGCCCGAACGATGCGGCGGACGACGCCGACGGCGATTCCGCCTGCGCGGACTCGGACAATTGTCCCTCGACGGCGAACAAGGGGCAGTCGGACACCGACGGCGACGGCGCCGGCGACGCGTGCGACGTCTGCGCGGAGGATCCGAACAACGACGAGGACGGCGATTCTGTCTGCGGGAACGCCGACAACTGCCCGACGGCTGGCAACCAGAAGCAGTCCGACCTGGACGGCGACGGCACCGGCGATGCCTGCGACGACGATACCGACGGCGACGGGCTCGACGATTCAGAGGAGAAGAAGCTCGGCTCGGCCCCCGACGAGGTCGACTCGGACGGCGACGGCATCGCCGACGGCCGCGAGGTCGGCGACGTCGACGCCCCGGCGGATACCGACGGGGACGGAACGGCCGACTGGCAGGACATCGACTCCGACGGCGACAGCATCTCCGACGCCGACGAGGCGGGCACCGACGAACCACTGGCCAAACCAACCGATACCGACGGCGACGGGACCCCCGACTACCGGGACGAGGACGCCGACGGCGACGGGGTCTCCGACGCCGACGAGGCGGGCGACGAGAAACCGGCAACTGCGCCGTACGACACGGACAACGACGGCAAGCCCGACTTCGCGGACATGGACGCGGACGGCGACGGCGTGAGGGACGGAAAGGACAACTGTCGGCTGGCGGCCAACCCCGACCAGACCGACACCAGCGGCGACGGGACCGGCGACGCCTGCACGGACGACTTCGACGGCGACGGGGTCGCAAACGACTCCGACGTCTGCCCCCGGGCGGCCGACGCCGAACAGACCGACACGGACGGCGACGGGACCGGCGACGCCTGTGACCCGGACGACGACGGCGACGGGCTGGTCGACGACAGCGACGACTGCCCGCACAGCGGCGGAGACGTCGGCGGCTGTCCTCGTTCGAAGGTGGATGCGGGAGGCGGTGACGCGGGGCTGCAGTCGCGGCGCTCGAGGAGCGGGGGGTGCCGCAGCGCAGCGCCACGGCCGATCGGTTGGCTCGCCCTCCTCGTCGTCGCGGGGCTGGCGGCCGGGAGCCGGCGCAGGACGTGGTAGCTTACAGATCTTCTTCACCGGTCCCGCGAGTGCACCGGGGCCAAAACGCCGACCGCGCCTCCAGCGCAGCTGCGACGGCACTATCCGTCATCATTCACAACTCATAATTCCAATTACTCCTCCGCTCCGACCGCCATTACGACGTCCGACGCATCGCTGGTCACCAGCAGCGTTCCGTCTGCGGCAACGGCGGGCTCGACCGGCCGGTGCGGCCACTTCGTGTCGTGGGTGTCGCCCTCCCCGGCGAATTCCAGCAGCGGATCCACCCGGACGGGTTCCCCGCCGCCGGTCATCGGGATGCGGATGACCTTGTAGCCGGTCGGCACGGGCCGATTCCACGAGCCGTGCAGGGCGGCGACGATGTCGCCCTTCAACGCCGAGTCGAGTTCATCGGCCTGGTAGAAGATCAACCCGAGCGGCGCCGAGTGGCCCTGAACGACCAGCTCCGGCGGGCGGACGTTCGACTCGTCGCGGCACCAGGCGTCGGTGTGCGTGCCGTCGTCCATGTACTGCGGGGTCGCCCACTGCGTGCCCGCTCCCTTCGCGTACTCGTCGGGGAGTCGGAACTCCGACCAGCAGTACGGATAGCCGTGGAACTCGCCCTTGTTGTCGAGGAAGTTCAGCTCTTCGCCGGGATTGTCCGGATGGATGTCGCCGCCGAGATCCTCGCGGTAGAGATTGTCCATTCCGTTCTGCATCCCCCAGAGCCGGCCCTGTGGATCGAATTCGACGGCGACCTCGTTGCGCAACCCCGAGGCCTGCACGCCGCCCTCCTTCCACGGATATCCGCCATCGGGAATCGAGCTCAGATCGTACCGGCGAATCGTCGACCGACCCTCGCCCGCCCGGGTGTTTCCCACCGAACCGACGTTGACGTACATCCAGTCGCTGTTCTCCTTCGCGGCGAGCGTGCGCGTCGCGTGTCCGCCGCCGGGAATTCCCTTCACGACGACCTCGCGGTCGGTCAGCGTCGACTCTTGGCCCGCCGAGTACGGCCACCGGTAGACCGTCGTCGCGCTCGAGGCGTAGAGGTAGCCGCCGTGCAACCGGAGTCCGTGGTTCAGTCCGGGGGTGTTCCCGAGTAGAACAGTCCGTTCCCCCTCCCCGATCACCCGGTTTCCATCGTCGTCGTGCAGAGAGACGAGCTCGCCGTTCCCCCGCGTGACGACGATGACGTGGCCCTCGCTGTCGACAGCGATACCCCTGGCCCCGGGCGTCTCGTCGGCGAAGACCCAGGCACAGTGACCCTTCGGTACGGCGGCGTGTTCGAGCGTCGCCGACGCCGGCGCCCCGCACCGATCGGCATCGGGCGTCTCGGTCATCTCCAACGGCGGTCCGACCTCGGAGGCCCCGTCGGGCTGCATTCGGTCGACATCGTCGGGCGGTGACGTCGTGGCGTCCACCGGTTGGTCCTGGACGCTGCTCTTGCAGTGTCCGAGACAGGTCACACACGCGGCGGCAAAGACGAACAGCGGTACGGTGCGGAGCACTCGGTCGAGCACGGAGATCCTCGCAGGGTCGGTGAGACGTCGAATCCGGCCGAACACGTGACCAAGTACCCCACGGACCGTGCGCCGTCCAGACCGGGTACCCTCCTGCAGTGCGCTGGATGGGAGTCGACGCCCCCATCCAGGATCCTCGTCGTGCGGTCCGGAGAGAATCCGACCGGAGGCTCGAGCGCGTAGCCGAGGACCCGTGCAGCACCAGTAGAGCCGTGATAGAGGTTCGGATGCGGAGCATTCGCGCGACCGAGACCCCACCGATCATGCACCACCTCGCAACCACGACTCGACGAGCCCTCTGCGTGCTCGCCGTCGTCCTCACCGCCGGCTCGGCCGGCTGCAGCAGTTGTACCCGGTCGGGCAACGGCCCGATCGGCAGCGACGCTCGCGACGGCGATGCAGCCGGGTTGCGGGACACGGAGCAGTTCGACATCGGGGACGCCGCCCGCGACACCCGATCGCGCTCGGACTCCGGGGTCGCGGACGATGCGGAGACCGACGACAATCGGGGGGGCGGAGACGCTCGGGACGCATCACCCGATGCGACACCACCGCGCGACGTGTCGACCGTCGACGGCACGAGTGACGCACGGGGGACCGACGTCCAGCCCCGCGACGGATCGGCGGATGTCCGCGACGGTTCGACAGACGCCCGGGACGGGTCGGCAGGCGATTCAGCTCGAGCGGATGGGGGAGCAGACGCCGTCTCGGTCGACGGCGCCGACGGGCACTCGCGAGACACCGCTCCGACGGCCGACACCTCCGGGCGAGACGGGGGGCGCACCGATGCCGGCTCACCCCCGTCGGGCCTGTCGACCCGTTGTTCGAACGGTCCGGGCTGGACACTCTTCGAGTTCCACTATCCGCCCCGCGGCTCGAGCCCCCGGATCGACGTCTGGGACGCGGCCTGTGGATACTCGAACCAGCCGAACAGCGCCTGTCGCGTGATGGCCGTCCGCAACCCCGGGTTCACGTCGGGTCGGCGGGGTCCGCGGGCGATCCTTCTGACCCGCTCGAAGTATCTCCAGGTCCGGTTCAGCGTGCGGGGACTGCAGTTCTCCAAGGCCGACGTCCACGTCCAGGCCCGATCGTACTCGACGACCCGCCCGACGCGATTCCGCGTCTGGTCGCC
>JBDGRG010000202.1:11169-21351 GCA_042218355.1 Bradymonadaceae bacterium
TGCGCAGTCCCGGGCTGGTCGACAACGACTGGACGTACGACTGGTATCGCGTCCCCTGGACGGGGTATCTACTGCCCTCCGACGACCCGGGGCTGACCGCGATCCGGATCTCGGATCTGGGGGGCGGCGAGCTGGCGGTTCACGCCGTCGAGGTGTGTGTGCGCTGACGGTCCATCCGGGGGGGTTCTCGAGCTCTCACCACACTCAGAACGTCCAAGCGGCCGAGACCCGTGCCTTCCAGTCGTACCGGTCCGGCCCGACGACCGGGACCTCGGCTGTCAGCGCCAGACGGAACGGCTCGACCGGTCGCCATCCGAACTCCGCGCTCGTCTCCAACGGTCCGAAGATCTCCGCGCGACTCCAGGCAAACACGGCCGAGACTCGAGTTGCGACGTAGAGCGGCGCAAAGAGGTAGGCGACTCCGAGCTCCGTGCGCATCTCGTGGTCGGCGTGCGGGGCGAGCACCGAACCATGGAGAGAACGCTTCTCTCCGCCGTCGGTGTGGTCGTGGCCGTGTCCGTGGTGCCCCTCGCCGGCGGACTCGTTCCCCCCGCCTTCTCCACCGGTATCCGCGACAGAAAACTGGTCGGTGACGATGGTGAAGAACGCGACTTCGTCGACGGGCCGAGCCGATGCAACCACGAAGGGGGCCAACTCCCAGTGGCCCGACGACAATCCGGCGCTGTCCCGACCCGTGGGAAACTCCGCGCCGAGTCCCGCCGAGACGATCACTCCGCCGTGCTCGGAGGCGTATAACAGCACCTGTGAACCGGCGGAGAGATCACCGATTCCGAACACGTCCGACCGTCCGTCGTACTGGACCGCGGCCACCGGCAGCCGCGCGGTGACAGCGACGCGTTCGACTGGAGCGACGGTCAGCCCTGGAGTCAACGTCTCGGCCGTCCCCGATGGCCCGGAATCAAAATCGAACTCACGGAACTCGAACTGGATCGAGGTGCGTGTGACCGGTTCGGCAGGCGCGATGCCGTACTGCGAGACGACGTGGTGGGCCGTCGAGACGGCGGACGAACAGACGAGCATCAGCGCGACGACGAGACCGATGATACTGCCCGTGCGACGACTATCGATGGATTCGCTTGCTGGAGAGAAGTCGGGCATGATGCCTACCGTCCGAGTTATTTTTGCCTCGAAAAATGTATTGTTTAGCCCGACCTAAAAATCAAGTATCGGGCGCCAGCGGGAGCGCCATCTCGATCACCGTGGACGAATGAAGACGGCAAGGAACATCGCTCGCCATCCGTTCCGAGGTCGCATGCAGCAGCAACCGGAACGCTCAGCGACAGCTTGAACTGCAACGATTCCGTTCGCATAGTCCGGCTGCGCTCTCCGAACATCGGGGTCGAGAGGGGCGACCGTCCGATCTCGCGCGGCCCCAGGGCCTGTCACCCGTCCGGTCCCATCTGAACCGTCCGATCACGGAACGAGACCGCCCATGACGATGAAGAGCCCACCGCTGTCGACCATCTCCCTGCTGGTTCTCCTCGCCGCGATTGGGGCCTGTCGCGGATCGAACTCCGCAACGCCGGCCGACGCTCGGTCGACGGACACCGCCGACAGCGGCGACCACGCAACGGGATGGGTCTTCGACGGAGGCGGCGGCGAATACTTCACGCCGGCCGCCCTGGGCGACTCTCACGTCTACACGGGCAACTGGGACGGCCGGCTGTACGCGCTGGACTTCGATGGCCGAGTCGCCTGGACCCACGACACCGGCGGACGGATCGATTCAGCACCGACCGTCACCGTGGACGGCGACGTGGTCGTCGGTTCGTGGAGTGGAGAGGTCGTCGAGGTGAGTGCGTCCGGCGACGCACAGTGGTCCAGGGACCTCGGAGCCCCGATCGACCACTCGGTGTCGCTCGGGCCCAGAGGGACGAGATACGCGGCGACGCTCGAGGGGACCGTCTATGCGCTGCACGACGACGGAAGCACGCGGTGGCGTCACGAGCTGAAAGTCGAGCCGAGCACCGCCCTCGCCATCGACGGTCGATCCCTCCCGCCGCGCATGTTTGTCGGTGGTGCCGACGGCAAAGTCTACTGTCTGGCCGGCCCCAGTATCGCGGGTCGGGTGCAACTCCGCGGCGCTCCGACCGGTCACATCGCCATCGACGGCGAGGGCCGTGCCGTCGTGACGACCGCCAAAGGGCGAGCGTACCGAATCACCCCCGAGTGCGAGATCAGCCGAAAAGTCAATCCGATCTATCCCCCGCTGACCGGTGCGGTCGTCGGACCCGGCGACACCGCGTACGTCGGCGGCATCGGATACAAGGAGCGCTTCTTTCGCCTGAAGTCGGACTTCACGGTCGGCTGGAAAGCTCAGACGGGCACGGGCGGAGTCTTCGTCACCGCGCCAGCAATTGCGAAGACCGGGGACCTCTGGGGGAGTGCAAGGGGCCTGATCCGCGCCACGCCGGAGGGCGAGGTCCACCGAGCGGACGCCACACCGCTGCTGCACTCGCCGGTCTGGACCGACCGAGCGGTCTACGCGCCGACCGAACACGGCACGTTTGCCAAGATCGGCCGGGAGATGCCCGAGCTGGCCGACGGTCCGTGGCCGACCCTACATGGCGATTTTCGGCGGACGGGGTCGGTCGACTGATCCACCGGACGAACGAGACGTCACGCAACTGCATTCGGAGGCAATCAGGCGTGCTCGCAGACACGACCACCGACAGTCACGGCGGGCGGTCCCCGTGGTTCCCGCTCGCCGTTCTCCTCTCAGTGACCCTGGTACCAGCGATGGTCGGGGCACACGGCTCCGGTCCCGACGTGCAGACCGACGTCTGGGTCGACGGCGTGACGTTCCCCACGTCGATCGCACCGATCGGCGAGGGGGATGCGCTGATCGTCGAGAAGACCGGCGCCATCCGACTCGTCCGAGATGGCTCGCTGAAATCCGATCCGATCGCCGAACTCGACGTCTACGCGGAAAACGAGGCCGGCCTGTTGGGGGTCGCCGCCGCACCCGATTTCGCGGAGTCGGGGGAGTTCGTGGTCGCCTACACGCCGAAGGACGACCTCGAACATCTGTACGTCAGCCGGCTGAAGCTCGAGGGCGACTCGGCGAGTTTCGTCGACAAACCGCTGTTGAAGGTACCGAGCCGTCCCGGCACCGACCGCCACTTCGGGGGAAACGTCGCGTACGGCCCCGACGGCGGTCTGTTCCTCAGTCTGGGCGAGACTCAAAAACGCTGGCTCGCCCAGGACCCGACCGATCTGCGCGGCAGTCTGTTGCGTTTCCAGCCGGACGGCAGTCCCCCGGAGGACGGGCCCACCGAGGGACATCCGACCGTCTGGGCGATGGGACTCCGAAATCCGTTCGACTTCGACATCGACCAGCAGGGGCGAGCCTGGGTGATCGACAACGGCCGGGACGTCAACGACGAACTCAACCGTCTGAGTCCCGGCGACAACGCCGGCTGGCCGCACGTCCAGGGCTACTGCGACAATTTTCCGCGACCCTCCGAGCCGTGCCGAAGCAAGAAAAAGCTCGTCGAACCCGTCCGTGAATTCCGAAACTCGATCGGTCCAACTGGCGTTCTCGTCTACACCGGTGAACTCTTCCCGTCGTTCGACGGCGACGTCTTCGTCGGCGGCTGGCACTCCGGTCAGGTCCACCATTTCGCGCCGACCGAGGAGGGCGTGCGCCGGCTGGAACCGGTCTTCGGCGAGTTCGTTCCGCACTCTCACGGCGACGGCGGCTCCGGGCACGGCGGGATCACGGACGTCGCTCAAGCGACCGACGGTGCCATTCTGATCGTCGAGGCGAATCGCAAGGGCCGCGGCATCATCCACCGGGTCGTCCCGGGCGAATCGGACGACCACGACGACGGGTAGTCCGAAAGATATTTCCGCCCGGTCCAGCTTTCACGGGCGCCGGAGTCAGCTGCCGAACGGCTTTTCATCGACCCGCTTCGCGACGGCTCGCCGGCATCGACTCGCCGATGCCGAAAGCAGGTTGTCGAGGAGCCGGGCAGCACGCGAACTCGTCCGTCGCCTGGCACCGGCGCGGCGGGGCGCTTTGAGCGGGTCCACCGCTGCGAGTATGCTCGACCCATCGACTCGCGACCGATCCGCACGTCGAGGACGACCATGCCGCGACGGTACAAACTCGCCGTATGCTGTCTCTCCTACGGGCTCGCACTGGCCGCCGCGCTCGCCGGCTGCTCGAACGCGTCCCCCGACAATTCGTCGACATCGAAGGATGCATCGAGCGGCGGCCCCACCCTGGTGTCGGCCGATCGAGCACTGGAACTGGCCGACCCGTTCTTCGGGACCGGCGGAAAGGGGTTCGGTTACGGTGCCTCGACGCCGGCCGTGCAACTTCCGAACGGAATGGTGAAGCTGGGGCCCGATACGGCCGGCGGGGAATCGTCGCTCTTCACCAAGGAGCACTTCAGCGGATACCACCACGGCGACGAGTACCTCCGCGGGTTCAGCCATACCCACCTGGTCGGGACGGGGGTGCCGGGTCGGGGGCACCTGAGGTGGACCCCGGCCGCCGGTCTTCCCGAGGGTTCGCCCGGTGCGCACCGAATCCGTCTGAACAAACAGACGGAGCGGGCGGAGCCGGGACACTACACCGTCGAGGCCGCGGCGTTCGACGTGCGAGCGGAACTGACCGCGACGGCGAGGGCGGGCTTCCAGCGATACACGACGGACGAGGAACGACTGGTTCTGTTGTTCGACGCCACCTCGACCGTCGACCCCGATCGAACGGTTCGCGGGACGATCCGACGTCGCGGGGCGACCCTCCACGGCCGGGTCTCGTACACTGAAGGATTCACGGCGCGCTCCGGCCGGACCGAACTGTTCTACTCGACCTCGATGGACCCCGCGCCGGATCGGGTGATTCCCTGGAACGGCGACGGGCTACAGCGCAATTCGCAGCTGCCGATCTCCGGGAGACAGGCCGGGGTGGCACTCGTCTTCGAGAACCCCGATGCGCCGCTCGAGATCCGGACCGGCATCTCGTACGTCGACGCCGAACACGCCGCCACTCACCGGGAGGACGAGGTCGGCGGCCGCTCGTTCCAGGAGGTGCGCAACGCCGCCGAGGAGGCCTGGCGAAACAAACTCGGCCGCGTGCGGATCGGCGGCGGGACGGAGCAACTCCGCCGAGTCTTCTACTCGGCGCTGTACAACGTCTGGCGGATGCCGACGATCTTCGAGGCACACGACGACCAATACCGCGGCCTCGACGGCGAGGTGCATTCGGCTGAGGACTTCCGATACGTGACGGATCTCTCGCTGTGGGACACGTTCCGCACGCTGCATCCGTGGCTGACACTCGTCGACCCGGAATTGCAGCGCGACTCGGTCGAGTCGTTGATCCGGATGGGGCGGGACGGCGGTTACATTCCGAGGTGGCCCGCCGGGCGCAGCTACACGAACGCCATGCTCGGCGACAGCGCGGCGATGGTGATTGCCGGGAGCGCGCTGAAGGGCATCGAGGGCCCGGACTACGGACGGGCGTACGAGTTGCTCGCGAAGACGGCACGGTCCGCGCCCCCCGACGACCACGCGTTCACCGGCCGGCGATACCTCGATCCGTACCTCGAGCACGGATACGTCCCGTATGAAAACCGGCCGCAGTCGGTTTCATCGACGCTCGAGTACGCCTGGGCGGACTGGGCGATAGCCAACCTCGCCGGGCATCTCGGCCGCGAGGGCGAGGACGCCTTTCGACAGCGCGGCTCGAACTGGAAAAACGTCTTCGAACCGGAATCAGCGTACATGCGGCGCCGCGGCGGGGACGGCTCGTTCCTCTCCCCCTTCAGTTCGGACTCGGGCGAGGGGTTCACCGAGGGGAACGCCCGCCACTGGCGGTTCTACGCGTTCCATCAGCCCGGCGAACTGAAGCGGGCGTTCGGGGGGCCGGAAGCCCTCGGAACGGCACTGGAGGACTTCTTCAGCTCCTCGGCCTTCGCCGAGTCGGGTCGCGTGAACGCGTCGCTCCCCAACCCGTACTACTGGCACGGCAACGAGCACGACCTCCACAGTGCGTACCTGTTCCGCTTCTCCGGCCGACCGGACCGCGCGGCCGACTGGATCCGCCGGATCCAGTTCCAGGCGTACGCCCCGTCCCCGAACGGCCTCCAGGGGAACGACGACGGGGGCACGCTCTCGTCGTGGTTTCTGTTCAGCGCTCTGGGGTTCTACCCGATCGCCGGTGGCAACCGTTACATCCGCGGCACGCCGCTGTTCCCCAGACTTGAGATACGCCGCGACGGCCGGACCGTCCTCGAGGTCCGCGCGCCCGGCGCCGACCGCGAGACGAAGTACGTCGATTCACTGACCGTCGACGGCGAGCCGGTCTCGGCTCCGTACCTGGAGCACGGACGGATCCTGGGCTCGACGCTCCGGTTCGAGATGAGTGAGTCGTATTGACCCGCATCGCTTGCGAAAGGCTTGCCCTTCGAACATCCTCGTGAGTCGAGCCGGAATCTCGAGCAGACACGTGAGGTCGGAACCGACGGTGCCCGAACGACCACCTGCCGGCAGTCAGCTGGGGAACTACGAGCTTCTGACGAAGTTCGCCACGGGCGGGATGGCCGAGCTGTACCTCGCCCGCGAGCGCGGCCCGGGCGGACTGGAACGCGTGGTCGTCATCAAACGGCTGCTCCCCGAGAAGGTCGACGATCCCTCGTCGGTCGACATGTTTCTGCGCGAGGCGCGGCTCGCGGCGCGGCTCAACCACCCGAACGTCGTCCAGATCTACGAACTCGGCGAGGAGGGGGGCGAGTACTTCCTGGCGATGGAGTACCTGCACGGCAGTACGCTGCGCGAGTTGAGGGAGCTGGTCGACGAGCGAGACCGCGAGTTTCCGCTCGACCTCGCACTGCTGGTCGCCGACCAGGCCTGTCGCGGGCTCCACGCCGCTCACGAGTTGACGGACTTCGAGGGGGAACTCGTCGAGCTGATCCACCGCGACGTCTCACCGCACAACCTGATGTGCACGACCGAGGGGAACATCAAACTGCTCGATTTCGGGGTGGCGAAAGCCGCCGAGGGGGAGGAGTCGACTCAGTCGGGGAACATCAAGGGGAAGTTCGCCTACATGTCGCCCGAGCAACTCGAGCGCGAGGAGCTCGATCGACGGTCGGACATCTTCGCGCTGGGCGCGGTGATCTGGGAACTGTGCGTGGGACGGCGGCTGTTCGAGCGCGACTCCGAGCTCGACACGATGAAGGCGATCACCGAGGAGCCGATCCCCCCTCCGAGTCTCGAGAAGCCGTCGGTCCCGAACGAGGTCAGCGAAGCCGTCGCCCGTGCGTTGAAGCGCGACCGCGCCGATCGATACGAGACGGTCGAACAGTTCCGGGGCGACCTTCAAGAGGCGGCGCGACAGCGGGGACTGGTCGCCGAAAAGGAGGACCTGGCGGCGTTCGTCGAGGAACTGGCCGGCGACCGACTCGAGGAGAGAGAGGCGACGCTTCGGCGGGCGATGGAGGACTCGGAGCTGAGCCGTCGGGATCGAGCCAAGTTGCGACACGGACAGGACTACGACCGCACGTCCGACGTGCGAGACATCTCGATCGAACGGGGGAGTCCGTCGACGCCGGAACCCGAAAAGACCGCGGTCGAGTCCCCCGGGGAATCGACGCCGACCGCATCGACCGACCCGGGCCGACACGGAGCCGGTCCGCCCGCCGGAGGCGAGGGCCGCTCCACGGGGCGTTCCCCGCCGGGGGACTCCCGGGACAGTCGCCGACCCACCAGCCGAGCAGCTGCCCGTGACTCCGGAGACGACCGACCCGCGGCCGCCGGAGAGTCCGCCGAGACGGGCGACGGGCTCCAGACGCTTCAGCTCGTGTTGCTGGGCTCGGCCATCGCGCTGCTGACGGCCACCGGGATCTGGGCCTACCTGGGCCTCGACACGACCTCCGAGCAGATCGGCCCGGATCGTTCGGAGGGGGGAGCTGCGTCGGGGAGTGCGTCCGACGAGAGCGGCGGCCCGGATCGACCAACGGTCTCGGTCTCCGGCGAGCCGCTGAGATTCGGATGGAGCCCGATCGCGACCGAAGAGGTGCTCCGAAAGGAGATCGAACCGGTCCGCGCCTATCTCCGCCGCAAACTCCAGCGCCCGGTGAAACTGGTCATCCCGGAGACGTACGAGAAGACCGGGGACATGCTGGCGTCGAACGAGCTCGACTTCGCCGTCCTGACCCCCCTTCTGTACGTACGGACGAAATTCAACGAACCCGATATCCAGCCGCTGGCGACTCGCCAGTTCGACGGCGCAGTCACCAGCGACGGTTTGATTCTGACGCGGAGCAGTTCGGATTTTCTCACCCTGGAGGACCTGAAGGGTGAGACCTTCTGCTTCACCGACGAAAATTCGACCACCGGGAATTTTCTTCCGCAGGCCTTCATGCGAGAGCGCGGCCACGACCCGTCGAAATTCATCGGCGAGATTCACTGGAGCGGCGACCACGTCCAGGTGCTGAAAGACCTGATGGCGGAGAAGTGTGCGGCGGCCGCCACGTATTCGGGCTCGTTCCTGACGGCCGAGAAGTACGGCGTCTCGACCGGCCAGCTTCGGACAGTCGCCGTCACCGGCCACGTGCCCCAGGGGACGGTCACGGGCAGCCCGAAACTCCCCCGCCCCATCGCCAAGCGGATCCGAGAGATCCTGATTCGGCTCGATCCAGAGGCTCAACTCGGGACGAAGGTCGTCGGCGACACGCTCCGCCTGACCGGCTTCTCCGAGACGTCCGACAAGGCCTTCGACAAGCTCCGCGAGCTGGTCGAAGAAAACCGCGATCTCCTCGAAAAGTTTTGAGTCGCGGGCGTCAGCGGGCGACGTCGTCATCCATTGAATCGACGGTCGAGGTGTAGCGATGTCCGACGACACTGGGCGAATAGCGATCACCGGCTCGAGCGGGCTGATCGGTTCTCACCTGCGCCATCTGTTGGACGGCTCGGAGTGGGCGATCTCTCGAGTCGTTCGCGACCGGTCCGATGCCGGCGACGGAGACGTCTACTGGCGACCCACGGCGGGAGAGATCGACGCCGACGCACTGGAGGGGGTCGATGCGGTCGTCCATCTGGCGGGCGAATCGATCTTCGGTCGCTGGACCGACTCCAAAAAGGAGTCGATCCGAGTGAGTCGCGCCCAGGGGACGACCCTGCTGGCCGAGACACTCGCCGATCTCGACGATCCCCCGGACGTGCTCTTCTCGGCGTCGGCCGTCGGTTACTACGGAGATCGAGGCGAGGAACGACTCGACGAATCCGCCGACTCGGGATCGGGATTCCTCGCCGACGTCTGCCGCGAATGGGAGGCGAGCACCCGGGCGGCGGCCGACGCCGGCATTCGGACGGTCGTCGGCCGGTTCGGTCTCGTCCTCTCCAGCGAGGGTGGAGCGCTGGCGACGATGCTTCCCGCTTTTCAGTTCGGCCTCGGAGGCCGTCTGGGCTCGGGCGAGCAATACATGAGCTGGATCCACATCGACGATCTTGTCCGGGGCATCGAGTTTGCGGTCGAATGCGAGCAGCTGGAGGGCCCGGTCAACTACACCGCTCCCGAGCCGGTGAAAAACAGCGAATTCACCGACATCCTCGGGGGCGTTCTGGGGCGCCCGACCATCCTGCCGGTCCCGGAATTCGCAGCGCGCCTCGCGCTGGGGGAGATGGCCGACGAGGCTCTGCTCTCGGGGCAGCGAGTCCTCCCGGACAAACTGCTCGACGCGGGGTTCGAATTTCAGTTCGAAGCGCTCCGCGACGCCCTCGAACACGAAGTCGGATAGCCCCCCGATGAAGGGATGAAATCTTCGGGGCGCTGCGAACGTTCATGAGTGCGCGGTGTACGTAGCCGGAGCATCTTGCTGTGGTGGAAGACGGTCGATCCGGTCGACACGAGCTGGAAGCTCGGTCTACGTAGCCAGAGCATCCAAGCTCTGGCGAACCGCCGGTTTTTCACAGAGAGCACAAACCCGACCGACGAGGACGAACACCATGAACGACCGAGGCCCCGACCGACCGACAGTCGTCCTGTTCGACATCGACGGAACGCTGTTGACGACCTCCGGTGCCGGTCGCGCCGCCTTCCAGCAGGCACTCGACGAGCTGTACGGCGACGGCGAGCAGATGCTGAACTTCGACTTCGCCGGAATGACCGACCCCGGCGTGGCTCGCCGCTGCCTGCGCCAAGCAGAC
>JBDGRG010000202.1:21361-26409 GCA_042218355.1 Bradymonadaceae bacterium
GACGTCGAACCGACCGACGAACGGGTGAGACGGATTTTCCGGCGTTACGTCGAGCTGCTCCCCGATTCGATCGAGGAGACCTCGGGATACACCATCCACCCGGGGGTCGAGGAACTGGTCGACGACCTGTATCGCTTCCACGGCGACTCCCTGGCGCTCGGGCTGGGGACCGGCAACATCGAACGGGGCGCACGCCTGAAACTCGACCCCGGCGATCTCAATCCGTATTTCGACTTCGGCGGCTTCGGCAGCGACGCAGTCGAACGTTCCGAGCTGATCCGGGCGGGCGCCCGGCGGGGTTCCGACCACGTCGACTGCCCCTTCGCGGACTGCCGAGTGGTCGTCATCGGCGACACCCCTCTCGACGTCCGGGCCGCGAGGGCGATCGACGCCGAGGCGCTGACGGTCGGCACGGGCGGCGCGACGGAGGAGGAGCTGCACGCCTCGGATCCGGACTATCATTTCGAGACACTCGCCGAACCGGACGTCCGACGGGTGATCTTGGATTCGTAACCTCCGCCAGGGTTCGAACGAGTGGGGGGAGGGCGAGTTCTCGACCGTCGAACGAGCCAAAAGGCGTCCCCTCGTGCGCTTCTTCGGGTCTTTGCGCCTTCGTGGCCTGTCGGCCGCCCCCCTGGACCATGCCCAGAAGGGGAACGGAGGACGAAGTCCGGACAGTTGCGGCGGTGTCGCGTCGCCCGCGCCGCGATCGAGAGGCTGCCAGCACGAGTGGCACGAGCCGCGGTCGAGTCGAGAACGTCCCCCGGTGTTCCCGAAGCCGGCGCGCGAGCGCGTGCGACCGGCCACGCTCCTAACCGGGCGTCGTCCGGGCGTCCGCCATGACCTCGTTCGTGGTCAGAACAGCCGTGATCCAGACGAGCTGCGCGAGGAGCAGATGGACGATCTGCAACCAACCGGGCGCACCGAGCATCAGGTTGAGAAAGCCGGCGGCCACCTCGAGGACGACTAGCCCGAGGAGCGCCGCGGCGGGTCGCCCCGCGCGTCCACCGGCGGGTCCGGTGCGGACCTCGTTCGCGAAGATCGCCAGCGCCACGGCGCCGAGCACTGCCAGCAGCGGATGGACGACCCGCAGGCGCACCAGAAAGTGCTCCGCCGGCGACAGCGAGGTACGCAGCTTCTGCACCCATCCCTCTCCGACGGTCGGATCGATCGGGAACAGCGTGTCTCCGAGCGCGGTCACCGCCCCGGTCATGCCGATCAGTACGAGCACACCGAGTACCCCGACCGCTCCCCGTTCCAGCACCGTCCCGGTCCAGTTCGGGGTGGAGCCACCGCTCGCCCACCAGGCGGACAGCGCCGCTGCCGCCGTGAGTAGAAAGGTGTTGGCCAGATGAAAGCCGACGACGACGGCGCGCGCGACCGACGCGTCGTGTTCGACCAGTTCCGCCAGGACGAGGCCCGCGCCGATCAGCGCCTCCACGACGACGAAGAACGTCGTCGCCAGCAGCCCGCGCACGACGCGATCCTCGACGTCGTCCCGACGCCAGGCCCACGCGAGCAACCCGAGATCCATCAGGCCGAGCAACCCGCTCGACAGCCGGTGCGTGTACTCGACGAGCGTCTCGAACCGAGGGGAGGGTGGGATGACTGCGCCCTGGCAGGTGGGCCAGTGCTGACCGCAGCCGGCCCCCGAGAAACTGATCCGAACCCAGGCCCCGAAGAGGACGACCAGAAGCAGATAACCGATGAACGCCCACAACGCCCGTTCGAAGGTCGTCGGGCTGTCGGTCTCGGAGATCACGGCGGTGAATGGAGTGGCGGACGGTGGCTCGAACACCGAACTGGAAGCTCGGGCTACGCTGCACGCTAGCCGCAAGCTCGGGCTACGCTCCCGGCAGCGCCGCGCCGCAGACCCGAAGCGCCTGCCCGGTCACGCCCTGCGCCCCCGGAGTGGCGAGAAACGAGACCGCCTGGGCGACATCCTCGGGCTGCCCGCCCTGGTTGAGAGCATTCAACCGGCGCGCCACCTCCCGGACGGCAGTGGGCATCTCGGCGGTCATCTGCGTCTCGATGAATCCGGGCGCCAGTGCGTTCACCGTAATGCCCCGGTCGGCCAACTGGTCGGCCAACCCCTCGACGTAACCGAGCAGCCCGGCCTTGGAGGCCGAATAGTTCGTCTGTCCGACGTTCCCGGCGAATCCGGCGAGGGAGGACAGACAGATCACCCGACCGTAGTCGGCGAGCAGACCGGTCTCCAGAAAGTCCTCGGTCAGCTCCATCGGCGCGCGCAGGTTGACGTCGATGACGTCCGACCAGGAGGACCGCTCCATCTTCTTCAGCGTGCGGTCCCGGGTGATGCCGGCGTTGTGCACGACGACGTCGAGTTCGTCGGCGAGCTCGCGCAGCGCGATGCCGATCTTCCGGCCGGCATCGGAGGAGGTGATGTCGATGCCGACGTGGTGACCGTCGATCTCGTCGGCCAACTCCTCGAGCCCCTCGGCTCCCGGGAGATCGACGCAGAGGACGTCGGCGCCCTCCGCGGCCAGCGCCCGGGCCGTCGCCCGGCCGATGCCTCCGGCCGCTCCGGTGACCAGCGCCGCTCGACCGTCGAGCGAGTTCAGCCAGGTGCCGGCCTCCGGATGCATGCCGGTCGTCGTATCGACCGCGATCTCCCGCCCCGAAATGTAGGCGGACCGGTCCGACAGAAAGAACCGAAGCGGACCGGCCAGCCGATCGTCGGCGTCCTCCGCGACGCGGATCAACTGAGCGGTCGACCCGTTCCGTCCGACCTCCTTGGCCAGGCTTCGAACGAAGCCCACCAGCGAACGGCGTACGGCGCATTCGCGCGGATCGTCGGTCTCGTCGTTCGGGCGGGCGAGCACGATCAGCCGTCCGTGCCGGCAAAGCGATCCGATCAGGGGATGGAAGAAATCGTAGAGCTGTTCGAGATCCTCGGTCGACCGGATGCTGTCGGCGTCGAGGACCAGCGCGTCGAAGTAGTCGTCCTCGGCGGGATGCTCGATGTCGAGGCGGGTCAGCGGGTGGCCGCGCGACTCGGCGTGTTCGGCGAGTTCCGGAACTCGACCCGTGCCCAGATTCAGAGCGATCTCCGCTCCCGCATCGAGGATGGTCCGAGCCGCCCGGCGCATCAGCCCGTTGGGCCGGGTCGAGAAGACCCCGATCCGCTCGTTGGCCAGCGGGCGGGTCCGTCGGGGACCCGACTCGCGATCCAGTGGCTGGGGAAGGGGGATCGGCAAGCCCGCCTTGTCGATCATGCGGCGAGCGAGCGGACGCTCGGCGATTTGCATCAACACGTCATTCATCGTCGCGGGTGTGCTCGGAGACAGTGTGCAAGTCGAAGTCGCCGACCATGTTTGCGGGAGCGCCCGGGTCGGCCCCGACGCTCAGTCGGCCGGACTGCCCGTCGTCCTCGGACTCGACGTACAGCCCCGCCTCGGCGGGGAGCTCCAGCGGGTGGGTGAATCGGACGTCGAAGGTGCCCAGCGGCGGGGTCGCGGCCTCGAACTCGCCCGCCAGTGCCTCCCACGATCGCGCCATCGTCGCAAAACCATGGAGGATCGGTGCGTCGAATCCGACTGCCCGTGCCGCCGGGGGGAACCAGTGGAGCGGGTTGAAATCCCCCGTCAACATGGCGAACTCCCAACCGGCATCTTCGGGTAGCGACCATCGCCGCACCTCGCGGGCTCCGTCGGGCACCGTGGGGGGACCGCCGGACGCTCCTCCGTCGTCCTCCGGTTCGTCCCCCCTGCTTCGGACGAGGACGGTGTACATGTGGGCGACCAGCGCCTCGGGGGCACCGGACGGCCCGGTGGTGAATTTCTGATCGAAACGAATCTTCCGCCCGTCTCGCCGGACGTCGATCAGCTGTCCGGAGACCTCCAGCTGGCAGGTCCCGGGCAGCGGCGCCCTCGCCTCCATCCGGCACCCGCCGTTGACCATGTCGATAAACGACAGCGGCAGATGAGCCAGGGTCCGCCCGGCGAGATCGAAACTCCACTGTGGGAAGAGATGGGGCGGAACCAACCCACGGTAGGTGTCCGGTTCCCCTCCCATCGCCCGGACGTACTCCCGGACGAGGCCGCGGTCCGGCGGGTCGATCGTCTTCTCGAACCGCTCGCTGGTCGTCAGGTCGGGATCCGTCTGCTCGCCTCCGCGAAGCGCCGTGCGCGCTGATCTCGCCACGAGACGGGCCAGCCCGCTGATCGGTGCGCGGTGTTCGAGGACGAACCGCTTGGAGACGCTCATGGTGGCGGACTCTCGGTCGAGAGGCCGATTGATGACACACGACGGACGGCGGGTCGGATACTCGAGACCGATGCACTTTTCAACGCGGCGACAGTGAACGCTGACTCAGCCCATTGAATCCGCGGGTGACACGGGATGTAAAGCGCGCACGAATCTGCTAACATCGGGTTGGCGACCGAATGGAAATCGTCCGCCGACGGTCGGCCCCTCTTTCTGCCGGGCGCGGCGCGCGAATCGCGATTCGACGAATCGGTGGAGGTCGGCGTTGGAAGACCTACCCGATATTCTCGTTCGCTCCCTCGCCGACGCGGAGCGCGAGATTCCAAAACTCGACGCGTCCGATGCGATCGTCTCGATCGGAGCCCCGGAGACTCAGGCACCGGACGGCTTCGATCATGAAAACGACCGGCACCTGCGACTCGAGTTCGACGACGTCGCCACGGACCGGCCGCAGTTCGGCGAGGACCGGGTCCGCCCGCCCAGGAAGGACCACATCATCCAGCTCGTCGAAAACGCGGAGACGCTGCTCGAGGCCGAGCTGGTGTACTGCCACTGTGCAGCGGGCGTCAGCCGATCGTCGGCCGCCGCCTACATCCTTCACTGTTTCGCGCGCGACCACGGCGAGGAATCGGAAGCACTCGAGGCGGTGAAGGACGAAAACCCGCACGCCTCGCCGAATTCGCTGATGGTCGAGTACGCCGACGAGGTGCTCGAGCGAAGTGGAAACATGATGGACGCGCTGCAGTCGAGTCGGACGAACATGGCCTTTTGAATGGGTCCGATCGCAAACCGTGGGCTGTCGGTTGCACGGCTGAGCCGCC
>JBDGRG010000203.1:0-1327 GCA_042218355.1 Bradymonadaceae bacterium
CCCGCACGTGTACCTCGGGGAACCGGGGCTCCGATCCCCTCCCTGCTCCGACTGAGACGGCTCTACTCGACCACCCCTGAACCCACCTCGCCCGGGAACGCCGGATGAACCGGCCGGGGGCATCTGTTACGCTGACGCAGCTCGCTCGACCGAGCTTCGACACTCGGGCCCAGCGCCCCCGTCTCGTCCGCCCCAATCTGGACCGAGATGACACCTCCGCTCGTCGGCCTCTCGACACGCACTGAAGCTCCGATCGTCGCGTTGGCATGTGCAGTCGCCGCCGCGGCGGCCTGCCGGCCGGCTCCCGTCGATCCCGGCGACGACCCCCCTTCCGAGTGCCGCTCCACTCTCTGCCGAGACACCGCCCCCCCCGACGGGGACGCCCCCGACGGCGGGGACGCCTCCGACGGGGAACACGACACGCAGGTCCCCGACGGCCCGCGCATCCGTGTCGCCACGTTCAACACCCACCTGCTCTTCGACACAGTCTGTGACTCGGGCGACTGCCAGGGAGACGCCTTCGAGGACCGCCCCTCGCAGTTTCAGTACCGAAAGGACGTCGAACGGGTCGCCGATGCCATCCGGCAACTGAATGCCGATCTCGTCTTCCTACAGGAGATCGAGAAGCGACAGATTCTGGAGGACATCCAGTCGAAGGTCGGCTATCCCGGGATTGCGTTCGGCGAGACCGGCCGACCGGCCTCGATCGACGTCGGCGTCCTCGCGCGGGCGCGTATCCGCTCCTCGCAGGGCTACGACGACCGAGACCTCACCCGTCCCGACGGCAGCCGCACGAGCTTCGCGCGCGACTTCCTCCGCGTCGACCTCCGCCTGAAGGGACATCGGGTCATCGGCTTCACCGGCCATTTCACGGCCAAGGTCGGTCGAGACGATCCCGGCCGCCGACTGGCCGAGGCACGAGAGGCCGCCGACATCGTCAACGAAGTCACCGATGCCAACGCCGAGGCTCGCATCGTCGTCGGCGGGGATCTCAACGACACGCCCGATTCCCCGCCGCTTCGCGCGCTCCAGCGAGACGGCCCCGCACTGAGCGGCCGGGAACTCCCGATGCAACGCCGCTGGACCTACTGCTATCGCGGCGACACCGAGGCGATCGATCACCTCCTGTCGCTCCCGTCGTCCGGGGCGCATTACGTGCCGAAGACGGCTCGCGCCGTCGGCGATCGGTCCTGTCCCGGGGACGTCCAGTTCGCCGGCTCGGACCACGCGGCTTTCACGGCGACCTTCGCGTTGTAGTTGGATTCGGGACTCGATCCGGAGCGGATCGAGACAAAGAAAAACCCCTCAGAGGACGCCATGTGGCCAT
>JBDGRG010000203.1:1337-2402 GCA_042218355.1 Bradymonadaceae bacterium
AACGGCCTGGGGGGATTTTCCATGTCGACCGTCCCCTGAGGGGAACTCGGGAAAACAGCTCTCGGAGGACGCCATGTGGCCATGGGACATGGACCTGGCCAACGGCCTGGGGGGATTTTCCATGTCGACCGTCCCCCGAGAGCCAACTTGTATAATAAGTGCTCGCGCCCCGCTGTCAAGTCGGTTGGTCGAAAAAAGCTCCGAATCCGAGTGGTCGGGCGGGCTCGTCCGGGAACCAGCCGCATTCGGACCGCCTCCCTCCGTGTCTCGCGGTCGGACGGCCCGCCGTCTCGACGATCCGAGGCTCCCTTCCCGGTGTCGTCCGCCGATCGGCACCCGCCCAGTCGGCCCCCTGCCGTCGGTTCGTCCGAATCCCCCTCTTTTTTTCAATCGCTGCGACGCTCGAATCGGAGGTGTCCCGAGCCGATCGCGACGAGTCGCCAGTCGGCGCTCGCCTCGACGGCCTGGACGAGTCGGCGCTGTCCGTCGGGATTGAGCAGCAGCGTGTCGACCTCCCACTTTTGGAGTGCCTGGCGCCACCCGGCCCGAGCCTCCGATATCTCGAAGTAGGCATCCCACAGGCGAGGGGGAACCAGGGTCATCCGCTGGTCGACGAAGGCGACGCGACGGGGAGAGGCGGGTCGACGCGCTCCGAGCCGGAAGTCCAACAGCCCCCCCAGGCTCTGTCCGTGAAAGATCCGGCCGGAGCCGCCCTCCGCCGCCAGGCGATCGACCAGATGAACCGAATTCTGCGCCGATAGCAGCCGGTGCTCCGTTCCCCCACGGCGCACAGTCCCGCCCAGCGCCCGATTTCGGAGGTCGAACAGTGGCAGACCGGGCTGTCCGAGCACTGCGGACAAGACCAACAGACCGACGACGGTCGCATGGAGCCACCCCTGTCGTGGGGTCGTGGACGCCGCGCCATCCCCCGCCGCCATCAGCGCCGAGACGTGACGCGGCAGAACGACGGCGACCGCCCCCGCCCAGAAGAAAATCGACCGAAGGCTGCCGGCCGCCAGGTAGGTCGTCGCCGCCAGCAAGACGGCCTCGTCCAGTCGGACCGAC
>JBDGRG010000203.1:2435-9029 GCA_042218355.1 Bradymonadaceae bacterium
GCGATCGCGAGCGCGAGCACCATCAGAACGAGGGAGGCGGCCCCGAAGAACTGGTACGGGTCCGGGGGTTGCCACTCGCTGACCGTCGAGGGGATCGCCGAGAAGAAGGTCAGCTCGACGACGTACTCGTAGGCTCGCCAACCATGGGGGTTCGCCATCCCGGCCAGCGCCACGGCGGCCCCCGGCCCCCCCCATGTGCGCACGAGGTCGGCCTCCAGCTCACCCGCGATGGCCTCCTCGACGACCCGGGATCCGCCGATCGCCGCGACGAGGGCCGGAGCCAGTGCAAAGCTGCCGTGCAGGTTCGACCAGACCGCCGTCACCGGTACCAGACTCCACAGCCACCGAGCACTCCAGCGTCCATCCGCCACGGCCACGGTCACCGCCAGCGTTGCGACGTACAGCGGCAGGGCGAACATCCGCGTGCGAACGCCGAAGACGATCCCCGACAGTCCCCCGACGGCCAGCAATACGCCTCCCGCAACCCGCGGGTCGGGACTTCGGTCGACGGCGGCCGCCGCCAACCCGATCCAGGTCCCCCCGGCGATCAGGTTGCGCAGCAGATACGGCCCCCAGTGCCCCCACGTGCGAAACACCTCGTACAGAGCCAGCTGACCGAGCCAGGGCTGGTTCAGGAAGGGCGCATCGACGGGCAACGTGTACAGAAAGAGATTCGACGACGGGACGGTCCCGGTCGCTGCAGTCATCCGCCCCATCGCCAGATGCCACCAGTAGTCGTACGGAGCGATCGGCGTGAAACTGATCGACAGGAGGACGCCGACGACGGGGAACGACACCCAGACCGCGGCCAGCGGGAGCGGCCATCGGATCAACGGGCGTCGCGAATCGGCATCCGAGGACATGCACAAACCCCGAACGGAGTCGGAGACCGCCTCTCAGTTACCCTTCTTCTTCAGCTTCTCTCGATATTCCTCGAGGGCTTCCTGTTTCTCGTCGACCGACTTCTCGGACTCGGGACAGGACTTCAGTACCTCTGCGTACGACGAGCGGCCGTCGAATTTCCGACAAAGCCCCTTCAGATCGCGTCTTCGACCCAGCCGCCGGTAGACGTCGATCAACTTTTCGACCACCGTCGGATCCGGTTTGCGGCGGACCGTCCACTCCAGCCACTGTGCCGCCTTCTCGTTTCGCCCCAGTTCCGCCAGGGAGAGTCCGTACATGCGCATCGAGTCGACGCCGAGCGAGGAGAGCGACAACTGCGAGATCGCATCGACGACCTGCTGATAGTTGTCGACCTTCCAGGCCCGGCGGGCACGCCGGAGCACGGCCTCGCGGTCGCTCGTCTCGGTCCCCCCCTTCGACGCAGGAGCCCCACCGCCCTCCTCCTTCCCGCCGGGCCCCGACTCGTCGGCCGAAGCCGGGCCGGATTGGGATGCAGCCGATCCCGTCTCTCCTTTGCCGGCGACGACGATCTCGAAGCTCTTCTCCTCGTCCGCTCCATCGGCCGACGAACTGCTCCCCTCTTCGGGCGACGTTTCGTCGGTCGCCTCGCCCCCCGTCTCGTCGGACGAACCGGACTTCGAACCGTCGGTCTCGGCATCCGATCCATCCCCGTCGCCCCCCGGACTTCCCAGTTTCAGCTCGATCGGTCCCTTTGCACCGGTCGCGCCCGCCGAACCGGACGTCGCAGCGCGCGCCCCCGCCCGTGGCCGAAACGGTTTTCCACACTCGACGTTGGCTCTCGACGCTCGCTGGCCATACCGGCGCTCGAGCTCGCTGACCCGCCGGCTGATCTTCGAGGCACGCCCTCCCGATCCGGCCATCTTCAGATAACATCTGTAGAAGCCGATCGCCCGGTACGGCTTGTTGAGATGGCGTTCGTAGAGCACCCCGAGGTTCGCGTACGGGACCGGATCCGTCGGGTCCATCTGCTGCGCGATCAGCAGATACGACTCCGCATCCAGCGCCGAATTGGCGTACATCAACGCCGCACCGAGGTTGTTGTAGACCGACTGTTTTTCGACGTCGGTGTTCAGAAGATACTGGTACAGTCGAACCGCCCTGGTGTAGTTGCTCGTCCGAACGTAGAACTTGGCGAACGATCGGACGACCTTGGTGCCGCCCCCGTGTCGATACGCACGCGCGTAGTACTTCTCCGCGGTGGCGAAGTTCCCCTCGTTCTCGGCGGACTTCGCTGCCCGGTAGTAGACCCGCCAGTTTCGCGTTCCCTCCTCGATGACCCGCTGGTAGTACCCGAGGGCCTCCTTGTAATTCCCCTTCTCGAATGCGCGATGTCCCTTTTCCTCGACCGTCGCGCATCCCGTCGCCAGCGCGACGAACAGCGACACGAAAACGGCGAACGTCAGCCTTCGCACGACGTCTCTCTCGATTGCGAAACGGAACGGCCGACCGATGTCGGCGGCCGGGGGTGGATCGACTCGACCGCGTCGGCGTGGCAGTGGATCGACGTTTCTGAACGGCGCGAGCCGACGTCGGGCAACCCGGGGGGCTCTCACTCGACGCACGACGCCACGGATGTGCTCGCCGAACATGCTGGCGCAGGGGACGCCGCCGGTCAGAAGAACTTCGGGTAGGTCCCTCGATCGCGCATCTCTCGTTCCTTCTTCGTCGCCCACCGGTACGCCCGGGACTCCTTGCCAAAGTAGTCCTTGATGCGCTGGAGTGCCCGCGCCATCCCCTTGTACCGCTTGTTCCGCTTGTTGTTGTGGAACTTGACGCGGAACTTCTGGAACTTCTTTTCCAGCGCCGCCTTCGCCCCTTTCAACTTCTTCTCCAGCTTCGGCAGCTGTTTCTGGGCGTTCTTCTTTCCGGACTTCTTGCGGTACTTCTTCAGATACTGTTTCGCCTCGTACAGCTTCTTGTAGCCGTTGTAGAGATTCCGGATCTCGACCGTGCGCTGCTCGAGGTTTTCGACGCCGACGGCATAGGCATTCTTCGCCGACTTCAGGCAGTCACTCGGCCCGAGACACTCGACTTTCAGCGTCAGATCATAGGGCTTCCCCTGCAGACCTTTCTCCTCCGCCTTCCCCTTTCCGCCGCCCCCGCCCGAGAAGAACGTCAGCGCGAGCAGTCCGACGATCATCACGCCGGCGACGGCCACGAGGACCGGATTCGTCTGCTCGTCCTTGCGGCTTCCGGAGTCGACCGCCGGATTGGCCAGCGAATCGGAGTCGTGCATGCCGGTCGCGTCGTCCGCCTCGCTGGCGATCTCGTCCCAGCTCTCGACGCCGGCCGCCTTCCGGGGATCCTCCTCGCCGGGTGCCTCTCCTCCACCGGCCTCGGCGCCGCCTCCGGGCGCGCCGCCGGGCGCGGCCTGCTGACCGGCGCCCCCCCCTTCCGGCTGTGCCCCTGCCGCCGCTCCCTGAGCGGCCGCTCCGCCCGCACCGGTCGCCGCCCCGCGGGCCCCCGTCGCCCCGCCGCCCGCCGGTTTCGAGGGCGCGGAGTCGGCACGAAACGTGAAGCTCAGCTCTCCGAAGTGGAGCTGGGAGCCGTCGTACAGCTCGGTCTCGTTCTGCACCTTCTGTCCGTCGACGGCGGTCAATCCTCCCTGCGAGAGGACGACCAACCGGAAGTTCCCGCCGCCGTCGTTGACGACCATCGCGTGCTGACGGGAGACCGTCGGATGGTCGAGCACGAAATCGGACGACTGCTCCCGGCCGACAGTCACATTCGCGTCGTCGAACGTGAACTCACGGGTCTCACCGTCTTCATTGTACTCGAACCGAAAGGTGGCCATTGGGCACCTCGTCTCCTGTCGTCGATGCGTCGAACCTGCTTCCCGTCACCGTGGGCAACCGACCATGGTCGCCCGTCCACCGGGGGACCTCCATTGCCCCGCAAAGTAACCCAGCGCCCCGCCCCTCACAACTCCACGACGCCTTCGGGGGCGGCCGGGGGATGGCGGGACTGCTCCGGGAAGCCGTGATGACTACGACCCGCGAGTCATGATCCGGAGGATCATCGCTCCGCGGACGACGACGACGACGGCGCCGAAGATGAACATCAGCGGCATCAGCATCTTCACCGCCGCCTCGCTCGCCTCCTTCTCGACTCGCTGCGTCCGTTTGTTGCGGATGGTGTCGACCTGGACCTTCAGCACCTTCGCCAGCGGCGTGCCCCGCTCCTCCGCCTGGATGATCGACCCGACCATCGAGTCCAGATAGTCCGACTTGACCCGTTCACACAGATTCTTCAGCGCGTCCGCCCGGGGCGTCCCGACCTGCAGCTCCTGCAGCACGACGCTGAGCTCCTGGATCATCGGGTTGTCCGGGTTCTGCTCCTTGCCGCGCTCGACCACCCGTTCGAGGGCCTGCATGAAGTCGAGACCGGCATTCATCGACAGCACCAGCAAGTCCATCGTGTACGGCAGGCGCTGGTCGATCTCGATCAGCCGCTCCTGGATCGCCCCGTCGAGCTTCAGAAAGGGGAAGTACAGCGAGGCCAGCCCCAGAATGATCGCGAAGGCGACGGCCGGCGTCCCGTTGATCCAGGTGGTGAACAGCACCACGAAGACGAAGAACCCGACCCCGGTCGTACAGCACATCCCGAGGAACTCGTCCGGGCTGTAGGCGCCCATGTACCCCGATCGGGGCAGTTTTTCGCGCAGCTGTTTGCGCAGCCGACTGACGAAGGCGATCTGGTCCTCGTCGATCTTGCGGATGTAGTGCGCAAAGATCTTCACCAGCGGCAGGGTGACCTTGTAGATCGGGCTCTCTCGGATCAGCCGCTGCCGTTTTCGCTCCCGGTACCCGTAGATCTCCTCCTCTTCGACTTCGTCCGGCACGAACGCGTAGACGAAGAGTGCGAAGGAGATGAAGACGAGCACGAGCCCGGCGGCTATCAGGACGGCCGGATTCGTGATCACGGTAGCGCTCCTGGTCTCGGGACGAACTCGGTCGCCACTCCGGGCCCCGAAGGGGCCGGCGAACGGAGCGACGTCAGACTCGGATGTCGATGACCTGCAGGATGAAGTAGACACCGATGATGTTCAGGATGATCGCCACGGCGAGCACCCCGTATCCAAACCACGTCTCGAACAGCGGACGGATCAGCTGGGGGTCCATCCAGTAGAAGACGCCGACGACGGCCGCCGGCATCGCCCCCATGAACCAGGCCTGCATCTTGCCCTGGGCGGTCTGGGTGTCGATGACCTGCTGCAGGCGGTAGCTCTCGCGGATCGTCCCGGCGATGTCCTCGAGAATCGACGGAATGTTCCCGCCGACGGCCCGGCCGATCCGAATCGCCGAGACGGCCAGTTCGAGGTTGCGCGCGGGCATCCGCTCCTGGAGATTGATCAACGCCTTGTCCAGCGGCGTCCCCAGCTGGTACTCGCGCAGCGCGATGCTCAACTCCTCGGTGATCGGGGGTGGCATCGAGCGGGTGACGTCCTTGATCGCCTCGGGTAGCGACGGATTCGCCTTGAAGGAGTTGGCCATGTAGATCATCGCCTCCTCGACCTGTTCGTTGACCCGCTCCTTGCGCTTCTCCCACCGGCGATCCAGCCAGTATTTCGGGGCCCAGGCCCCGATGATCGTGAACGGAACCAGCCCCCACCAGCCCCCGGGCCAGACGAACCAGCCGAACGCCCCGCTGAGGATCATCACCCCGATGTGTCCCAGAATGAACTGCTCGACCGAGGCGTCCATGAACAGCCGGTGCAGGTGCTCCCCGACGAATTGCTCGTAGATGTTCTTCTTCTCGGAGATCCGCTGGACCGCCCAGTCGCCGCCGGCGAGGACGGCCAGCACGGCGGTCAGGAAGATCGCTGGGAGCGCCAGCCAGAGGTAGATCACGGTCGTGCTCCGTTACGTCTGATCAGAAGAAGTCGTCTTCGTCGGCCAGCCCCTGGACGAGGAACTCGTTCAGGAAACTGGGGAGATAACCCGTCGCCAGGTGATACCCCTCGACGTTGCCGTCTTCGTCCATGCCGGTCTGTTTGAACCGGTAGATGTCCTCCAGCTCGACGAAGCCCTCCTCGTTCAGCTCGAGCACCTCGGTGACGTACTCGATCTTGCGACTGCCGTCCGAAAACCGCGTCTGCTGGACGATCACGTCGACGGAGTTGGCGATCTGCTCGCGGATCGCCTCCGTCGGCAGCTCCATTCCACTCATCATGACCAGCGTCTCGAGCCGTGCGATCGCCTCCTCGGGGGTGTTACAGTGCACCGTCGTCATCGACCCTTCGTGACCGGTGTTCATCGCCTGGAGCATGTCCAGCGCCTCGCCCCCCCGGCACTCCCCGACGACGATCCGGTCCGGGCGCATCCGCAGGGCGTTCTTGACGAGATCGCGGATGTCGATCTCACCTTCGCCCTCCAGGTTCGGCGGCTTGGTCTCCAGACTGACCACGTGGTCCTGGTGCAGCGACAGCTCCGCGGCGTCCTCGATCGTGACGATCCGCTGGTCGGGCTGGATGAACGAGGAGAGGATGTTCAGCAGCGTCGTCTTCCCCGACCCGGTGCCCCCGGCGATGACGATGTTCTTGCGCGCCTTCACGCAACGCCCCAGAAATTTGGCGATGTCCGGCGTCAGACTGCCGAACTCGACCAGGTCGTCGACGGTCAGTCGATCCTCGGGGAACTTCCGAATCGTCAGGCAGGGGTCCTTCAGCGC
>JBDGRG010000203.1:9039-19518 GCA_042218355.1 Bradymonadaceae bacterium
GGAGAGCGCGCGGGCGATGTCCTCGGTGACCTGGCGGATCTTCCGGTTGACGTCGCGACCGAGCGCGACCGGCGGAATGACGGCGTTGACCCGCGATCCGTCGGGCAGCCGCGTGTCGACCAGCGGCGTCGTCTCGTCGATCCGGCGGCCCATCGGCGTGACGATCCGCTCGATGACGGTCATCATCGCCTTGTCGTCGTTGAAAAACCGGTCGGTCAGGACGATCTGACCGTCCAGCTCGGCGTAGATGTGGTCGCGGTCGACCACCATGATCTCGCTGACCCCCTTGTGCTTGGTCAGGTCCTCGATCGGGCCGAGCCCGCAGACCTGATCCATCATCTCCTTGAACACCTGATCGGAGTCGAACTCCGGCGGGATCTCGTGGGCGCGCTTCTCGAGCAGCTCCTTCAGCGTACTCGAGACCTTCCGGACGATCTTCGGGTTCTTGTAGTTCGAGATCTCCATGCTGTGGAGATCCAACCGATCCTTCAGCTCCTCGTGCAGTTCCTTCTCGAAGTCGACCAGTTCCTGGCGTTTCTCGCGGTCCAGCGTCTGGACCTCTTCGCCCAGCAGGTTGATCCGGGGCTCTTCGTAGTCCTTCTCCGGGGCGATGTCCCCCAGAAACTCGTAGATGTCGTCGATCTGTTCTGCGCCCTTCCCCGGCGAGCCCTTGTCCTTCTGCTGTTCGCGCAGATCGCTGGCGTCGAAACTCCGATCGGTCTCGCCGGAGACGCTTTCGCCCTCCTCGCGCCCTCGCCGGTTCGACCGGTCGCGGCCGTCGACGCCGTCGTCGCCGCGCCCCCGATCGCGACTGCGGCGTCCCCGACCCGGGGACGTGCTCTGCTCGCCGTCGGCCTCGACGCAGAGCCGGTACGGTTCGATGATCGCGAATTCGCCGAAGTCGAGCTCGCTGACGCGGTCGATCCGTTCGCCGTCGACCAGCACCCCGTTCGAGGACTGGTTCACCAGCAACACCCGATCCCCCATGATCTTCAGGATCGCGTGCCGCCGGCTGACGGTCTTGCTCGACAGGATGATGTCGTTGCTCTCGCTGCGTCCGACACTGACCTCGGCGACGGCACTGTCGACCGGGTAGGTGTACTCTTCGCCCTGATTGTCGACGACGCGAATCTGTTTCATGGCGGTGCGCTCGCGGATGCGACGCCGGCGGCGAGCCCGCCCGGTTGCCCGGAGCCGGCCGCCCCCGTCAATTCGACGATTTGCTCGACGACTCGCCCGTGGAGCCGGCACTCTCGCTCCCGGACTCGCCGCTGCTCGACGTGCCGCTGTCGCCCTCCGACCGGGACTCGGCATTCGACAGGTCGGGGAGCTTCTTCGGTTCCATGCCCCGATCGAGCAGGTCCTTGAAGATGCCCTGAACGAGCGTCTTGTGCTGCTTCGAGCCGCCCTTGTAGATGCGCGGCGTCACGAAGATCGCATTGTCCTTGACGGTGTTCAGGTAGTTTCGCTTCTTGAACAGCCAGCCGACGATCGGAATCCGGCTGAGCATCCACCAGCCGTTCCGATTCGAGGTCACCTTGTTGTTGTCCTGACTGCTGATCAGCACCGACTGGCCCTCCTGCATGTTCACCGTCGCCTCGACGTCGGTGTCCAGCAGACTGGGCACGTCGCCGACCGCGTTCGAGAAGTCCAGCTCGCTCATCTCGACCTTGATGTTCAGCCGGACCTGATCCTTGTAGTCGACGATCGGCGTGACATTGATGTTCAGACCGTACGGGATCCGCTCGAGCTTGTTGCCGCCGATGCTCTCCAGCTTGATCAACAGCGTGCCGCCCGAGTGGTAACTCGCCTTCGTGCCCCCCTCCGTGATGAGCGTCCCCTTGTTGATCGTCTTGATCATCCCGCGCTCGGTGAGGAAATCGAGCGTCAGACTCAGATTCCCGATCACCGACCAGTACGAGGGCAGCCCCTTGCCGCCGGTCAGCGCCGCCGGCCGGGAGACCAGCGCGCTGCTGCTGTCCGGTTTGACCCCGCCCGACAGCTCGCCCTTGTCGTAGTACAGGGGCACGTCGCCCGTTCCCGTCGAATAGTTCGCCCCGATGAACTGCCCCCATCCCACCCCCAGGTCGTCCTGCTTGGTCACCTGCATCTGCACGAAATGGATGTCGATCGCGACCATCCGGGCTTCTTCGACGAATGCCTTCCGGAACGTCGTGAAGTTCAGAACCTGATTCGGGTAGAGCTCGGCCATCCGTTTGATCTTCTTCTGGAAGACCTTGCTGGTGACTTCGCCTTCCAGCAGCACTCGCCCCTTGACGACCCGGACGTCCACCCCCGAGCCCTTCCCCAGCACCTGTCGAACTTGCTCGGCCAGCCACGTCGGATTGACTCCCACGACCCGGACCAGCAGCGTCTTCTGCTGGTTCTTGGTGTAGATGTTGATCGTCGTGATGCCGCGGGACTTCCCGCTGAGGATGAACTGATCGCCGGTCGCCGACCGCTGGATGTCCGCCACCTTGGACATCCCGATGGTCACCTGTTCGATGTTCGCGGCATCGAATGTCAGCGTCTCGCCGATGGCGATGGTAAACTCGCGATCCGGCGCCTGCGCACTGGCCTGCGAGGGGACTGCGAGAGTCCCGACCGCCAACAGCGCGGCGACCACCAACCATCCGGACGTCCGAGGTCGAACATTCATCGTCACACCCTCTCCATTCACATAGCAATCGATCTCGACCCCTCGGCCGCCGCGTCATCGACGATCCATCAAGCCGCGCGGCTGCCGAGGAGTACGCTCCGTCGAGCCGTCTATCGACACTATCACACCGCCGTCCAACCGGTAAGCGAGCCGGTTCGTCGGGCCCTGTTCCCGACGACCGGACGGGTCCTCCGGTCGGATCGGTCGCACTCCCGGCCGCTCAGCGGTTCTCGTCCAGTCGCTGAATCACGCCGCCCTTGTCCTCTTTGGTCGGCGCCGGGCGCTGCTTCTGGCGCTTCTTCCGCTGCTTGTTGATCAGCTCGAGGTTCTCCAGAACCTTCCGCAGCGTCTTTCGCTGGATCTGATCGATCTGGACGTCCTCCGGGTTGCGGAGCAGAAGACTCAGGTCCCCGCGCGTCTGCGCGATGGTCAACAGCTCGGCCTCCTCGACCGTCACGGACAGCGTCACGGTACTGTAGCCGCCTCCGCGCTGGCCCTTGTGTGTGGTCCGCGTCAGCTTTTGACCGGTGGCCAGCAACGTGACGTTCTGCAGCAGCGTCATCGTCACGTACCCGACGCTCTTGCCCCCGCCCCCGACGCCGGGCACGGACTGCTGCTCGCCGCCGACCGGGAACGTCCCGATGATGTCCACGCGGTCCCCCGGCTGCAACAGCCCCGACACGCCGCTGACCGAGTCGACCGACATCGACATCGCTCGCTCGTTCTTGGGCACCTTTGCCGCCAGGTTCCGCGCGGAGGTCTTCACCGCGAAATCGGCCGTCACGAGCATCGATCCCTGCTTGACCTCGTTCTTCAGCGGCTGCCCGAGGTAGACCTGAATGTCCTTCTTGCGGAGGACGTTCTGCGGGAGGAATTTCTTGGGCACCTTGTCGACGGTAACCTGCTTCTTCTTCAACGGGGTGCCGGCGGGGATGTTCTGCGCCGCCTTCACCACTTTCACCTGGTTTTTGATCAGCTTCTGGTGCTTCGCCGCCTGTTGCTGGAACGCCAGATAGACCAACCCCATCGCCACCAGACCGACGATGACCGCTGCAATGAGCAACTTCTTCTTTGCCATGGAACTCCTCCTCGCTGCGCGGCGCGACCGAACACCCGACTTCGCGATGTGCCTCTGTGCGGAGGCTAGCACAGTGTATTCACTCGTCCAACCGCTGTGCGGCCCCGCATCGAACGCCTCCGTCCCCCTCCGGACCCGACGCCGCCGATGCCCTCCTCGCCCGCCTCATCCCGATGCGAGGGCCGACCGGATCATCCGCCGCCAGTCGGGGGCGAACGACGGCTCGAGGGCGAGGCGCCGGCGGTGGGCGTCCAGCCAGTCGACGGTCGCGTCGATGGTCTCGTCGGGGTCGCGGGGACGCCAGTTCAACTCGCCCTCGGCGCGCTCGCTCTCGATCACCGGCATCGACACGAACCGGTCGATCAGCTCGCCGGCCGGCCAGCCGACCGCCGACTCGACCGCCCGGCGCCCCCGCCGTACCAGCGCGGCGGGGACCCGCCGATCGGGCGGTGCCGATCCCCCCCGCCGGGCGCTCGCGCCGACCAGCGATTCGAGATCCGTCGCAGCGGCGCCGAACGCGTATCGACGTCCTCGCCGCCCCGACCGGAGCGCGGCGAGCAGACCGTCGGCGACGTCGCGAGCATCGACGACACTGAACCGTTCCTCCCACACGGCCGGCCACTCCCCGCGCGCGGCCATCCACGTCGGCGCCGTCCAATCCGGGGTCGGATCGCCGGGGCCGAGGATCCAGCCGGGGACGCCGACGACGACCGGCAGACCGGCGCCGACGTACCGGTAGATCTCCGCCTCGGCCGCGAAGGCCCCATCCGCCCGCGGCGATCCGCCGCGACCCGGCACGTGACGGTCCCGTTCGGAGGCACCGGCCGGGTCCGCACCCGCCCCCAGGGTCGCGCCCTCGGAGAGGTAGACGACCCGGGCGACTCCCGCCTCCATGCAGGCGTCCAGCACCCGCCGCACGCGGCCGACTCTCCGGCGCCGACGCTCGCCGGGCGAGACCGGCGGCGCGCCGATCCTCCCCCGTGGCCAGCAGTCGGCAACCACCCGATGCCCGGCGGCGAGTTCGGCGGTCGTCCCCGTCCCGACGCGGCTGACGTCCAGGGGCAACGGATCGGCGTCGACGTGCCAGGTCGGCCGTCCGGGTTGGACGACGGCCGTCACCTCGAACCCCTCGGCCCGCGCCCGCCGGCACAGGTGGGCCCCGACGAGGCTGGAGGCACCGAGGACCAGCAAGCGGCCTGCCATCAGCGATCACCGACGCGCGCAGTCGTGTTGACGGTCGACGTCGAACGAGTTGAAGTCCGGACTCGGCCCGGGTACGCATCGCGTGCCGCGAACATACACCGGACCTCCGACAGGAGCTGCGATGTCGTCCGAATTCTCCGAAAGCGCGGGGAACGCGACCGACCCGGCCGACGAATTACTCCGGCTGCTCAGCCGCGCCCAGCGACTCGAGGATCTGCCACGGAGCGGCTGGCTGCCGGCCGGCGTCGACGATCCCGAGTCGGTCGCCTCGCACAGCTGGGAGGTCGTGGTCGTGACCCTCTGGCTGGCCGACCGCTCGGAACGGGACGTCGATGTCGAGCGCGCGGTCCGGATCGCGGTCGTCCACGACATCGCGGAGGCATTGGTCACCGATCTCCCCCGCCCCGTCAAGGAGCTGGTGGGGGTGGATGCGGTCGCCGAAGCCGAGGCCGAGGCCGCCGACCAACTCCTGGGCGCCCTCCCAGAGGACTGGCGGCAGGCCCACGAGGCGTACCAGCGCCGATCGAGCATCGAGGCGAAGCTGGTCAAGGCCGCCGATCGGCTTCAGATGTACGCGAAGGCACTCCAGTACGACTCCCAGCACCGCGGCGACGTCGAGCGGTTCTGGGACGGAGGGGGCCCGGCGATGCCCGACGAGCTTCCGCTGGCTCGACGGATCGCCCGGCGGCTGGTCGAGCGGCACGAGTCGGGCGAGTGGTTCCCGAACGACTTCTCGTGACTGCCGCGGTGGCTACCGTCGACCGTAGAGAGGGCCTCCCTTCGGTCGGCCAGTAATCGAGTCACCGGGTAAACTGAGTGAGTGAGCCTCGACCGCACGACCATTGCCGGCCGACGGGATTGAAAGCTCTCCAACGGGATCGCCGGTCGAACCGGCCGTGCCGATCGCCATTCCGGCCGGCGTCGCTTTAGCGTCGCCGGATGGTTACAGACCGCCGGGCAGGCGGCGGTTTCAACCCCGTGGAAGACGATCGGGGAACCCGCCGGACGTACTCGTAGATGCAAACGTCAGACGTGGACGTGGGACGTGGACGTGGGACGTGGACGTAGCACGTGGACGTAGCACGTGGACGTGGACGTGGGACGTGGGAGGTGGACGTGGACGTTGGACGTGGGACGTGGACGTAGCACGTAAGACGTGAACGGGGTCGGGGACTCGGTCGCTCGCGCGGCGCGGACACGAGCCGCGCGCGTTTACATCGGCGAGGGCGGTGTGCTACTCGTCCCCGTCCGGCATGCGTCCGATTTGCCCCCCCGCCGCCCCGTCCCGACGGCGGTCCGGCGATGGGGACGACTACCCTCGAACCCACCGACAGGAGGAGACCGATGGACAAGAGCCAGGAAGGACCCGGCGGATTGACCGAGACCGAGCGCGACGAACTGCTCAAGGAGCTGCGCGAGCGATTCACGCTCAAACTGGACCACTCGGCGATCGCGACGAAGGACATCCACGAGCTCTCCTACGTCTTCCTGCGCGCCCTGCAGGGCGGGGACATCAAGTACCGCGCCGAGGACGTCGCCGCCAGCGACCCCGACGCACAGTCGAGGATGAAGACCGCCGCGATCGCACTGGGGATGGAGAGCGACGCCGGCTACATGGCACCCGTCGAGGGCATCGACGGCGAGGTCGACTCCCAGGTCAACCACTTCATCGAGCACTGCAACGAGAACTTCCAGCACGTCGCCCTGCGCATCGAGGGCGGCTCGATCGAGGACTACCGGGAGATCACCGAGAAGCTCGGCGTCAACTACATCACGGACATCCTGCTGGACGACTCGTCGAACCTGCTGCAGATGTTCACCGGTTCGCTCTTCCGATCGCCGAATCCGGCGGCCGGGCCGTTCATCGAGATCAACCAGCGTCTCGACCTGTCGGATCGCGACCAGACCCACTTCCACCACAAGACGGTGCAGGGGCTGTACAGCTCGATCGAAAAGCTGCAGGAGCAGGACGAACCGACCTGGATTATCGACTTCGACAAGATTCCGGACGACTGGAACGTCTTCGAGGCGGAGGACATCGACGACGAGTGAGCGGCCTCGATCCGCGGGGCGTCGGGACGGGGGGCGGAACCGACCGCCGGACTCGACTCGGGCTCGCGCCGCTCCGCCCGACTCGCCCTCCGACGCCCCGGACCTCCCGGTGAGATCGAGCGGTCGCGCCCGCAGCGGGACTCGTCCCCGCGGCCACTGCCGCTCGACGGCGGCTCGACGGCTCGTGTTTCCGCACACCACGGAGAATGCCCGATGGACTACGTACCCAAGATGACGGAGCTGACGCCGACGAACCGCGAACTCCATCCGGCTCACCGCGAGGAACTCGACGGATGGCATTCCTCCGGCCGGCCCCCCCAGGGCTATTACAGCTACAAGCTCGATTTCGGAGCGGAGATCCTCCGGGAGTCGCCGCCGACGATCCTCGAGGGCTCGCAGATGTACCTCGACCGGGGGGATTTCCGGGAGACGGTCGAGGAGGCTCCCCCCCGGGAGACCGGCGCGCTGCGCCGGCGGGCGATCGACATGACGGCTGTCGAGGGAGACTTCTTCGCGCCGGTCCTCTGGAGCCAGGACGTCGCCGTCTGGGCGGGCAACGGGGAGATCGGATCGGACGAGTACTGGACCGCCTATCGACACGGCGACTGCCACGAATTGTTGTTCGTCCACGCCACGGAGGAATCGTTCGACGTCGTCACCGACTTCGGCGTCCTCGACGGGGTCGGCACCGGTGATTTCGTCCATCTCCCGCGGGGCACCACCTACGCCTTCGTCGGCGGGGGCGAGGCGACGGTCCTGGCGTACGAAGTCCCGTCGCCGATCATGCGACCGTACGACTACTGGATGGGCGACCAGCAACCCTGGCCGTATCCCCCCGAAGCCCCCGAGCCCCCCGAACCCGCCGGGACCGACCCGCTGGCCGGCGACCGGGACCCGATCCGCGAGGTCGTCGTCAAACGGCGCACCGGGGACTACACGAAACTGTCGTACGAGACGCCGGTCTTCGATGCGGTCGCCTGGGAGGGCCAGACCTGGCCGTTCACCATCAACCTCGAGGACTTCAACACGCTGACCTCCCCCGACTTCCACGTCGATCCCCCGAAGGTCACGTCCTTCGTCAGCGAGGACGAGGGGATGTACCTGCAGACGTTCCTCCCCCGGTGGATGCAGAGCCCCCCGTACAACCACATGAACTCGGTCGACGAGGCACTGCTCAACCACCACGGATACGAGGCACGCCCGCAGATCACCGACGGCTACCTGACGCTACATCCCTCGGGGGTTCCCCACGGTCCGGATCCGCTGGTGGTCGAGGAACTCGCCGAACAGGAACCGCCCGACAAGAAGGATCTCCCCTGGGCGAGCGAGATCGGCGTCATGGTCGAATCGGCGACGCCCTTCTCGGTTCTCGAGGCCGGCCGCGAAGCGGAGTTCGAGGGCTACGACGAGTCGTGGAGCGACACCGCCGCCGAAGAGGGACTGATCTGAGCCCGGGCACCGGACGGACGAGCCCCCAGTCGCCTCGCCGATCGCCCGCACGCGGTCCGGGACGGCCGGCCGGGCCCGAGACCCGCCCCCACGATCCGAGGGCTCAACGGCTCGCCAGCCCCAGATCCGACCGTGCCTTCGAGCAGTCGAGCCGCCGTCCCTCGCCGATCAACGCCCGATCGCGGAACGGCTCCCTCCCGCCACTGAACCATCCCCCCTCCCGGGTGGTCCGTCCTCCCGCCCGCTCGACGGCCCGGTACAGGCCGCCGACCGTTCCGGCCGTCCCCCCGATCAGGTAACGTTCCCCGGGATTGCCCCTCCGAAGCGCCTGCGCATGCGCCGTCGCAACCCGCCCGGGCGACACCCAGTCGACCGGATCGTCGTCCGCCACCTCGGGAAACGACGAACGCGGGGGCAATTCGGTCTCCGGCCCGACCACCAGACTCGGATTGATCGTACAAATCTGCTGACCGTCGGCGGCCTGTCGAAAACATTCCTGTTCGACGGCGTAAGCCCCCTCGAGAAAGGGGTCCCGCGAGCTGCCCGGCAAGTAGACGTCCGACTCGTCGGCCCGCCCACCTCGGTCGATGGCCGCCGCCGCAGTCGCCGCCGTGCTCGTGACGACCACCCGTTCGGCGCCCTCCTCGCGTGCAATCGAGGCGATCCGACGGACGTACTCGACACTCCGCGCCATGTACTCCTCCGAGTCGTGGCCCGTATCGGGCGCCGCACAGTGGACGACGCCGGTCGCACCCGTGACGGCGTGCCGGACGGCCTCCCGTTCGTCGAGGTCGACGACCAGATCGGTCGCCCCCGATCCCTCGAGTACCTCCGGCGAGCTGTCCCAGCGCCGCGCCGCGACGACCTCCCGGCTGCGCTCCCCGGCGATTCGACGCACGACGTACCGACCGATCCGACCGGTCGCTCCGAAGACCACGATGCGTTCCACGACTACGCTCCATCCTCGGCGAGCTTCGATTCGAGCACTCGGTCGTACAGCTCGAGCACGGCGACCTCGGCGTCGCGCCGGTCGAAGCGCTCGCGGCAACGGACTCGCCCCCGGATGCCGTAATCCTCCAGGCGACCCGGGGCCGAGACCATCGACTCGACGACGTCGGCCAGGTCCTCGCCCGCGTCTCGATCGACCAGCCGCCCGGTCTGACCGTCTCGGACCACCATCTCCATCGCCCCTCCTCGATGGGCCGCGACCGCCGTCTCCATCGCCGCCGCCTCGAGCACGGCCCGCGGAACGTCCTCGCCCTCGCCCGGATCGACGTAGAGGTCGGTCGCCCGGTGGACGAGACGCCGGGGCGTGTCGGGGTCGGCGACGACCAACCGCCCGCGTCGAATCTGCGCCGCGAGTTCCGATTCGACGACCGACGCGAGTCCCTCGCCGCGATCGGGGAGCAGCACCCACCCGACTCCGGGATGGCGCCGGGCGACCTCCTCGATGGACCGCACGAGCGCGGCGCCCCCGCGATCCGGTCGCAGTTCCCCCGCGTACCCCGCGACCAGGCGCCAGCGTTCCGGAATGCGCAGTCGCCGCCTCGCCTCGTCCCGTCCCGGCACGCCCTCGGCCTCGGGATCGAACCGATCCAGATCGACGCCTCCCCGGGGTGCGACCAACTCGACCGCTCCCTCCGCCGCCCCGCCCTCCAGCAGTGCGTCTCGATCCCGCTCGGACGGCGTCAGACAGACGTCGGTGACGTCGGCGAGCTGGCCGGCGATCGCGGCTCGAAGCGCACGAGCCGGGCCCTCGGTCCAGGCCGCCAGGCGATCGTCCAGCGTGTCGACGAGCCCGGGCGCGGACAAGCGGGAGGCCCACGCCCCGATGCGGGCGCCCGCCCCGAAGAACCCGGGGGCGGGCGAGGCGAAGACCGCCGGGACGCGCGCCCGGTGGCCGGCGACCGCCGCCATCCAGGCGACGACGTCGCCGAACCCGTGGACCAGCACCGGCTCGGACTCGATGATCTCCCCCTGAACGATGAAGAAGGCACCGGTCGCCGCCGGGACGTTCGCAGACCCGAAGACGGGGAGC
>JBDGRG010000204.1:0-4340 GCA_042218355.1 Bradymonadaceae bacterium
GAGCAGCCGCACTGGTCAGTCCTCTCGATCGCGTCCGCCGCGCTGCTACTCGCCGGCGCCTGCGGAAACAACGACAACCTGTCCACGGGGAAGAGCCCGGCGCTCGAGGTCCCCGACAAGCTGTCGTTCCAGCAGACGGAGCTGGACAAGACCGAGACCCAGCCGCTCGAGATCAAAAACGTCGGCCAGGGGCCGGCGAAGATCCAAAAGATGAAGATTGTCGAGGAGGACTCGACGAAGGAGTTCTCGAAGAAGAACTGGGTGAACTCGGCGACGATCCAGCCCGACAAGTCCCTGACCGTGACCGTCGCCTACACGCCGAAGGACTACGAGACCGAACGGGCGAGCGTCCGCATCAAGAGCAATGCGAAGGACCAGACGGTCCCGCTCCGAGTCACCGGCCTCAGCCCCGACCTCGACGCCCCCGGGCAGTTGAACTTCCCCAGCGTCAATCCCGGCCAGGAAAAGTGGCGGCTGATCTCCATCCAGAACCTCGGGAGTGCCCCGCTCGAACTCTCTCAGATCCAGCTCGCCGGCAACGAGCCGGACAAATTCGACGTCACGTTCCCGCGCCCGAAGCTCTACCGCACTGAAAAGGAGAAGGATGCGCGCATCAATCCGCCCCACAAGGACTACGATCCGAAGGGGCGACTCTGGCCCGTCGACCAGATTTCGAACTCCCTCGCACCCGGCGAAGAGCTGAAGGTCCGCGTCTGGTTCCGGCCCGACGATCCGCGCGGGGACAAAGCACAGATCAAACTGTTCTCGAACGACGACTCCGTCGGGACCGGCGGCCAGAAGGGGGTCTATACGATCAACCTGACCGGGAACACCGGCTCGCCCTGCCTGAAATTGAGCCACCAGGACAAGATCAGCTTCAAGAAGGCCGGGCTGAACAACGTCGCCACGCGGACGGTCACGGTCAGCAACTGCCGTCCGAAGAGCGACAACCTGGTCATCCGCAACATCGAGTTGATCGACGACGCCGGGGGCGTCTTCAAGCTGAAGAAGGGGAGCCTGCCCGGCAACCTCCCGAACAAGAAGTACACCATCCAGGGGTCGAACAAGGTCCACTTCGTGGTGACCTTCAAGCCCCCGAAGAAGAAGACGTACACGGGCAAAATGCTCATCGAGAGCAACGACCCCTCGCGACAGCGTCACGTCGTCGATCTGAAGGGCGAGGGCTCCGACAACAACTGCCCGAAGGCCAAGGCCCGGGCGGGCGTCAAGGGCGCCGGCAGAAAACGCAAGAAGATCAACACCGTGCCGCTGGAGACGGTGCAGTTCTCCGCCAGTCAGAGCAACGACCCGGACGGCTCGATCAAACGCTACGAGTGGAGTCTCATCAAACGGCCAAAGGGCTCGACCGCCGCATTCAGCCCCGGCACCAACGTCCCGAACCCGCAGCTCTACCTCGACCTGGCGGGCGAATACAAAGCCGAACTGGTGGTCTACGACAACGACGGAACCGCCAGCTGTGGCAAGCGCGCGCTGGTGACGGTCAAGGCCGTCCCCCAGGAGGACATCCACATCCAGCTGGTCTGGGATACGCCCCAGGACAGTGACGAAACCGATGGAGTGGGCGCGGACATGGACCTGCACTACAAAAAGCGGGGCGACAACTGGAACGAGAAGCCCGACGACGTCTTCTGGTGGAACCGCACCGCGGACTGGGGCAAGCAGGACGTGAAAACCGACGATCCGTCACTGGACATCGACGACACCAACGGTGCCGGGCCCGAGAACCTCAACCACAACAACCCCCCGGGCAAGGCGAAGAGCCCGCAGACCTATTCCTTCGGGGTCCACTATTACGCGCCAAACGGACACGGCCCCAGCTACGCGACCGTCCGCGTCTACATCGAGGGGACTCTCAAGAAGGAATTCAAGAACAAGTACATGCCCAAGTCCGGTCAGTTCTGGCACACCGGTTACATCCAGTGGCCCTCGAAGAAGGTGATCAAGGCGGACAACATGTCTCAGGGCTTCCCGTAAGGGCGTCAGTCGAGCGCCGGCCCGGCTCCGAACCGGGCCTGAGACGAATCGGGCGCGAGCGGACCGGTCGGTCCCTCGCGCCTTTCGTCTGTCGGTGGTTCACAACGTACACCGAGCTTCCAGTTCGGGTCGCGCGCCGCGCGGATCATCCGTTCGGACACGTCCGAAAACCGGCGTAGACGTCGCGCCGTTCGGGCGTGAAGTAATTCCGCCAGTAGTTGTGCACCATCCGGCTGCGAGTCGCCCACGCCCCTCCGCGCAGGACCTTCCGGTCGCCGAACCACGGCGCGGAGTAGTCCTCGTACATGTCGGGCTCGAAGCCGGGATACGGCTCGAAGGTCGTCTCGGTCCATTCCCAGACGTTCCCGAGCATCTGGCGGCAGCCAAAGGCGCTCTCCCCCTCCGGGAACGCTCCGACCGGGGCGAGACATCGCTCGTCCCCGCTCGCCCCCTCCAGCAGCGCGCGCCCATCGAGATTCGCGGGGCGACCCTCCCGCCGACGGTCCCCCCACGGATACCGAACCTTTTGATCCGCGAATCCGGCCTCCTCGGCGGATCGGCCGGCCGCAGCCGCCTCCCATTCGGCTTCCGTCGGCAGCCGGCGGTCGGCCCACCGGCACCAGGCCTTCGCCTCCCACCAGCTGACGTGCACGACGGGCGCATCGGGCTGCAGCTCGTACCAGTCCCGGAACAGCCGGCGATGCCAGGTCCCGTCTCGCTTCTCCCAGTACCGCGGAGCCTCGGCCCCCGTCTCCCCTCGCCAGGCCCACCCGGCGTCCGACCAGTATTCCCGTGTGTCGTATCCACCGTCCTCGACGAACCGAACGAACTGTTCGTTCGTCACGGGTGTCTTCGAAATCTCGAACGGCTCCAGCTCGACCTCGTGAATCTCCCTCTCGTTGTCGAAGGCAAACGGCGCATCCTCCGGGGCCCCGAGCCGATAGGTTCCGCCCGGAACCGAGACGTCCCGACGAGTCTGGACGTCGCCGCTCTGCTCGCCCCACGACGCCGTCGGTTCCCCCCCCTCTGCAGCGCTGAACTCCGGGCGCGGGTACTCGAGCGTCTGCCGGGTGTACGTAAACGCCTCGGCGTGCATGTCCTCGTGAAAGGTCGTGTAGCGGTAGTAGTACGCCTCCTCCTCGGTCGCCGACCGGCCCGCCAGCCGTTCGTGGAGCGCCTCCCGCACGCCGCGCATGTAGTCGCGGGTCTCGTCGTAGTCCGGCAGCGGGAGAGACCATCGGTCGTCGTGATGGACGGCGATCGAGTCGTACAGCTCGTCGGCATCGTCCCGCAGCGGGTCGCGTCCGTCGAGGTGGCGCAGAATCCATCGCTCGTGGAACCAGGCGAGGTGGCCGATCTCCCAGAGCATCGGATTGACGATATCGCGCTTCGGCCCCATGCGCTGATCGTCGTCGAGATCGTCGACAAGATCGATCGTGCGCCGCCGTGCATCGTCGACGATCGCCAGGAGCTCGGAGGCAGTCGGGTTCGATTTCATCGGTCGTCTGGAGGGTAGCACGTGAGAGTGACGGGCGCTAGTACGGACGTTGGACTCGCGCCGGCTCGACGACCTCGAGGCGCGTGCGTTAAAGGGGCACTCGAGACAGATCCGATCCCCGAACCGACGACGGCCCATGGATATCGCAATCGTCACTCCGGAACCAACGTCGGATACCGCCGGCAACGAGACGACGTCCGCGCGCTGGCGGCGGATTCTGGAGGAGCTCGGCCACCGAGTGCGCGTCGCCTACGACTTCGAGCCCGAGCGCTCGACACCGGATGCCCTCGTGGCGCTTCACGCCCACAAGAGCCACGATTCGATCGAGCGGTTCGAACAACACCATCCGAACCGGCCCCTGATCGTCGCACTGACGGGAACGGACCTGTACGAGTATCGCCACCGGGCGGACCGCGTGGACCAAAACGTCGGGCGGGCGGACGCCCTGGTCGCGCTTCAACCCCGGGCGGCCGACGAGCTGCCGACGTCGGCCCGGGACCGGCTACACGTCGCGTATCAATCGGTCGGACTGCTCGCGGACACCGAACAGTTCCGGCGCTCGCCCTCGTTTCCCGACGCAGACGAGAGATTCGACGTCCTCGTCGCCGCCCACCTTCGCGACGTCAAGGATCCGCTCCGCACGGCCCGCGCCGCCGCCCGGCTGCCCGACGATTCCGACCTGCGGGTTCGACACGTCGGCTCGGCTCGCTCCGAGGACTGGGCCGACCGCGCGCGGGAGGCGGAGAATCGACAGCCGCGATTCCAGTGGCTCGGCGAGATTCCTCGACCCGAAGCGCTCGAGCGCATCGGGGCCGCCGACCTGCTGACGGTGACCTCCGTCCTCGAG
>JBDGRG010000204.1:4350-9561 GCA_042218355.1 Bradymonadaceae bacterium
TGTTGACGCCCACCGGGACGGGAGCGTCCAGTCGACCGAGGCGCTCGCCGACGAACTCCACCGTGCGGAGTCCGACCCGGACTACTATCGCGAGCTGTGCGAGGCCTGCGAAGCCGTGCGAGATCGGTTCGACCCGCACCGGGAACGGCGGGCGTGGCGGGCGATCCTGGCCGACGTCGGGCTCGAATCGTCCGAGTAGGATGCGCAACGAGCTGGATGCAGCTTGAGAAAGAAGTCCGGGGACGAGAGCTGGTTGGACCCCGGCACCTCGAAGCGCCGGTGAACGAGATCAAGAGCTAAAAGAGCGAAAAAGAAAACTTCAATTTTTCTTGTCCCTTCTACCTCTCTGATCTTTGCTCCCCTGCGGCACGAGCCCGCAGGGACCACCTGTCGCGAACGACTATACACCGAATTAATGTTTAGAAGCTCGCTCTGCGCTGCACGCACGTAGCCAGAGCATCCCTGATCTGGCACACTGTTCACTCGCCTTCCTCGATACGAATCGGTTCGAGTTCGTCCGACATCGGTTCGACCCGACCGACGATCCTCGCCTCTGGATATCCCGACTCGCGCAACTCCTCCAGACAGGCACCGGCATTCTCCTCGGGGACCCCGGCCAGCAGCCCCCCGGCGGTCTGCGGATCGAACAACAGTGGATACCGCTGGTGATCGAGGACGTCCTCCTGATTCCGGACCGCCCGACGCAGCCGGACGTTCTCGGGCTGGAGCGAGCTGAAGATTCCCTCGCCCAGGGTCTCCATCGCGCCGTCGAGGACGGGAAGCGCGTCGAGATCGACGACCGCGTCGACCTCGGACGGGCGCGTCATCTCGACGAGATGACCCAATACGCCGAAGCCGGTGACGTCGGTACAGGCGGCCGCGCCGTGGTCGGCGAGGATCTCGCCCGCCCGCTGGTTCGAGATCGCCATCCTGTCGAGCGCCCCGTCGATCCACCGGGCGCGAGCCTTCTGTCGCATGTCCGCAGCGAACAGCGTGCCCGTCCCGAGCGGCTTGGTCAGGATCAGACGTTCGCCCGGCCGGAGGCCCCCTTTCCGGAGCAGACGATCGGGCTCGCCGACCCCGTTGACTTCCAGCCCGAAGGCCATCTCCTCCCCCTCCGCCGAGTGCCCGCCCACCAGCGCCGTGCCGGACTCCTCGAGGACCGCCGTCGCGCCGGCCATCATCTGATAGAGCTGCTCGGCCACCTTCTCCTCGGGCGCGTGCGCCACCGTACAGAGCGCCAGCGCCGACTGCGGCTCGGCATTCATCGCGAAGATGTCGCCCAGCGCGTGATTCGACGCGATTCGACCGAACAGATACGGGTCGTCGACGAACGACCGGAAGAAGTCGACCGTATGGACCGCCACGTTGTCGTCGGGAATCTCGACGACCGCGGCGTCGTCGGGCTCGTCGAGACCGACGAGGACGTCGTCCCGGACGACCGGCGAGAGACGCTCGAGCACCTGGTCGAGGACCGTGCTCCCGATCTTGGCCCCGCAGCCGCCACATCGCATCGCGACGACCGAAATTTCATCGAGCGCCTCGTTGTCGCGCGAGTCGAACTCCTCGGGCTGATCGTCCATGTCGGGCAGATCGCGCCACTTTTCCATCCAGCGCCGATCGATCCAGTCCTTGAGCTTCCAGACCCACTCGCCCTCGACCGACCACCAGCCCCGGGTTGCGACGGCGTATTCGTCCCCCGTCGAGATGATCTGCAGGATTTGGCTCTGCGGTCGGTACGAGACCAGTGAATCCCCGGAGAACGTCCGACGGAGATTGCTCTCGAGCGGATCGCCCTGCCGGACGGCGTACACCCCCGAGGCCGGCAGATCGTAATTCGTCATCGAGGCGATGTCGCCGGCGGCGAACACCTCGGAATGCGAGGTGGACTGCAGCCGATCGTCGACCTCGATAAAGCCCTCGTCGTCGGTCGCCAATCCCGTCTCCTCGATCCAGTCGGGGGCCGAGGCGGAGGTCGTCCAGAACAGTTCGTCGTAGGCCACCTCGCGGCCATCCTCACAGACGAGGACGTCGTCGCGGACTTCGACGACGCGATGATCGGTCTTCACGTCGACGTCCCGCTCGTCGAGGATGCGACGGAACCGACGCCGAGCGCCGGAGGGCTGTTCGGGTAGGATCGTCTCGTCGCCCGAAAGCAACTTGAATTCGACGCAGTCCGCCGACAGATCCTCCTGTTGGAGCTGCGTCCGCAGGCGGTACTGTGTCGCCAGAGTCAGCTCCGTCCCGCCCGCCCCCGCACCGACGGTCGCGACGGTCACCGGATCGTCGGGATCGGCCGAACGGACGCGCTGCCGGACCCGCTGCCATCCCTCCAGAAATTCGTCGATCGGTTTGACCGGCAACCCGTGTTCGGCGGCCCCGGGAACGGGGTCGGTGGTCGGCGTGGACCCGATGTTGATCGAGAGGACGTCGTAGGCGACCGGCGGCCGGTCCTCACAGAGAACGCGCCGACCCTCGAGGTCCAGCCCGACCATCTCGCCCTGGTACAGCCGAGCATCGGCGAACTTCGCCAGAGGCCGGAGGTCGACGTGCGAGTCGTCGAAGTCGTAGTGACCGGCGATGAACCCGGGGAGCATCCCCGAATACGGGGTGTGGAGGTCGCGCGAGACGACCGTCAGGCGCACGCCCGGGATCGGATCCATCCCGAACATCTTCATCACCGCGACATGACTGTGCCCGCCTCCAACGAGCACGAGATCGCGTACGACTGGGGGTTCGTCCTCCAAGTCGGTAACCGTGTCGATCGAACGTCAGCTTCGAGCCCCGGGCTGGCGGGGCAGCGACCGTCGGAGCATACCGGATACCCGACGGCGGCCCGTTTCAACAAGCCGACTCTTCCCACCAGACGCGGGCGAGGAGCACGCCACCGACGGTAAATCCGCCACCCGAAACCAACAGGGCGTATTCCGGCATCGCGTACTGGAGGGGGAGCGTCGCCAGTATGGGGATCGCCAGCCACAGGAAACGCATGTCGATCGTCGCCGCGGCGACGAGGATGCCCGTGGCGGTATTCAACGACTTGTGCATCTCGACCCCGAACCGCGGCGTCCCGGCCAGCATGTCCACCACACGCAGGGTAATCTGCATGGCGAGAATCATTCCCATCATCGCCATCATCCGGCGGTTCGCTTCGTTTTGTGCGAGCGAGTCGCGTGCGCGATAGACAAGACCGCCGACCGCGACGATGTACCCCGTGAACACGCCGATCTCGACCTGCATGTCGGCCGCGTACCCCGTCATCGCCGGCCAGAAATACGGGACGAGGTTGACCAGAGCCGTCAGCACCACCAGCACCAGCAGGAAGAGACTCCGTCCGTGGCGGCCGACGTCGACGTCCGCCTCGTATCGCTGGCGCTGCAGGTCCCTGTATTCCTGTTCGCGGGACTCGAGCTCGCGCCCCAGCTCTGCGACTCGCTCCTCCAGGTCCGGCCGCGGCTCCGGCAGTTCGGCCAGAAAGTGGGTCGCCGCGTCGTATCCCTCGTGTTCGAGCTCGTGCTCGATCATCAGTTCGAGCAGCGTCTGCAGCCCCGACCTCGCCTACTGGTTCGACTCGCTGATCTCGAGCGCCTGCTCGAAGCCGAACCGGCATTCGGCGAATGCCTCCCGAAGTTCGGTCTCGTCCTCGTACCCCGCCCCGCGCCCCCGGAGTCTCCTCTCGAGCTCGCCGAGTTTCTCCTTGGCTTCGTCGACGATAGCCATCGACTCGCGATGGCGCGCGTAGTCCTGCAGCTCCTCTCGGAAGGCACTGACGTCCGGATGGCGGTGCTCCGGGTCGGGCTCGAGAGCCCGCCTGCAGATCGCGGCGAGTCGGTCGGGAACGTCCGTTCGCTCGAACGTCGGCGCCCCCGACTCACGGACGTCGAGCAGGACGTCGATCATCGAATCGCCGTCGTGCGGGGGCCGCCCCGTGAGCACCTCGTGGAGAATGCCGCCCAGCAAGTAGAGATCCGATTGCCGGCCGATGGCCTCGGTCTCGGCCTCGATCATCTCCGGCGGCATGAAGGCGGGTGTCCCGACGGCGGTTTCGACGTCGTCCAGCCGCGGGATGCGGGAATTGTTGGGAACCGGCTCGACCGCGGCAGCGATGCCCCAGTCGACGACGTACACCTCCCCGAAGTCGCCGACCATGACGTTCTGCGGCTTCAGATCCCGGTGGACGATGCCCCGGTCGTGTGCGTATTCGACCGCTCGGCAGACCTGGATGAGCGTCTCGACGTGCCACTGAAGGGGATCGTCCCCCGCCGAATGATCCGGAGCGCGGGAGAAATCGCGGATCACCTCCGACCACGCGACCCCCTCGATCCGCTTCATCACGATCACCGGCTCGCCGTCGTCCGTCCGAGCGACGCGATAGATCGGAACGACATTCGGATGCTCCAGATACCCGGTGATCCACGCCTCGCGGAGCAGGCTCTTCAACTCGCTCTCGCGGCGGGTCGTCCCCCCTTGGCTCTCCTCTCGGACCTCTTTGACCGCAACCTCCCGCCCGACGGGAAACTGAAAGGCGTTCAGCACGCGCGCCGCTCCGCCCTCGCCGAGCTGATTTCGCATCTCCAGTTCCGGGGGGTCGACCTGCCCGCTGCGGGTCTCGACGCGCGGGAGCCGCTCGATGGCCTCCGACAGCGTCTGCTCCGAGACCCCCTCCCCGGCGCCCTCCCGGATACTGCTGGCCGGATCGAACCCTTCGTCGGACATCGGTCGTGTCTCGTCCGGCGTCAGCGTCTCCGCCAGTGTCTCCAGCTCGTCTCTGTCTGCCATGGCGTCGCCTCGGTCGGCGGGTCCGTGAATCCGGGTCGAAAGGATCCCGCACTCCGGGACCGCATGCAATCGGCGCGACCCGTGGACATGCCCCCCAAAAGCGGACATCCGACGCACTCGTCGGCGCGCGACACGCCCGAACCGCTCCGAGTGTGCAGCCCGACTCGGCCGATCGACTTCGTTGCGTTTGCATCCGCAGAAAGACAATACCCCCAGACCGAGCCCGGAGTCGCGCGCCAGATTCAGACATACGCGCCCACGTAGGTCCCTCCGGCGCGCCCGTGCGCGCGCCGCCCGGCCATCCCGGCCAAGGGGGTCCGCGCAGTCGATTTCACCCGACTGCGGGTGGCGGCGCCCCCCGCCCCTGATGGGTCGAACCGCTTCAACCGCGAACGGCCGGACGCCGAGACAACCCCCTCCATGTCTATGATC
>JBDGRG010000205.1:0-2053 GCA_042218355.1 Bradymonadaceae bacterium
TTGCGATTACGCCTCCGAGTCCTCTGGGCCCTCTGCGGTTCGATTCGACCGTGTTCTCTTCGGTTCTGGTCTAACCGGGCCTCTGGGCCCTCTGCGGTTCGATTTAACTGAGACCTCTGCGGTGTCACATCCGTTCGGCGATGGAGCGGCGGGCCGTCTGCGCGCGGTCCAACAACTCCTTGCGGTCCACGCCCACCAGGCGGCCGTCGGCGACGACCCGCCGCCCGTCGACGAAGACGTCCCGAACGTTCGACTTCTGCGCCGAGTAGGCGATCCGCGAGTAGACGTTTCCGGCGGCGGGTGCGCAGGCCGGATCCGAGTCGAGATCGAGCACGACCAGATCCGCACGCTTTCCCTCCTCGATCGATCCGACTTCGTCCTCCAAACCGAGCGCTCGCGCCCCGTCGAGCGTAGCAAGTTCGAGCACCCGGCGGGCGGGCATCGCCTCCGGTCCTCGGCCCGGCTTGTGAATGAGCGCGGCCAGCCGCATCTCGACGAAGGGGTCCAGGTTGTTGTTGCAGGGAGCACCATCCGCACCGAGCCCCAGCTGTACGCCGTCGCGATCGAGCGCGGGGACGTCGGCCACTCCGCTGGCAAGCTTGAGGTTACTCGACGGGCAATGGCAGACGCTAGTCTCCGTCTCCGCCAGCAACCGTCGTTCGTCTTCGGTGACGTGAACCCCGTGGGCGAAGACCGAGTCGGGGCCGCACAGGTCGACCTCGTTCAGATACGGAACGTTGCGCACGCCGAACCGCTCGGTGGTGAACTCGTTCTCGTACTGCGTCTCCGAGGCGTGGGTGTGGATGCCGGCCCCGAGTTGCTCGGCGGCGCGCGCAGTGTCACGCAGCAGTGCATCGGTGCACGAGACGGCGAACCGCGGCGCAAAGGCGTACCCGATGCGACCGTCGGCCGCCCCATCCCAGCGCCGACAGGCTTCGACACTCCGCGCGAGGCTGGCATCGGTCTCCTCGACCAGCTCGTCCGGAGCCCCCTCTCCTCGGTCCATCATGCACTTTCCGATGATAGCACGCAGGCCGGACTCCTCGACGGCGCTGGCGACGGCGTCCGTTCCGCGGACGGTTCCCATGTCCAGAAGCGCAGTCGTTCCCGACAGCGCCAGTTCGGCCAGTCCGACTCGAGCGCTGACGTACAGCTCCTTCGGTGTGATGGAGGCCTCGTACGGCCATACGCGCTCCGACAACCACTCGATCAGCGCCATGTCGTCGGCGCCGCCGCGGAGCAACGTCTGGCAGAGGTGGATGTGACACTGGACGAACCCGGGAATCACGACATCGCCGCCGACGTCGATCTCGCGGTCCGGCGGGTCGGCCATCGAGCCGCCGACCGCAGCGATCGAACCGTCCTCGACGACCAGATCCCCTTCGACGATTCCCAGCGACGGATCGAGAGTTACGATTCGCGCGTCTCGCAGTACGCAGGAGTTGCCGGGTTCCGGTAGCACGATCCAAACGCCCTCGATCGAGGAAAGGTCATTCGCGTGCAGACAACCGCAGGAATTATAAGTCCCCCGACCAGCGCCGACAATCGAATGGCCGGAACGGGGTGGGTTCACGAGTGATTGGTCGCAGCGGTGCCAAGGGGACAGGGGTGGGCCTCTTCTCCGATCCCCCCTCCCGCTGCCGTCCATCATCCGAGAGAACCCCCGTCGACGGTTTCGACGGGTCGTGATCGCATGTCTCGGAACCGCTCGCGAGTCGCGGATCGGAGAGACGGACCCCGGGCGGAGTGGATGGCGGTCGGACAGTCAATCGATGCGTCGCGATCCGGTTCCCGGAGACCGGCGGCTGATGGTCCCCCTGCCGCGGGGAGCAGCGATCAGAGACCGACCAACGAAAGCGAAGACCCAAATTGCCGCGCCCCCGCAGGCCCTGGTGGACTTCGACGGCGGCAAGACGCGGCCGGCGCCTCCGACGATCACGGACCGCAGCTCCCCTGCACGCAGGTTGCCCGGACCGAACACACCACTAAGATAGTCGGCACGAATCTCTCGACTCGATACCGGCCGCCGACATGCCTCCCCATCTCGTCGACT
>JBDGRG010000206.1:0-18876 GCA_042218355.1 Bradymonadaceae bacterium
GGACGAGGGTGGTGATCGCCCCGAACCTCGGCTGGAAGAACGTCCCCCTCCCCCCGAAATCGAAGAAAATCATCCCGGGGGTCGTCCTCGAAGAGGGAGCCGTGCCGGATCAAATCCGCAAGACGACGTCGATCGCGCCCGACTCGACGGTCGAGGACCTCTTTCTGTTCGAGGTCCCGGACTCGAAACAGGCGAATCTGATCTTCAGCATCCCGCCGTCGTTCCACCGCGGCACGGCCCCGATCCTGTTTCGCCTCCAGTACGAGTACCGCCAGCCGCCGGGCCCGAAGGTGCACGAGATCGGGGACGAGATCGCGTTCGACGGGGTCGTCTTTCGAGTCAACGCCGCGAAACTGTCCTACGCCGAGTTGACGCATCCGGAGAAGGGGAAGGGCTTCAGTGACAAACCCGTCTTCGCCGTCTCGTACACGATCACCAACGAGAGCGACTCGTCGGTGCAGTACGAGCCGGGACACACGGCAGTCTCGGGCATACGGGCGGCGCAGTTGAAGGGACCGGACGAGTTCTTCGCCCGAAAGCGCTTCCCCTCCGGCATGAAGGTCGTGGGCCAGACATCGGGCAGCATGGAGATCAAACCGTCGTCGTCGACCTCCGACGTCGCGATCTTCGAGAAGCCCGGCAAAGGAATCGACACGCTGACCTTCCGCTATCCGGCGACTCGATTCGGCCGGTCGGGGCTGGTCCGCGTGCGCATCCCGTACGAACACGAGGTCCCGAAACCGCCCAAGCCCCTGCGCTCGGCGTCCGGCGAGGACAAATAGCGGCTACTGCCCGGCGTCGAACCGCGTGGCCATCCCCGAGGTGCCATGAGCGACTCGGACGACACCTCGAGGGGGAACGGAGACGACGCCGACGGCGAATCGGCGTTCGACCGTTTCCGCCGCGAGGTCGAAGATCTCTCTCGCGAGGAGATCGAGCGCCGGAAATTCGAGGTTCCGACGACCGCCTCCGGGCAGGACAGCCCGTCGCGCGAGAACGAAGCCTCCCCTTCGAACCGCGCCGGTTCCGACGCCGACGACGCCCGCCACACCGACAGTGACCGCACCGGCTCGGGTCAGACCCCGAGCAGCGGCGGAGACTCGAGTGCGGATCCCCTCTCCGATCGGGATCGAGCCACCTTCGAGCGAGCGATGAAAAACGTCGACCCGCTCGACGAGGAGCGAGGGAGATCGGCCCCGGATCCGCCCGATCCACAGGCGTTGCTCTCCGACGGGGAGACGGACGACGATTCGCCCGATCCGCTCGTCACCCCGACGATTCCGCGCACCGCCGAAAAGCTGCGACGCATTCCGACGCTCGACCGCTCTCAACGTGCACTCCTCGAGCGGAAGCAGAAGTGGGCCTCGGAACGAGAGCTCCCCGAGCTAAACGTCCGCGGCGAACCCCGAGATCCCGCCCTCGAATCACTGGCGTCATTCATCATGCGACATGCCCGCCGGGACACCTCGTTCGGTCGGATCATCCACGGGCGCGGTCGGCAATCGGCGGGCGCTCCCGTCCTCAAACCGGCGGTGCTCGACTGGCTGGAGGGTCCCGGCCGAACGTACATCCGCGGCTACGTCCCCGAACGGCAACCCTCCGGAGCCTGGGGGAGCCTGATCGTCGAGATCCTCGATGTCGACGCGCAGCAGTCGCCATCGCGCCAGTAAGCGATGGAGCCTCGCTCCGGCCCGGAACCGGCGCACAAACTGCAGGCACACGCGCCCACGTGGGTCCCTCCGGCGCGCCCGCGTGCGCGCCGCCCGGCCGATGCCGGCCAAGGGGGTCCGCGCGACCCGGTATCCCACGAGCCGCGGGTGGCGGCGTCCCCCGCCCCTGATGGGAAGTGCCGCTTCAACCGCGCGACGCGGCCGGACGCCGAGACAACCCCCTCCATGTCTTTTATCGCCAATTCGACCGCGAGCGTTGCGTCGAATTCGAATGAAGTGGCGGCGCCCGGCGTGGAAAGCGCGGCACTCGAGCAGGCCATCCGAGAGCGGTGAAGTGCAGGAGCGGGGGTTGAGGATCGGAGATTCGGGTGAGCCCGCCCTCGCAGCGTCGCGAAACATCTCGACCCATTGAGCGTTTGAGCCATTCACCGGTTCAGCCCACGGCTGTGGGCTCTGACGGCCGGAAGAGATAGTCAACCACGTTTCCGGAGACCGGACTCGCCCGTTCGGACCGAGTACATGGGGATCTGTTCGTTGCCATCGTGCCCGGTGGCCGGGCGCAAAACAACAAAAAGGCCGCAGAGGGACGGCGACCAGGGGCGTGATCGCCGGCCTCTGCGGCCGAAAAAGGTGGTCAGCTTCAGCAGGGGGGAACTGAAGCTGACCGTCCGTCGGAACTGTTCCCGCTCTGGGAACCAAGTCGGACCGACACCGGGGATGTGTCGGGCCGAAGCCCCGACGGACCTCGTATTTTAAGCCCTGTCGGTCGGGGCGTCAAGACAGTTTTTTCAGTCCACCGATTCGAGCAGGAAGTCGTTGCCCGTCTCGTAGTTGAACCACGTCATCCGGCCATCGTCCCACTCGTCGACCCGATAGTACGTCTCGGTATCGGTTCCGTCCCGCTTCATGACGAGGTTGCGCCCCTCGAGCCGCCAGGTCCCCCGAGCCCGCCGATCGGCACCGGTCCGGGGGACTTTCAAGGTGAAGACCAGCGTTCCATCCTCGCAAAACGTCCAGGTGGCTCTCCTCCCCTCGACCCGCGTCCGCCGACCCTTTCGATCGATCGTCGCCGCATGCGTCCAGGTCCCGACCAGGGTTTGGCTCAGTTCCCGCTGTCGGTCGTCCGGCAGCGGGGCCTCCTCGACGGACGTCGGGGAGGAGGCACACCCTCCGACCCCGATCAGAAGGGTGACAGCCAGCATTGAAACCTCGATCGGCCGTCGATGCGGATCCATGGCCTTCCGGTCCTCGGTCGACTCGCGAGCGGCAGAGACGGGGCGGTCAGTCGTCGGCGTCGGGCGAGGGAGACGAGACCGCGAAGAAGGCGTCGGCCGAGCCCGAATCGTCGACGAATCGGGCGTACGCCGCCCACCATTTCTCGGAGAGCTTGGCGACTCGCTTCTGTCGGTCGTCGATGGTCTCGTCGAGCTCTTCGATCCGCGACTCGACATGCCTCACGCGCTCCCGGAGCGGAGCCAGATCGTAGACGGCCAGATCCTGCCGCAGGGCGGTCTTTGCAGTCAGCAGTCGATACTCGGCCCGTGCCAGACGGACGCGATGTTCGGCTCGTTCGACTCGCAGCTCGGCCAGCCGGACGCGCGCGCTTGCCAGCGAGCGCAGGGTCGGCCTCAACGACGATGCCGACGAGGGCCAGTCCCGCGCGAGGACATCCCTGTGCCAACGCTCGACCTCGCCCAGCCGACGCTCCGCCTCGTCCCGCTCGGCGCGAGCGACCGCGATGGAATCGCGGGCATCCGCAACCAACTTGCGCGCCTCGACGGGAATCGTCCGATCGTGGATGTCGATCGGTTCGACCTGCGTCGCGCAGCCGGCCAGCACGAGGGCAGCGAACCACAGCCACCCCGTCCCCGACGCCCATCGGTCGACGGCTCGCATGTCAAGATCCTCCCGAGCCGAAGTGCTCGTTCACCTCGTCGGTCAGCTCCGACAGCCCCGCACGCTCGACGACCGTCTGGAGTCGACGGACCGCCTCGGACGATCCGCCGGCCGCCGCACGGGCGAAGGCCCCGAAGGCCTCGGTCAGGTTCCCGACTTCGAGTTGCGCCCGTCCGAGCCAGACGAGGACGTCGGGTCCCCCGCCGGCCGACAGCGCCCGCGAAAAGACGATGCGCGCGGCGTGGAAACGCCCCTCGTTGTAGAACTGTTTCGCCAGCCGTCGGAGAGCATCGCCGTCCTTCGGGTTCTTCGCCAGGCGCTCGCGCAGTTTCTCGTGACCCTCGATGGGCTCCAGAGTCCCCTTCCGGTCGGGGGTGTCGAACTCGGCGACAGGTTGGGCGAGAGTCTCGCCCTTCAGACACCTTCGAACCGCGAGTGTAAAGTTGTCGTTCGACCAGGCCTGATCGGCACAGCCCTGCAGCGCGTCCTTCGCCGACGACTTCAACGACTCGATCCGCGAGGAGAGCGCGTCGCTGATGGACGCGCGCTGCCGCTCGCTCAGATCGCCGGGCAGCGAGAGATCCGACAGACGCCCGGCACTGTAGGTGAGCATCCGCGAGAATCGACTCAGCGTCACCGGGGTGTAGACGGCATGTCCGAGTCGGGCGGCGCTGAGGTACTTCTGCTGGGCCAGCTCGATCAGCGAAATCAACTTCTGGACGCCACCGACGCTCGTGGGTTCGGGAAATTCCCTCAGCGCCCCGTAGACGATCTCCGCCATGCCGAACTGAGCCCGCGCCCGTGCCCCGACCGACGCCTGCGATCCGGCGGCGAGGACCCGGCGAAGCTGTTTCTGACCGCGCTCGCGCCGACCCAGGGCGACGTTTGCGACCCCCAGACGGGCCAGCAACTCTGCATTGCCGGTATCGGCCCATGTCTCGAGCTGACGGACCAGCGCCTTCGGCCCGACCTGCCGCTCGAGGATCTCGGCCAGCCCGGCCGCGGCCGCCCCGACCGGCCCGGAGCCGTCGGACTGCTCGAGCACCCGTCGGTAGACCGACGCCGCCTCGTTGGGTCGACCGACCCGCCGGAGCAGGTCACCGACCGAGACGAGCAGCTTGGCCCGCTCCTTCGGCGAGACCTTCGCCGCACGGCGGAGAAACCGAATGGCCTTCCGGTACTCGAAGCGCGACTCGGCGACCTCCGCGACCGTCTTGAAGATGTCGGGGAGGCGCTCGCTCTTCGGATACTCGGCCTCGAGTTTCTGCGCCAGTTCGTACATCCGCGCCGTCTTCCCCATCGCGCGCGCAGCCACGAAGGCGTTGACCAGCGACCGTTCCCCGAGCTCCTCGCCCTCGTGTTCGCGCGCAAACTGGAGAAGAGGCTCGAGACCTTCGCCCTCGGTGCCGGCAGCGGCCAGCGACAACTGGTCGAGCTTGCGCTGGCGGGCGTCCGACCGAATCTTTCGGATGTCGGCCTGCAGCGTCTCGCTGGCCGGACTGTCCGACCGGAGGAATCGATTGCTGGCGAACCGAAGCTGGTCGTACTGGTTGAGGGTGTCGTAGCTGTCGAGGACTAGTCGCACGGCGGCGTCGGCCTCGTCGGTCCCCGGGAACTCGTACGCGAGCGCCGTCAGCTTGTCGACGGCTCGCAGATACCGCCCCTCGTCGTAGTACGTCTTCGCGATGGCGAACTCGACGCGGCGCTCCTCGTCGTCCGGGATCGAGTACGACAGCAGCCGCCGACCGGCTCGTCGCAGGGACGATCGCGCGTTCACGCGCTCGAATTCCCGCCGGTCGGTCGACGATCGGATCGACCGCTGAAAATAGACGACGGCGTCGTACAGGGCGTTGCGCTGGGGGGGGCCACGGTCCATCGCTTCGGCGGCGGACAGCGCCTGTTTTCCCGCGCGGAGATAACGTCCCAGCTGGCCGAGCGCCTCGGCGGCGTTCAGCCGGATGTCGGTCGTATGCTCGGAGTCGGGAAAACTGTCCAGGTAGACGTCGTATCCTCGGACGATCTGACGCCCCAGTGCGTCGGCGGCGACCTTCGACTCTCGTTCGCCGCTCGTCTCGTCCGTCGCCTCCGTTTCGGACGCCGCGTCGGCCCGGTCGGGCGTCCGACCGGCCGACCCGCTCGCACTGCCCGCCGATTGGCTCTCACCTCCGCTCCGTGCCGAGGGAGCTTCCGCCCCCCCGGAGGCCTTCTCGGCCGGCGTCGCCAGCGCGCCGCCGCCCTCCTCGCCGGCCGTCCCCCGCCGTCGGCGAAGTCGCTCGTGCGCTCGCGTCGCAAGGTCGCGGATGTAGGTCTCGAACGTCTCGCGAAGTTCGCTTCGCCGGTCGTCCGAAAGGTTCGCCCGCGAGTGATAGCGCTCGTACACCGACGCCATCCGTTCGACGTCCCTCCCGATCTTCCGATACTCCTCGAGGTTCTTCAGCGCCGTGTAGAACGTCTCGACGTCGTCGATCCGGTCGGAGCTGGCCGGCGCCAGCGCCAGCAGCTTCCGAGTGACGAGCACGGCACCGCGAAAGTCGTCGTTCAACCGGTAGCGCTGGGCGAGTTCGGCCAGCCCCTCGACGAAGGTGGCGCGGTTGTAGGCGTGTTTGCGCAGATACCCGACGGCGTTTTCGGGCTCGCGCTCGCGACTGTAGCAGTAGGTCGAATCGACGAGCGCCTCGCGGCGCACGTCGATGTCCTTGCGCGTCTCCGCGGTCCGCCGAGCCGAGCCGGGGGAGGAACTCTCGGGGCTACCGCCCCGGTTCGGTCGCTGTTCCCACCGCCGGGACGTGGCGATCGCCCGTTCGAACCGGTCCAGCGCCCGGCCGCACTCGTTCTGGTTGATGCGGATCCAGGCGAGTTTGTAGTGCGCCAGCCCACTGACCTGACCGAGCTTTCCCTGGGTAATCTGACGGTAGTAGGTCTCGGCCTCGGCGAGTTTGTTTCGGTCGAAAAAGTGGTCCCCCATCACCAGCAGCGCATTGTCGCGCAGTTTGCTCTCCGGATAGTTGTCGATCAGCCGCTGAAACGCGGCGCGCATCTTCTGGAAATTCCCCAGCTCGCGCTGTTCGTGTCCGAGGTTGAACAGCACCCGTGGCAGCAAGTCGCAGTCGGGGAACCGGCGCAACATCATCCGGTAGATCTCGACCGCCCGGTTCTTCAGCAGCCGAACCTGCGGGACGTTGGTCAGCCCCCCGGAGGTCTGCTCGCGCTCGGCAGCCAGCCGGTAGTGGTAGCGCGCCTCCTCGCTCTTCAGCTCGGCCAGCCGCAGATACAGCTCGGGGAGATACGGAGCCCCCCGGGACCGAGCGATCGCGTTGCGCGTCTCGTCGATCGCGTTCCGGACCTTGGTAATCTTCAGCCGAAGCCGTTCGACGTACCCCGTCTCGTCGAGTTCCCCGGACTTCGACCGGTCGTCGGAGGGGCCGAGCCTCTCCAAAAGGGGGACGCCCGCGCAGCCCGCAGCGAGGATCACGCCCGCCGTCAGCAGCACGACGGCGGCCGGCCCCCGGGCCGTTCGCACGTGGTCGGTCGTGTTCATTCGCGAATGCACCGATCCTCGATCTGAACGACCAGATCGTCGAGTTCGTCCGTCCAGAACTCGCCGTTGAAGCGATAGTAGACGCGATCGGAGACCGCCGGGGTCTCGACCGGCGGATGGTATCGTCCGGTCGTCGACTGGCGCTGTCCGCGCAGCAGTGAGACCCCCAGCTCGTGGAGGATCAACCGGACGCCCTCCTCGGCCTCGAGCAACTCCTGAGCCAGCGCTTTCATGTCGTCTCGCAGCTCCTCCCGCTCGCGGCGCCGCGCCTCTCGGACGCCCCGCCGATAGATCGACTCGAGCCGCCGGGTCAGTGCCGGGCCGAAGCGCTCGGACAACTCCTTCAACCGCCGGCGCTCCCGCTCGATCCGGTCCCGAAACGCCGCCACCTCCCGGCCGCCGCTCCGGAGGGCGGCCGCCCGGCGAAGTACGGTCGAGTCGGCCAGCGAGACACCGCTGTGCAGGTCGTCGAGGGCCTCCCCGTGTTCGCGCTGCAACCGCACGGCGGCCTTTCGCGCCGGTCCGTACTGACACAGCTCGCGCAGGGTCAGCGCCTCGAGGAGAAACCGACGCGGTGCGATCAGCTCGCTGTAAATCGGCGCGTCGAGCGCGACCAGCAGACCGAGTGCCCGACGGTAGTTCCCCGCATAGTAATGCGACCACGCCATCTCGAGCAGCAGGCGCGGCCGCTCGGGCGCCCGGTCCTGGATCGTCCGATAATGTCCGAGAGCCCGCTCGAAGTCGTCCCGCTCGAAGGCCAGCCGTCCCAGTGTTCGCCGGACCTTCAGTTCGAGTTCGGCCGACAGATCGCGCTCCAGCAGCCCCTTCAGTTGCTCTCGCGCCGCCTCGAGGTCGTACTCGGCGACCCGGCGGACCGCCCAGGCGAAATCTGCCCGTTCGGCGTAGGGACTGCCCTCGGGGATCGTCGAAAACGCATCCTTCGCCCACTCCGTTCGGCCGCGGCGCAGACTGTTCAACCCGCGATGATACGACACGAATCCCCGCTGCTCGGGGGGGAGCCCAGTGATCTCGGCCGTCGCGAGAAATCCGTCGATCAGCGTCTCGCGGTCGTGGGGTCCCCCCTCGACGATGCGCTGGAGACCGGCGACGGCGTCGTCGACCAGATCGAGATTTCGCCTCGCTCGGGCAATATCGAGATACCAGAGCGAAGCGGCGTAGGTGAGGCCGAGCTCCTCCGCACTGCGGGCGAGGATCCGGAGACTTCGGTCGTAACGTGGATCGTCGGACGTGGCGGAGCGGAAGTAACGGTGGGCCGCCCGCGCGGCAAAGACGTGCCGGCCGCGACTCGAGGCGTCGACCGCCTGCTGGAACAGTTCGCCGCGATCCTCGCTGAGTGTCTGCGTCGCACATCCGCCCCCCACGACGAGCAGGACGATCCAGACCGCCCGCTTCAGAACGAAATCGATGTCCCGAGCCCGATCCAAAGCTCGTCCTTCAGTTCGAATTGGCGAGTGCCGACGTCCGCCAGGAAGAACAGATAGCGCGTGTCGAGGCGGAACGAGACCAGCTGGGATCCGTAGAGCCGGATGCCCGCTCCGACGTTGAATCCCGGCCAACTGCTGCGCGTGTACCACCCGTACGTTCCCCCGCCGACCAGGTAGAATTCGCCGTAGGCGAGCCCCGTGTTCAACACCGATCCCTTCCAGTAAACCGGTTTGAAGACGATATCCGAGGTCAAATAGTACTCGAGCAGCTCGAAGGGCGTCGGCTCGACGCCGAACGTGCTGAGCTTGTCGTTGAGGTCGGTCTGAACCTGAAAGGAGTAGGTAAACTGGAGCGCCTCCCAGGCGAGGAGATTGGAGAAGTGCAGCGTGTAGCCGCCCGAGACCGTCACGCCCTTGGCAAAGGCGTCGAGCGGCAGCACACCGACCGAGCCGGTGAACTCGTGGGTCGGAGAGAACTTGCGGTCCTGGACGACGACCGATTCGTAGGACTCGTCCTCACCGTCGTCGCCGGCGCGCGCCGAGCGAGGGACGGCACTCGCGACGAGGACAGCGATCAGGCTCATGCCCACCCACCATCGCCGAGGGTGCCGAATGCGGCGCGAGCCGCCCCACCGCCGGACGGCGTTTCGACCATCCAGATGTGCTTCATTCATTGCGTCGCCGCCATCCGCACAGACCGAGACCGTCTATCGAACAACGTATCCAGCATAAGGGGGCGCGGGTGAAGGGTGAAGGGAGACGGATGAGTTATGAATTATGAGTTGTGAATTATGACCGGGTCGCGAACCTGGCGGGCCATGTGCCAGGGCTCTTCTGCGGTCGTAGTGGGGGAACGACTCGGTGAGGGAACGAGTCGATGAGCCACGACCGCACGACCATTGCCCGCCGACGGGATTGAAAGCTTCCCGCCGCGATCGCCGGTCGACGGGCCCGAATCGATCGCCATTCCAGCCGGCGACTTCAGCCCCGTGGAAGACGATGGACTGGCCTCACGATGGTCGACGCTACCCAAAAGCTCTCCATACCGATCGCCGTTCGACAGGCCACCGACGATCGCCGATCACGCTGGCGTTGCTCTAGCGCCGTCGGAGGGTTGCAAACCGCCGTGCGGACAACTTCGGCCCCGTGGAAACCGCTCGCCCTCTCCTACTCGATGGCCCCCAATCCGACGGGCCGTCCCGGGCGACGTTGCAGCTCGACGAACTGTCTGCGACACTCGTCGACCGTCCGTTCGATCCGTCGGCCCGTCGCGGGCACCGAAATCCATGGCGTCCCCCGCAGTCACCGCCAGAACCGTCGCCTCCCTCGCGGCGTGTCTGCTGATCGGACCGGTGGCGGGAACCGCATGCGCCGACTCACAGAAGGCCTTCACGGCCGGTCGACTCCGGACGACCTGCAACAACGCCATTCCCGTCTGCGACGACCGCGCATCGTGCCATCTGTCGAACGACGAGTACGTCCGAGGCCGATTTCCCGGGGGCCGGAAGGTCGTCGTCCGAGCGCGGTCCGAACGAGCACGTCTGCGCGTGCGTTTTCTGTTCGAGAAGATGGTCGCCCCCGGGACGGAACTGCTGATCCGGGCCCACAGCCCCGACTGCAGCGACTTCGAACAACGGAGGCCGACGGACGTCGACTTCTTCGAACGCGCCGGCGACGATCGGATCCTCGGCTACACCCTTCCACTGAAGGGTCGAGGGGATCATCTGGTGGAGGTCTTCTCCGACATGTCGGCGAAGTACGTGATGACGACGACCGTCGAATGACCGAACTGTCGAGTGATCCAGTCGTCAACCCCCCTCCTCGATCCGTGACGAACACGACCGTGTCAGACGCCGAAACCCCACTGACGGCCCTCCTCCTCGTGGCATGCGCGACGACGATCGGCGCGAGTTGCACCGAGGTCCCGACGGCAGCGCCGTGGCGATTGACGACGTCGCCGCCCTCCGTCGACGTCCAGCCGGGACGGGACGGCGACGGTCGGCACGACGCCGCCGACGTCACCGACGATTCTCGGGAAGAGTCGTGCAACTGCCGTCTGCTCGGGCACAACCCCCGCCGACCGACGCGAAACAACTGCACGCACGGCAGCGCGGAGTGGAATGCCTGGGAGTGGCGACCCGACTGCGCGATGGAGGTCGCGGAGCTGTCGATCCACACCGACGACGGAGAGGCCGCGCTTCTGCGCGCCTCTCCCAGCGGAGAGCCCGGCGAGGTGCTGGCCAAAGGCGTCCTCGGCCCCCCGACGAGGAGGGTTGGCGAACGCTGGACGTCGCCGATGTCCAGGTCCAACCCGAGCAACGATACTTCGTGGCCGAGCGAACCACCCGCTGCTCGATGGCCGACGGCGGCGAGGCGTTCACGTACTACGCGACGTCGTCCTCGAATCTCGGGAGGGGCACGGAGTGGGACGGTCCGTTCGACAGCGAGCGGATGACCTGGGCTTCGCGCATCACGGGGACGTGTCGATAGCCGACGATCACTGGCCCGTCTCGCCGCCCCGCCCATCGGCCGCCGCGTCGCCGACGTCGGGCGCGGCCGCATCGACTCCGCCGTTTCCGACCCTGCCGGCATCGAACGGGTAGCCCCCCACGCGGTCGATCACCCGGAGGCTGGTCTCGAAGTGTCCGCGCAGCCCGACGACCGACTCGCGTGCCTTCAGGCGCGCCTCGATCCGCCCGGCGACGCGCGCCCCCTCCCGGGGATCAAAGCTGTTCAGCACCGCACGGCCACTCTTCAGCGGGGGAAGCTCGGTACTCCCCGATTCGCCGACGACGTCGCCGCGCTCGACCAGGTCGTAGGCTCCAGTCGTGAGTTCACCATCCCGGGGGCGGCGGACGACGACCCGGACCGGCACGGCCCCGTTGGTGCGGACGTATTCGATCGAGAGGGCGGAGTCGTAGAGCCGAGCGCGGGTGTGGTCGAACGAGAGGTCGTACATCTCACCCACACTCCCCCCCAACCGATTCGCCGGTTCGCCACAACCGCAGAGGACGCAGGCAATCGAACCGCAGAGGACACAGAGGGCACGGAGGCGCTGGGCAATCGAACCGCAGAGGACACAGAGAGCACGGAGGCGACGGGCAACCGAACCGCAGAGGGCACAGAGGGCACGGAGGCGTCGAGTAACCGAACCGCAAAGGACGCAGGCAATCGAACCGCAGAGGGCACAGAGGGCACGGAGGCGTCGAGTAACCGAACCGCAAAGGACGCGGGCAATCGAACCGCAGAGGACACAGAGGTTCGCCCAAAACCCAACTCCCCCATTTGAAACCGGCGTTACACTCGTCTCCGTCACGACCTCACCGTTCGCCGTCGTCTCCTCGTGCACGGTTACGCCCAACTTACCCAGTTACCCAATCACCAGCACTACCGTCGGCGTGCGAACCGAACCGCCGCCGAGAGTTCGCCGTCCGCCCTCGACTCACACCGGTAGGCGATCGACGGGCGTCCGTTCGCGTCGAACGCCAGCGAGGGGACGCGTCCACAGAACCCGTCGTCGCCGCCGGCGTCGACGACCTCGCGAGTCCATCCCGCACGTGTCCGACGGGCAGCGACGAGTCCGTCTTCTTCGGCCCGGCAGTTGCCGAGGCCGCCGCTGGCGCGCCCGCAACGGTAGTAGGCCGCCCAGAGCCGACCCGACGGGGAGACGGCCAGCGTCGGATCGTAACCCTCGTCGCGCCCATCGGTCTCGATGCGGTCGAGTCGCCAGCCCTCGGAGGTCGACTCGAAGGCAGACGGTGCCACGAGCGTGGCCAGCTGCGGGAACCCGCGTTCGGCATTGTAGAAGAGGACGTGCACTCGCCCCCGTGCGTCGACGGTGATCGCCGGGCGGGTCGGCGACTTGCTCGGAAACAGATGCACGCGGCTCCAGCCGTCTCCCCCCCCGCCGGACCGCGCGACCCAGACACCCACCCGACTCTCGACCTCGCTCTGAACCGGCACCCGGTAGGCGATCAGGGCCCGGCCCTCGGAGTCGAAGACCATGGCGTTCTGATGCCCGCCCCCTCGGCCGGGATCCACCGGGACCGCCCGCCAGCTCCCCCCCGATCGGTGTGTCCACTCCAGGTCCGACCGCCGAAAGTCGTCGCTCTGTGCGCTGCCGGTGTGTACGTCCTTGTAGGCGATCGCGGGCTCGTCCTCGGGACCGTACGCGAGAGCCGGCCAGTACCCGACCACCGTCCCGGCGTCGCTGCCGGCGTGTCCGGTCTCGGCCTCGTCGCTCTCCTCGACGGCCGTCTCCGCGCTCCACTTCCCGGCCGACCGTCGGGTGTAGAGCGCGACATCGTTCACCCCGCAGAATCCGTACTTCGCGACCGGTTCGCCCGTCATTCCGGCCAGCGACCAGCTCCCCGAGGGGCTCGGTTCGAGATCGAGCCCCGGGGGCGTACCGACATACCGCGGTTTCATCGCCGTCTCGACCGTCCACTCGACCGCGGCGTCGGCGCGGACGCCGTCGGTCGACCGTGCGAACCGCAGCGGCCAGCGCCGTTCGTCGGGGGGAGAATCGGCCTTCAACTCCTCGCACGCCCCGCCGATCTCCGGATTCGAAGCGAACCAGGCCGCCGCGAGTCCGCCCCCCGGGCCGCGCTCGAGGTCGACCCGAAGTCCGTACCCGCCGGCCTGCAGGGTCTGGACGTGCCACTCGGGACGGTCGCGCCGGACGACGTCGGGGGCCGGTTCGGCGACGGCTCCGTCGGGCGACCCGCCTCCCGACGAGGGGGACGGCGAGCACGCGACCGTGGCGAGAAGCCCCGCGAGGATCGGGGGGAGACTGGGATGGATTCGCGGCAATGGATCACCGGAGAGTCGGAGAACATTCACCGAGGAGCAGCCCCTGTGGCGCCGGTGTCTCGCGATCGACGAGCGGTCGAATCCGTCAGTTTGGCCAGTTGCAGTCCTCGGTCGGCTCGAACTCTCGGATCGAGACGAAGTCCTCCTCCGACAGCTGCACTCGGCCCGAGGGCGGATTCTTCAGTTCACCGTCCGGATTGTAGCTCGCCATCGTGCAGGCGACCCGATAGGCGGCGAACGAACTCGGGTCGTCGAACGCGACCTCGCCGGCATAGATCAGAATGCGGTTCCAGCCGTTGCCCGGGAAGCGCTCGGTGCCGCGGTCGATCGTCGGGACGAGGGTGATGTTCTCGATGCCGACGTCGTAGCAGGTCTTCGACCCCTGCAATCCGCGCTCGTCGATGTCGTATCGGTATGCGGCGCGCGACCGGACTGCGGCGTCGTCGCACCGCGGGCTGGTGTTGGCGAGCACCTCGGTGCGGTTGTCGGCCTTGTCGGAGTCGAGATTGTCATGGACATCGCGCACGGCGGGGTTGGTCGAGAAGTGCACCTCGGACGGGTCGGGAAGACCGTCCGCATCGGTGTCGACGCCGTTCTGATCGGTGCCGTAGAAGACCTCCTCGCAGTCGCGCAGCCCGTCGCCGTCCCGGTCGGGCCACTGGCACGAACCGCCGTCCCGACACGCCGAGCCGCGTCGACACGCGGTGTCGTTGGCGGCCAGAGGATCCAGCCCGGAGTCGGCCAGCCGCCACTCGAGCGCATCCCGCAGACCGTCGCCGTCGGTGTCGGGGGCGGTCGGACGTGAGCCGATCCGCCGCTCGGTGAGGTCCCCGAGACCGTCGACGTCGGTGTCGACCATCGGCTCGCCGCACCCGATCCGGCGGTCGCCGTCCAGATCGACGAAGGTCGATTCGGACGGAGCCGCTCCGGTGACCGCCGCGGGGGATCGCTCGGTCGAGACCTCGGCCGGGGATGGAACATCCGCCCGCACCGCGTCGGTACTCGCATCGAGCGGGCCGCCGTCGGTCGAGCCGACCTCGGCGCTCCCCCCATCCCCGAGACCCGCGTCGTATCCCAGGCCCGGCGCCCGGCCGGCCCCGGGGAGTTGCCGGGGATCGAGCGCGGCGTTGACGTTGACCGCCGACAGGGTCTTCAGCGTAAACGTCCGTCTCAACGCCGACAGGTCGGCGAAGACGAAGTTCAGGTCGCGACCCGTAGCGAAACTGCGGAACTCTCCGCCTCCCGTCCGGGCCATCTCGCGCAGCAGATCGCGGGCGCGCTGGTCGAATTCGCCTCGACCGGTCGCCAGAAAGGCCGTGTGGAACGAAAACTTCCCGACGCCGAAGGAGGTCGCCAGGTCCCGGAGCGAGCGGATCGCCGCGAGGATCTTTTCGCGCCGTGCCCGTCGACCGCCCCCGGAGAGCGTGTCGGGCACGCCGTCGGATAGAAAGACGACCGCGTACTTGCTCCGCGGCCGGGCCTCCAGTTCGGACCGAGCCAGTTCGGTGCGTATTTCGAAGTGCGCCTCGCTGAGTGCGTTGACGTAGTTCGTCGTCTTCTGGGTCGTCCGAAGTGCCCGGGTCGCCGCATTCAGACGTTTCTTCTCGTCGGTGAAGTAGGTGTCGGGGACGTCGTCGCCATCCGTGTCGACGGGGGTCTTCGACTGGGCCTCGGAGGCAAACCGGACGATCCCGACCTTCACTCCGGAGGATTCGCCGCCGAGCAACCGCTTCCACGTCGCACGCACCGCCCGCTCCCGACCGGTCGTCCCGGTGGTCGGATCCGGGGGATCGGTTACGCGCATCGAAACCGAGGTGTCGACGACGAAGAGGACTCGCAGCGGAAAGACCAGCCGCTCGGGTTTGCGAGTACACAGTGACCCCGAGATCTCCAGTTCGTCGGCTCGGTCGCGCGTCCGCTGAGGAATCGCGCGCAGGTCGGCATCCGTGCAGGCCGGAAACAGGAGTGCGGCCACGACGGCCGCCACCGCCCTCGGGCCCGGTCCGTCGTCTGGAAAACGATCGAGCATCCTGGTGAGGCCGACCGGGGACTGGAATCGAGGTCATCCGAAGCGTAACTCGTGCGGGCCGCAGCCGCCAACCCGAGTGCGAGCGGAGGGCTCGGTCGAACTGTTGCTACCGGGGACCCGCATCCGGGGCCGACCCGGCGGAACCGCACGACTGACAGGCGGTCCGGGCGCGCCGCAGGAACTCGACGAGACGTTCGATCTCCCACGGCCGATAGCAGTGGCGCCGAGCCTCGAACTCGGCCACCGGCACGAACATCTCGAACGACCGCTCGGGGAGTCGAGGCAACCAGTCCGCATCGACGTGTCGCTCGATCATCGAGACGAGCTCGCGACGATCGTACAGCCTCCTGCCGATTTTCACCCGCGGGGCGACGCACGATTCGATCATCGAGACCGCCCGCCCCCGCGAGATCGGAGCATCCGCCAGGCGCGGGCATCGCGCGAGTTCGTCGAGGGCCCGGCGCAGTTCGTCCCGCAGCTTCCGCAATCTCTCCGCCCCGATGTCGATGCGCCCGTCCTTCGGCCGCCTCAGCCCTCCCTCGTCGAAGATCGCCTCGACGCAGGCGCGGCGCATCTGGCCGGGGACGCCCGCGACGGTCGCGGGGCGTTCGGTCGTGTAAAGCGAGATCCGGTTGCGTCCGCGATGTTCGGGACGGCGCGTGGTCGTCAGGGGGATCCGCCGGATATCGAAGCGATAGCAGCGCCGGCGCCGGGGCTGACCGTCCGAGCCACCCGCCGTGGTCCGCAGACCCAGATCCTCGAGACCGTACCGGGTCCGCGAACGGCGGTAAGCCCGCTCGTCCGAGGCAACCGGGTCCGTCGCTCCCCGTATTTCGTCGACGTTGGCGACGCCGTCGAAATCGAGATCCCGCGCACCGTCGTCGGTGAGCGGATCGGTGCGCACGGCCAGCTCCATGCCGTCCGGGACGTGGTCGCCGTCGGTATCCGGTGCCGTCGGGCGCGTGCCGAGCACCTCCTCCGAGCAGTCGCGCAGAGCGTCGCCATCCCCGTCTCGTCTCGAGCTGCAGAGGATCGCCGGCTCGCTGCGGTCCGCCGGATCGAACCCCTCGTCCATCCGACGCGCCTCGAAGAGATCGCCGTAGGCATCGCCGTCGGACTCCGGGTCGAACGGGTCGCTGCCGACCTTTCGTTCGCGCTCGTCGGGCAACCCGTCGGCGTCACTGTCCGGGCGACGCCGCCCGTCGACCAGCCGCGCATGGTCGTTCGAGGCGAGCATCGAGGTCATCGTCTGGTCGGCCTCCAGCGAGGTGACGTCGAAGTCGAGAAAACCCTCGCCACTCTTCTCGACACGCACGTCGCGAAACGCCCCGCGCCCGCGCTTCGCCATCTCCTTCAACAACTGCTTCGCTCGACTTCGCTCGAGCCCGAAGCGCTTCGACACCGAGCCGCACTCCTTCCGGACGCGTTGTTTGGAGGCGAACAACAGCACCGTGTTCAGCGTCACCCCGCCGACGTTGAACGCACGTCTCAGATCGAGCAGATCTTCGACGCGCTTCAGAATCTGATTGCGCTGGTTGTACGCCGGACAGCGACCGGACATGTCGACGTACTTGTCGTCGGGGATCTCCCGGGTCGTGTTGCAGACCCCGTAGAGATTGTCCGGGTGCTCGGCATTGTCGTCGATATTCGCGCAGTCGGTGTCGGCCCCGTCGACATCCCCGTCCCCGTCGTTGTCGTCGCCGTCGCTGCAGGCCTGTTTGTCGTCCTCGCATCCCTCCAGACATCGCGGGGCGGGGTTGCCGTCGCTGACAAAGTTGACCACGTATCGGGTTCGGGCTCGACGGGCGGGCGCCATCTGGCGCATGTCCTCCTCGAGGATCCGAATCGCCGTCGCCAGCGCCCCCTGATAATCGGTGGCCGGCCCCAGACCGCGGGAAGGATCGAGAAACCGACGGACGTGTTTACGCTGCCGGGTGAATCCACGCTCGGCCGTCCAGGAAGTGCGCGTCCAGGACGAAAATCCGAGTACCGCGAACCGGGCCTGGGGTTGAGACTTCAACCGGTCGAACGACTGTCGGAGAGCCTCGAACCGACGGTGCTCGGGGTCGGTACACTGGAGGGAGGTCGACTGGTCGAGGACGTAGAGGACCTTGACCGGAAACTGGACCTCGGCGCTGGGCCGTGTGCAGAAGGTGCCTTCGACCCGCAGGCGAGCCTCCGCTGACGTCTCGGGGTCGGCGGGGCGTTCGCGCAGCGAGGCGTCCGTACAACCGGCGAGTGCGCAGGCGACGAGCCCGAGGAGGACCGACGTCGGACGGAGAGGGGACACGGAGGCGGCGTCACGCGGGGAGGACCGTTCGGGCATTCAGTCGCGGCGGCGCCGGACGAGGGACCCGAGGCCGAACAGCGAGAGCACCGCCCAGGGAGCGACCGGCGCCGGAGAGTCCGTCGCCGAGCACCCGCCGGGATCGTCGTGGATCGGCTGGCCCTCGACGTCGAGCGTCGTGGTGGTCGTCGCGGTCTCGTGGACCCGCCCGCTGATCCGATCCTCCCAGACCGTGGTCACCTCGACCCGGAAGGTATAGGCTCCCGGAACGTCCGGAACGACGTGGGGAACGTTCCCCTCCTGATAGTGGTACTCGTACGGCGTCGACCGCGAGACCGTCCCGGTCGGCTCGCGCACGCGGATCGACGAATTCGCCGGTGCGGAGACCAGCGTCCACTCGTAGCGCATCGCCTGACTGCGGCGGTTGGCAAACAACCGCAGCCGGATGCGCTCGCCGACCTTCCCGATCATCGGCGGGCTATAGGCTTCGAGGGGGGCCTTCGGATCGAGGCAGTCGTCCCGGTCCCCCATCACGACGTAGCAGAAGCGGTCGTCACAGGACTCGCCCGCCCCGTCGCGGTCCGCATCGGCCTGACCGGGGTTCGCGGTTCGCCGGCAGTTGTCGCGTGGATCCTGGACGTCGTCGCCGTCGAGATCGGGGTCGCAGGCGTTCCCTCGACCATCGCTGTCCAGATCGACCTGCTTGGGGTTGTACCGCCCCGGACACCCGTCGCGGACGTCCGGCGTACCGTCCCGATCGTTGTCCGGGAAGCACGACTGAAGCTGGCTGGGCTTGGACTGGCGGATCGTCGGATTCGACGGACACGGGTCGTCGGCGTTCCGGCGGCCATCGCCATCGATGTCCGGATCGCAGGCGTCGCCCTTCCCGTCGCCGTCCCCGTCGGGCTGACCGGCTCCTTCCCGGCCCTTTCGCTTTCCGCGCCGGACGGGATTCGGCATGGTCGAACAGTTGTCGTTCGGATCGTCGACCCCGTCGCCGTCCCGGTCCGGGTCGCACTGGTTGCCGACACCGTTGCCGTCCAGATCGGACTGATTCGGATTGGCGGCCTTCAGGCAGTTGTCACACGCATCGCCGATGCCGTCGCCGTCGCCGTCGCTCTGGTTGGTGTTCTTCGTGCGAGTGCAATTGTCCTTGTTGTCGGAGACGCCGTCCCCGTCGGTATCCTTCTCGGCATCGG
>JBDGRG010000206.1:18886-30386 GCA_042218355.1 Bradymonadaceae bacterium
TCGCCGTCGCCGTCGACCTGGGCGAGATTCGGGGCCCGACGGCAGTTGTCGTTGCCGTCTCCGATGCCGTCGTCGTCGTAGTCGTCGGCGAACTGGTAACTCTCACCGAGATCCGTCCCCGCGATCAGGACGCTGGAGTTGCCCCCGCCCCCGCCGCTCTTCTCGGGGGTGCCGCAGTCGTTGAACTGACTGTCGCACTCGATGCTGTCGTCCCCGCCATCCGCGAACGCGGTCGACGGCAGGAGTCCCACTGCGAGAACGGCGGCTGCGCTCGAAAGGACGGCCGCTCGGCGAATCATCGTCCTGCTCCGTGGGGGAGGGAACGGGCATGTGGATGGTCATAATTGACGATAAACTGCGGCCTCCGGTCCGTCAACAAGGGCCGCGAAGGGAGTGCGTTCAGGAGTGATTGGTTGCAGCGGTGTCAGGGGGGCTCGGGTAAGGGGGGATACGAAGGACGGTCGCCGTTCCATCCCGGTGGACGCGCGGGCGCCCCCACCCGATCGCTCAATGGTCGTGTCCCGGCCAGAAGGCCTCGACGACGTCCGGATCGGTCTCGGCGGCCGGGCCCCCGAGGAGGTGAATCGCCGCGGGGACGGCCTCGAACAGCTCGTCGAGGATCTGGTCGATCGCCTGCGGGTTGCCCGGCAGATTGATCAGCAGTGTCCGGTCGCGCACGGCTCCGATCTGGCGCGAGAGAATCGCCGTCGGGACGTACTGGAGGCTGATCTCTCGCATCCGCTCGCCGAACCCCGGAAGCACCTTGTCGGCGACGTCGCGAGTCGCCTCCGGGGTCACGTCGCCCGGGGTCGGCCCCGTGCCACCGGTAGTCATGACCAAGTGACAACCCACCTCGTCGACCAGCTTGCGCAGCGTCTCGGCGATCGCCTCTCGGTCGTCGGCGACGACCCGCCGGTGTGCATTCCAGTCCGATTCCAGCGCGCGGTCCAGCCAGTCGTACAGCGCCGGTCCGCCCTCGTCCTCGTACTCGCCCCTCGCGGCGCGGTCGCTGCACGTGACGATGCCGATGTCGAGTACCTCGTCGGACATCCCGTTCCTCCGTGACGGTGAAGACGGTGATCGGCGCCGCAAGGGGGGATCGGAAACCGCGGGAATCTTCGCCGCCGGCCGAGAGCGGCGTCGACCGGTCGACATCGCGACGCGACGGGCCTGCTCGAGGTACGGAGGACGAAGCCGCCGGATCACCGCGCGAAAAGGAGGCCGACGATTCGCTCGGCTCGAGCATCCGGCCCGACACGAAGGTCGACCCCGACCGACCGGTCCGCCCCGACCGCCCCGTCGGACCGGGCAATTCGACCGGACGGTGAGCCGTCTGTGCCCCCCGTCATTCCTCGCGGTCGGCGAACGTGAACTTCATGTTGACGTTGACGGTCGCTTCGGCGTCCTCGCCCCCCTTCGCGCCGGGATAGTCGATGCCCTCGAGGACGTCCGTCGCGCAACTTTCGACCTCCTCGTCGCGGATCGCCGAGTGCATCTTTTCGACGCGCTGAACAGCCCCCTCCCCGTCGACGTGGACCTTCAGAAGGACCTGCCCGATGCCGACGAACAGGTTGCCGGCGACGCGGTCGGCGTAACAGTCGGCGAGCGCGTCCTGATGCTTCTCGACTTTCTTCTGAGCGGCGGCGTTGTCGCCGAATCCCCGCGCGTAGACGCTGCTCAACTTCGCGACCGGATACCGCTCGTAGTCCCCCGCATCGACCGAATACTCACCCGAGATTTTCCCCTTCGAGTCGATGACGTACAGCGTCTGATCGGTGACGACGACCACCTCGAGGCCCCCCTCGCCGTCGAGATTCTCGACGTAGGCCGACTTCGGCTCGCCGTCGAGCTCGGCCCGGGCGACTGCCTTCTTCTTGGACCGAGACTGAAAGACGACAGCCGAGCCGTCGACCACCATCGATTCCTCGACTGCCCCGTCGCCGTTCAGATCGAATTCCTTCTCGCCTTTCAACAACGTCGCGGCGTCGTAGGGGGCGACCTCGTCGTGCTCGGCGCTGTCGTCCATTTCGGGCTCCTTCGCGCTTTGAGCCAGGATGTCTCCCTTGGCGTCGATCCGGATGAACGACTTCCGACCGGCGTACTTGCACTCGACGTCGGACTTGAGGTCACCGTTGATGTCACTGGCACGACACCAGTCGAGCTCGACGCCGAGTTCGGCCGACCAGACCTTCTGGAGATCGTGTGTGTGGATCGCGACCTCGTCGCCCTTGCGGCAGAGGACGCCGAGGTTGTCGCGACTGACGAAATTCGCGAGGACGACCTGGTCGCAGCCCTCCTCGAGCGACCAGGACGGGTTGCCGTTCGTCTCGATCGCGAAGGTCGGCGACCCCGCCCCGACGATCTCCGGCTCGTCGTCGTTGTCGATGTCGACGATGTGCACCGGATCGTGCTTCTCGCCCTCGGACTCGTTCCAGCTGTAGGCTCGCCACGGTTTGGCATCGTCGCCCAGAAAGATCAGCCCCCCTTCGGTTCGCACCAGCACCGGGGCGCGATCGACCGGCCAATCGTACAGTTCGGGGGTCTCGGCCGACGCAGTGCCGGCGACGAGTCCGACGAGCACGACGACCAGAACGCCTGCGAGGTAGCTTCGGGGTCTCATATTCAGTTCCTCTGTCTCTCGAGTCTCGGGGGACGGCAGCCGCCTGCTGCCCGGTCCGCCATGGTGTAAACGGGGACGCGGGCTCGTATCATCCCGAATCGCCGCCACGCCCGTCGCGATGACCGACCTCGCCGTACTAAACGCCTCATCGACCTGCAACGATCCGCCTCGTCGGCCGAGGCGAGAGGGGCGCCTCCTCCGACGACGTGCCACTGCGGGGACGACGTCCTCCGCGGTTGCTCGACCTACCCGCCGTCCCCTCGCCGGTTGCCGATGAAACAGGTCGTCGAAAAACCGTGTAGCACCGGATCGATTCAATCGGTTTCCCCGTCCGCCGTCAAGGGGGGGTGCAATCCGCCGGCAGCGGGGCGGGTACCTTCACCAGTGATCGGCCGGAGCGGTGTCAGGGGAGACCGCGTGGGCCCTCTCGGCTCCCACCTCCCGCGACCGTCCATCATCCGACAGAGGCCCCGTCCCTCCCCCGGTCGAGTCGTCGTTGCCGACGAATCGTGATCGCCCCCCGGCACGGCAGCTCGCTTGCACGTGCCTCCGACTCGGTGATAGGCGACCCGGAGGGCCCGAAGACGGACCCATCCATTCCCAACACCCACTCGTCGATGCTCGACCGTCCTCCGGTTTTAGTCGATACGTCTCGCAGCTGGGCGCTGCTCGTCGCCGTGCTGGTACTCTCGACCGCACCGGCGTGCGCCGAGCCATTTCAACCGCCGAAACCGCCTCGAGATTCGGTGCACTACCCGATCGGTCTGAAGCTGCATCCGAACGGGGAGTTTCTGTACGTCGTCAATTCGAACTTCAACGCGAAGTACCGCGAAAACATCGGCGGAACGGTCTCCGTCGTCGACACCGAGACCCTCGAACTCCGCCCGAAGAGCACGCCGTACATTCCGTCGTTCGGCGGCGCGATCGCATTGAACGCCGACGCGAGTCGCGCGTACGTGGCGGCACGAGCGAACGACTCGGTCGTCGCGCTGGACGTCGCCGAGGCGGGCGAGGGTTCGGACCAACCGGCGGGACGGTCGCTGTTCTGCACCGACGACGAGGGCGAGCGGACCTCCAACCCGGCCGACTGCACCATCCAGCGCGTCCCCGATCGACCCTCCGGCACCCGGCTCGGCAGCGATCCCTTCGGGCTGTCGGTCACGACGCTCCGCCGGTCGCCGCCGGGGAGCGACGGCGAGGTTCCGATCGACCTGGTCAACGTGTCGTATCTGGCAGACAACCGCGTCTCGACGCTGAGCCTTCCGCGACAGCAGACGACGAGTGCGAGCCTTCAAAACGGTTCGCTCGTCGCCGGAGGGAACGACATCGCCCGCCGTCCGGGGACGCTCAACTTCTACGTCGCGGGCCGAAGCAGCAACGACATCGCGATTTACAGTCCCTTCGTCAATCTCCGCGACGCGGGGCAGTTCGGACGGGTCGAGGCGCTGGTTGGAAAGGGATCGTTCTCGCTGAACGTCAGTTCTCGATCGGTCGATGCACGCGGATTGAAGTTCGCTCCGTCGGGCGATCGACTCTTCGTCACCTCGCGCAGTCCCGACGCCCTGCACGTCATCGACGTCCTCGACGACGGTCACGACCACGTCGGCACCGTCCCCGTCGGCAACAATCCCGCCGATGTGGCCTACCATCGAACCGCAGACGGCCGTCCGCTGGTCTACGTGCCGTGCCTGGACGGCGAGGCGATCTACGTCGTCGACCCGCAGTCACAGACGGTGGTCGACGTCATCGAGCTCGGCTCGAGCCCCTATTCGATCGCCATCGAGTCCCGGCCCCACCACTGCGACGGTCCGGGGACCCGCTGTCGGGCGTACGTCTCGATGTTCGACGACAAACGCAACGAGGCCAGCCGCTGCGGCCCCGACGCCCGCCAGTGCGGCTCGGTCGCCGTCGTGCAACTCGATCCGGAGAGCGCACGCTATCACCGCGTCATCTCGAAGATACGATAGAGCCACCGACGTGACCTCGACACCGACGACAATCCGCCGCGCCGCCGGGCTGCTCCTCGCGCTTGCATTGATCGCGTCGGCCTGCGGCCGGCAGCGGCGCGCCCCGTTGCAGAGTCTCGAAGGCCCGACGGGCGTGGCCGCCGGGGAACTCCCCGACTGCGAGCAGGGTGCGGACGTGTACGACCGCTTCCGCCGCCCGGGCGGCAAGTGCCCGATCGGACTGATCGCCAACGCCGCCTCGAGCCGAATCGCCGTCGCGGATCTCGCCGGTGGGCGCGCGAAACTGATGGACCTCGAGCCGGCGACGCCGGGAGTCAATCATCTGCCGGTCGGCGAACACCCGACGGACATCGCGATGGCCCCGGATGCGAGAACCGCCTACACCCTGAACAGCGTCGGGGGCACGATCAGCGTCGTGGACGTCCCGCGGCTGCGCGTGGCCGACCGGCAGCTCGAACCGCCGGGCTCGATGAAGCGCCTGGCTGTCCGTCCGACGGCGGATGGCGGGCACTCGTTGATCGTCGCCACTCAGTCGCCGAACCGCCTGTGGCTTCGGCCGGGGATCGAGTGTCCGGCGCCCGGCAAAAGCGGGGGCTGCTCGGGATTCGACGCCGAGGCGCAATCCATCCAGCTGCCCGGCCGGATTGCCGATCTCGCCGTCGCCCCGCACGGGGACCGTCTCTACGCGGTCTACAGCGACCGCAACTACCTCTCGACCATCGCCCTCCCCGCCGACGAGGGGGACCGATTCGAGTACGACGGCACCGACCGAACCTGTCGGGATGCGGGCGCCTCCCCCCCCTGTGAGGTGGCCCGCGTCGGGCTGACCACCGGCTGCCGCGACGGGCTGGACAACGACGGCGACGGAGCGGTCGATCGAGCCGACCTCCAGTGCTACGAACCCAAGGGGGGCGAATCACTCGACGGCATCGCACGCACGAGTGCCGGCGCCTGCGCGGACGGCAAGGACAACGATGGCGACGGCAATGCCGACCGGGCCGACCCCGACTGTCTTCGGCCCGGCTCGGGGAGCGAAACAACCCCGTTCGTCCCCGACCGCGATCCCCCCGCCTGTTCGGACGGCGAGGACAACGACGGCGACGGTCGGACGGACGCTCCGACCGATCCGGACTGCTACGGCTCGGTCGGCCAGTCGGAATCGGACCGGACGGCATCGGGGTTCCAGAGCGTCGGACTCGACCGACTCGGCCGGTTCGCCTACGTCACCGACCGGCGACGCAACCAGATCCTGACCGTCGATCCCGCCCGCCAGACACTGATCGACGCCGGCCGGTCGACCACCCCCGACTCCGCCCCCTTCGGCGCCGGGCTGGGCATCAGCGTCGGCCGCCACGCAACCGACGTCCGCGGCGTGCTCGAACGGCGTGTCGTCTGGACCGATCCCGAGAACGCTTCCCGTGGAATCGTCCGCTACGACTACGGTGCACTGGCGACCTCGGACAACGGCCGTGTCTACGTCGTCGACACGCTGACCAGCTACTGTCAACTCGAGGAATCCGGAGCGCTGCTCGAATCGGGCGAGTTCGAGGTCGGATCGGAGCGATTCGCGAAGGCCCGCGAGCGAGAGTGTCTAACGGTGCCCGCTCTACCGGCCGAAAAGTCGTCGGACGGCCCGTGTGCCAAGCTCGAACGGTGCCGAACGTGTCAGGTCGGAGACGCACCCGACGGCACGGATTGCACGTCCGCCTGCGAGGAGCTCGAGAAGACGCGGAAGGCCTGTCACACCGAGGGCCGGCGGCTGGACGACGAGCTCGACGCCGTCGACCGCATCGTGGTCAATCCCCAGTTCACGGTCCGCGACGGCCTGGGGCGGCGTCGGGCTCAGACCGCCGGGCCCGGGCGGTGCAACGAACCGGCCTCGTTCCGCCGGGCGATGGACGAAGCACAGCAGTCGCTCAAAGAGCCCGTCTCTCTGGGCTGTGATTCACCGCTGCGCCCCCAGCCGCTCGTCCGGCGCGCTCTTCCGGACGGCAACGAGCCGACGCCCCTCGAGCCGCTCGAACGCGCCGACCTGCTCACCGGATACGACCTCCGACTGCAGGCGGGGGAGGATGGAGAGCCAACCGAATCGATCTCGACGAGCGTCCCCGACTGGCGTGTGCGCTCCGAGACCTGGACCGTCTCGTACGAGGGGACGCTCCCCCAGAGCAAACAGTCGAACGGTCTGCTCGAGCGCGACAACCCGAAAGACGCTCAGGTACTGGTGCATCGCGGGCCCGACCTCTGTTCGACCGGTGTACGGCCGGGCGACCGCCTGGTCATCGAGAGCGATCCGTCCGGCGACGAGGCGTGCAGTGCACTGCAGGTCCCGGACGACCGAGGCGGTTCGGACGGCGAGCGAACCTGCCGCCAGGCGTGGCTCAGCTACGAGGTGACGGAGGTTTCCCCCCAGCGTCTGACCTTCGAACCGATCGAATCGACCGGAGAAAACGCGACCTGCCAGCCGGAGGCGTTCGTCGACGAGCTCCCCTCGCAGAGCTGCTTCGACACGGGAATCGAGTACGAGATCCGGCCCGAGGACGAGTGGGTCGTTCACGGGAGTGAGAGCGGCTACGTCTCGCGTCGCACCGCCGTCGACGGCGAGTGCGTGGCTCGGTTCGGGAGTCAATCGATCCGTCGGTCGAGCCGCGTCGAAACCGGCCGCGCCTACTTCGGCCCCTACCTCGACTTCCATCTCTACGCAGGTCGCGACGGCGAGGACGATGCGACCGGTCTCCCCCCGATGCGCAACGGCGAAGCCTACGAGTACACGTTCGAGATCGACGGCGCCTATTCCCCCGCCCGGATCGGCACGGGCGCCGGTCTGCCCACCGACATGGCCCTGGTCGAGACCCTCGAGTCGACGAGTCGGCTGCTGATGGTCGTCGATGGTTCGGGCGATTTCGTCTACGTGCGAAACCTCGATTCCGGACGTGAATCGGTGCTGCGTTAGTGGTTTCCCGGTGGTATGCGAGCGTTCGAGCTGCTGTGGCGGATCGGCCCGAGAGCCCGGTAAGCAAGAGGCGGGATGCACGCCGAGGTCTCCGACGGCCATGAAGCTGTCCGAGCCGATCGGGTCGAGACGTCCCCCTGTTCCCCGTTCCCTCTTCCCTACTTCCCACCCTTCGACGAGAGGGCTCCGAGGGCGCGGCGCGCGGTCTGCCGGACGTATTTGTTCTCGTCGTTCTTCGCGATCGCCTTCAACTTCGACCGCGCCGACCGGATGTTCATCTGGACGACCGACGAGATCGCCTTTCCCCGGATCTTGGCGGGTTTGGCGTCGAGCGCGTCGACGACGGCCTGAATCGCCTTCGGGTCGCGCGTCATCGACAGGAGATCGAGGGCCGACATCCGCTCCCCGGCGGAGGCCTTCGAACTGGTGGCCGTCTGTGTCAACGAACGCACCTCTCGCTTGTACCGGGCGTAGAGTTCGTCCGCCTTCTTCTTCTGTCCGGTCTTTTTGTAGAGTGCCCCGAGCGACGGGTAGACGAAGACGTAGTCCGGCCGCATCTCGAGCACCCGTTCGAACTCGGCGATGGCCCGGTCGAATGTCTCGAGGTCCGCGTACGCCCTGGCTCGGATGAGATGGATGTGGGGGAGCTTCTCGCCCCGCTCCGGGACGCGTTTCAGAAGGTCGACGGCCGCCTGCGGTCGACCCGATTCGATGTGGATCTGGGCCAGTGCGGTGAACGCGGAGGCCTGCGGACCGGTGAAGGGCCCGGTCTCGACCACCTTCTCGAAGACCGATTTCGCACTCTTGTACCCCCCCTTTAGAAAGCGCTTCTTCGCCTCGGCGAGCAGTTGGAGCTGTTTGTCCGTCCCCTCGGGGAGCGACCGCATCGACTTCGAGCCGCTGGGCGTGGGTGGCGGACCCGGGGGACCGCTCGACGACCCCGTGCGCGCCCGGGGGCCCGGTCGGCCCGCCGTCGGCGCCGAGCCCGCGGGTGCACCCGCCTGCCCTCCGCGCGATTCGCCTTCCCCTCCAGCCGACGGGTCCCCGTCGACCGCACGCGCCGCAGGCCGGTCGTTCGCCCCCTCTGCGGATCCACCGACTGCTCCAACCCCCGACTCCTCCGGCGAACTTCCGCCCGTCGCCTCGGCGCGCCCCTCCGGGGACTCGGGCCGTTCCGCGGGCTGCGGCGGCTCCGGCGGTTCCGACGGAGCCCCCCCGGATTCGGTCGAGGGCGTCGGGCGAGAACGCGTCTCGTCGCTTCGATTCGGCTCGGCTCCCCCTTCGAGGGCCGAAGGCGCCTGCCGCTCGTCGCCCGCCGATCCGGGCGACCCCGATCCCCCCCCGGGTCCGCTTCCGGTCGCGCGATCCGGTCCGTCGGAGGGCGCCGCCCGCTCCGATGGGGTCGACTCGCCGGTCTCCGGGCTCTCGTCCGACGCGGGCGTCCCCGAGGGGTCGTCTTCCATCGGCTCGGCCGACGGATCCCGCTCCGACGATGTCGGGTCCTCGTCCCCCGACTTCTCCGAGGGCGCTGCCGCCGTCGGGCCCCCCCCGCCGGCCGAGCGGTCGTCCCCTTCCGTCTCTCGGGAACCCGACGGGGAGGGAGAGGAGGAACTCGCCCGACCGCTCGAATCGTCCCCCCCGGAGGAATCACACCCCCCGGCGGCGACGAGGAGCACGACCGTGGCAACCAGCACCGCGACCTTCGTCCGACGCCGACGGTCGGCTCCGCCTCCCCCGACTTGCATCGACATCGATTCGTCGAAGGACGCAGAGGTCCGGAAGGACGTCATCGCTCACCCACTGCTCGTCGACGCGACGGCCGACTCCGACTTGGCGTACTCGTAACTCTCTCCCTGATCGACCTCGCCAGCGACCTCCTCGACCTCCCCGGCTCCCTCCATCAATTCGCGCCCCTGCGGGATCCGCAGGGAGAACGTGGTCCCCTCGCCGCGCTCGGTCTCGAAGTCGATCATGCCGTTCAGGTCGTCGACCACCTTCTTGACGATCGCCAATCCGAGTCCCGTCCCGTGCTCCTTGCCCTCGGTGACGAACGATTCGTACAGCGTGTCGCGGATCTCCTCCGGGATGCCATCCCCGTCGTCGCTGACTTCGAACGACAGCCAGCCGTCGTCCTCGCGGGAGACCCGAAGCGCGACCTCTCCCCCCTCCGGAGTCGCCTCGGCCGCATTTCGCGCCAGATTCAGTACGGCCCGATTGATCTTGGCGACGTCGAACTGGACGGTGCCCTGGCCGTCGACCTCGACCGACAGGTTCACGCCCTGGTTCGCCAGCTCCTCCTCGAGGAGCTGTTCGATCTCGTCGACGTAGTCCGCGAGTTGACGCTCTTTGAGGACGATCTTCGATTCCCCCCGAGCGTAGACCAGCAGCTCGCGGATCATCTGATTGAAGTGGTCGAACTGCTGCTGAATCCGCTCGGCGTACTCCTCTCGCGTGGACTGGTCGTCGGCGGAGACCATCAGCTGGACGTAGCCCGAGATGATCGACGCCGGGCTCTTGAAATCGTGGAGCACGCCCGACAGTGCCTGACCGATGGTCGCCAGCCGCTCCTGTTTCTTCTGTTTCTCGCGGTGCCGGCGCGCGGCGACGACCCCCGCGATCTGCCCGGCGATCAGCGTCAGAATTTTGACGTCGTCGTCGGTGAATCCCGGCCCACCCTCGCCGGTGGCTCGACGATTGGCGACCCGCAGCGATCCGATGCACTCGTCCTCGTCGAACAGCGGCACCGCCAGTGCGTTCTCGACCCCGATACCCATCGAATCGCTCGTCGAGTCGGGCACCGGCTCGCAGTCGCCCGATCCGCAGACCACCGGCTCGCCCCGTCGACGGGCCTTCGCACTGATGCCGCCGTCGTCCGACCGGCGCGTCCGGGTGAACTCCCAGTCTCGCTCGTCGGGTGCGTCGGCCCGATCGACGAGGACGTACAGCCGGTGGCCGTCCTCTTCGACCAGTGTCAGCGCCGAGGCGCGCGCATCGATCAGGTCGAGGGTCTTCTCCGTGATCGACTGGACCACCGTGTCCAGGTCCATCGCCCGACTGAGTTCCTGCTCGACCTCGTGGAGAAGATCGAGTTCCGCGACCTTCTTCTCGAGCCGCTTCTTCGTGTCGCGCAGCTCTCGGTTGGCCTCGAGTTGTTCGAGGTACAATCGGCTGTTCTGAATCGCGACCGCCGCCTGGTTTGCGATCGCCGACAGGAGGTTCTCGTCGGCCGCCGAAAATTCGCCGGACCGGCTGTTCAACACCTCGACGACGCCCATGATGTCGCCGTCGCTGTTGCGGACGGGCTGACAGAGGATGCTCTCGGTGGTGAACCCGGTCTCGGAGTCGAACTCCGGGTTGAATCGGTCGTCGCGGTAAGCGTCTCGGATGTTGATGCTCTTGCCGGTCTCGGCGACCCAGCCGGCGATCCCCTCGCCCTTCTCGAGGCGGATCTCCTGGTCGACAACGCCCTGCGAGACCTTGCTCCACAGTTCACCGGTCTCCTCGTCGATCAGAAACAGCGAGGACCGCTCGGCATCCATCAGGCCGGTGATCTTGTCCATGATCGAGACCAGCAGATCGTCGAGCTGGACGGACTTTCCCAGCTCGCTGCTGATCTCCTGCATGCAGGCGAACTTCGCCTCCTCGTGGCCCAGCAGGTGTCGGACGTCCTTGACGAAGTGGACGAGCTCGTCGGTCGACAGGTCCTCGACCGCCTCGGCGATCCGGCGGTCGGAGCGCTCGAACCATTCGGGAAGTTCCTGGCGAGTACGGGGCCGGCGGGTGGGCTCGTCGTCACCGTCCGTCGACGTCTCTGTCGGCTCGTCCCGCCGACTGGTTGCGGCCGAGTTTGGGGGGTGATCGGACATTGCGGAAGCCGCGTGGCGAGTCGCCTCGACGATCCGAAAGGTAACACACGCCACCCCCCACGCGAAATGCGGGTCGGGACCGCAGAGGTCGCGG
>JBDGRG010000207.1:0-2582 GCA_042218355.1 Bradymonadaceae bacterium
GAAGGATGAAGGCAGAAGGATGGAGGCAGAAGGGAGCGGTCGTGATCGACGGCTCGACTACTCGACCACTCGCCCACTCGACCGCGCCGCTATTCGTCCTCCCGATATTCCTCCAGATCGTAGTCCGAAACCTTTCGGATCAGGCTGCGCCGACTGATTCCAAGGTTCTCGGCGGCCCGGGTCTTGTTCCACCCGGTCTCTCGCAGACCATCGAGGATCATCTTCCGCTCGAGCCGTTCGGTTGCCTCCGGGATGGTGAGATCGTCGACGGCCGGAAAGACGTCGACCTCGGGCTCTCCCCCGAGACGGGGAGAGAGCTCGTCGGTGTCGATCCTCCGGCCGCCCTCCCCGGTCACCACGAGACGCTCGACCTCGTTCTTCAGCTCTCGGACGTTGCCCGGCCAGTCGTGGGCGACGAGCGCTCGGCGTGCCTCATCGGACAGCTCCGGGACCTGGCGCCCGTGTTCGCGGGCCGCGCGACTCAAAAAATGGTCGACCAGCAGCGGGATGTCTCCGCGGCGTGCCCGCAACGGCGGAACCTCCAGCTGCACGACTCGAATCCGGAAGAACAGGTCGCGGCGGAAGTCCCCCTGCTCGACCATCTGCTCGAGGTCGCGGTGCGTCGCGCAGACGACTCGAACGTCGACCGACCGCTGACGGTTGGCGCCGACCGGCGTGAAGCAACCGTCCTGGAGGAATCGCAGCAGCTTGGACTGAAGCGAGGGATGCATGTCCCCGATCTCGTCCAGCAACAGCGTCCCGCCGTCCGCCTCGTCGCACAGCCCGAGCCGATCCCGGTGAGCCCCCGAAAAAGCCCCCTCGCGATGCCCGAACAACTCGCTCTCGACCAGCTGCGGGGGCAGCGCCGAGCAATTTAGAGCCACGACCCGTCGGTCGGACCGCGAACTCCGTCGGTGCAGTGCCCGCGCGACCAACTCCTTGCCAGTCCCGTTCTCCCCTCGAATCAGGACCGTCGAATCGCTCGAGGCGACGGTAGCGATCTGGTCGAACAACCGCTGCATCGACGGCGCACGGCCGACCATCCCTTCGAATCGGGGGTCGTCGCCGCTCAGCTCCAGGTCCCCCCCGTCCTCGTCGACCGCACGCTCGGCGCATCCGGCGATCGCCCGCGCCGTCGCGACCGCGAACCGCTGATCGGCGGCGTCGAGTACCGCTCCCTGGTCGAGATCGAGCGACTCGAATCGTTCCTCCCGGTCGCCGCGGGCGAGTCGATCGCGGAGTTCGTCGACTTGAGCCTCCGAACGAGCGTCCTCGACGAAGCCCGAGACGTACACCGAGCCCAGCTGCGCTCCGCCCCGGCGGATCGGACAGAGAACGGCCGAGTAACCGGCGTGGCACCGCACGCGCTCCGCCCCGTCCAGCTCCGCCCGGCTCCAGGCCTCGATGGTCTCCTCGCAGCTGGTCGCGCCTCCGTCGCGGTCCTCCAGCACGTTCGGTTTCACCCGCTGACAGACCGGCAGCTCCACCTCGTTCCCGGCCGCTCCGATCGGAAAGGCCCGCCCGTCCGCCGCGAATCCGACCCAGAGACCCAGTGCGTCGCGGATCTCCGCCCCCAGCCGTCGGATCTCGGGACGCGCCGCCAGTCTGGACCAGTCGAGTGTCTCCATCGAGCCTCCACTCTCACTTCAGATGGCGTTCGACCGCCCGGCGGTGCTCCGAATACGACCGGCTGAACACGTGCTCTCCGCTCCCGTCGTCGCGCGCCACGAAGTACAGGTACTCGTCCGCGCCCCGCCCGTCGGCCGGCTCCATCACGGCCCGCAGACTCGCACGCCCCGGGTTGCCGATCGGACCCGGCGGGAGTCCCTCGACGACGTAGGTCGAGTACCGATTCATCGGGTCGCGGCACAACTCGGGCGACGGGGCCCGGCGATACAGATCCTCGCCGTAGACGCAGGTCGGATCGGCCTGGAGTTTCATCGACGCGTCGAGGCGATTGAGAAGCACGCGGGCGATCAATGCCCGCTCCTCGTCGACGGTCGCCTCGGCCTGCACGATACTGGCCAGTGTGACCACGTCGTGCCGACTCAAGCCGTGCTCGTCCCGAACGTTCTGCAGCGACTCCCCGTGCGACTCGACGAGTTTCTTCCAGACCGTCCGCCACCGGGTGTGCAGGCGGGCGACCACCTCGGCCGCCGTCACGTCGCGCCGAAATCGGTAGGTGTCGGGAAACAGATATCCCTCGAAGGACTCTCCCGGCAGCCCCGCCCGCTCGACAGCCTCCGGGTCGCGGGCCGCCGCGAGGAACGCTTCCCGCCCGACCAGACCGCGCTCCTCGAGCCGGTCCGCCATCTCGAAGATGTTGAACCCCTCGGGGAACGTCACCGACACCTCCGGGGCAGCCACGCCGCGCTGCAACTGCTCGGCCATCTCGGACCAGTCCATCGGCCCCTCGAACCGATAGGTCCCCGCCTCGACGCGGCGAGGCAGCTGGCGGCGGCGCGCCCAGAACTCGAAGTACCAGCGCCGCTCGACGAGGCCCGCCCGTTCCAGGCGGTCGACGATTTCCGTCCAGCTCGCGCCATCCGCGATGGTGACGACGGCCTCGCCCTCCTCGGCCA
>JBDGRG010000208.1:0-642 GCA_042218355.1 Bradymonadaceae bacterium
TGTTGTACATGAAGTGGTCGAAGGTCTTCTTCCACTGGGGCGGGAACAGGTCGGTCTCGCCCGACTCGACCGCCTCGATGGCGGGTTTGGCCAGCGGTTCGGTGTCGACGAACCACTGCTCGAGGGGGAGCGGCTCGACGACGGCGCCGGTCCGGTCGCTGCGGCCCGGCGCGTACTCGCGATCCTCGACGCCCTCCAGCAGCCCCTCCTCCTCGAGGTCGGCGACGACCTGCTCGCGGGCCTCGTAGCGATCCAGCCCCTGATATCGCTCGGGCGCATTCTCGTTGATCTCCGCGTCGAACCCGATGACCTGGATGCGCTCGAGGTCGTGGCGCTTCCCGCACTCGAAGTCGTTCTCGTCCGACGACGGGGATCTCCCGGCCGACCAGCGGCAGGCGGACCGTTTCGCCGATGAGGTGGGCGTAGTTGTCGTCGTCGGGATGGACGGCGACGGCGGTGTCCCCGAGCATCGTCTCGGGACGAGTCGTCCCGACGACGACCGAGTCCGACCCGTCGACGGTCGGGTAGCGCATGTACCAGAACTTCCCGACCTCCTCCTCGTTGTCGACCTCCAGGCCCGACAGGACGGTCTGGCTCTCGGGATCCCAGTCGACCATCCGCTCGTCGCGGTACAGCAAGCCA
>JBDGRG010000208.1:652-3616 GCA_042218355.1 Bradymonadaceae bacterium
TAGATCAGCCCGTCCTCGTACAGCTGGACGAAGGCCTCGCGGACGGCCCGGTTCATGTCGTCGTCGAGCGTGAACTTCTCGCGCTCCCAGTCGCAGGAGGCGCCCATCCGGCGCAGCTGATCGAGGATGATCCCCCCGTGTTCGTCGGTCCACTCCCAGACCCGGTCGAGGAATGCCTCCCGGCCGAGATCGTAGCGGGTCAGCCCCTCTTCGTCGGCCAGTTTGCGCTCGACCATCACCTGAGTGGCGATGCCGGCGTGGTCGGTTCCCGGCAGCCAGAGGGCCTCGTAGCCCTGCATCCGCTTCCAGCGGGTCAGTGTATCCTGCAGGGTCACGAAGAGTGCGTGACCCATGTGGAGGCTCCCCGTGACGTTCGGGGGCGGGATCATGATCGTGAACGGCTCCTTCTCGCTCGTCTCGTCGGCGTGGAAGTAGCCGTTCTCCTGCCAGTAACTGTACCAGCCCGACTCGACGTCGGTCGGATCGTACGTCGGCTGCAGATCCATCGGTGTCTCTCCACTGGTGCGGAAACGGAGTCGAGACGGAGCCGTCGCGATCGGACGAGGGGAACCCCTGCTCGCGGCGGGGGCCGCGGCGCCGATCGGACGAGTTTTCCAGGCGTCAGGTCTCCTGGAGCAGCTCCGTGATGACCTCTTCGACGTGTGCGCGTATCTTGTCGTCCAGCCGACCCTCGAGCGCGTCGTCGACCTGCTGCTCGGCCTGGTCGGCCAGTTCGGGGAGGACCTTCTTCTGGAGCATCTCCCCCATGACCTTCTTCAGCAGATCCGGGAGCCGGTCGCGGACGATGTCCTTGACCCGGTTGTCGATCATCTCTCCGACCTCCGACCGGGTCAGTCCGTCGGCGGTGTGTTCACCGATCATCTCCTCGACCTCCGACCGGGTCAGACGATCGGCGGTGTGTGCGCCGGGATCGCCGCCGGTGCTCGACGGGGCGGCGGGTTGTTCGTCGACCGGCGGGCTCGAGGAGCCGGACGCGGACGGGGCGTCCGAGCCCGGTTGTCCGCCGGGAGCCGACTGCGAGTCGGCCGTCGGTACCCCGCTCGACTCGGCCCCGGGCGTTCCGGGGGCGTCGTTCGACCGAGCGACGTCCTCGGCTTCCGGCTCGGCGGGAGGGGCCTCGGATGGAGCCTCCGCGCCGCTCCCCGAGGGGGCGGGCGGAGCCTCTGGCGGTTCTCCCGGACCGCTCGATTCGGCGCCGGCGTCCGGGGCAAACCGGGGACCACTCTCCTCCTCGGACGAGCCGTCGCCTTCGATGCCAGAGTCGGATTCGGCGTCCGGGGGAGCGAAGCGTTGACCGGATCCCGAATCGGTCGCCGGGGCCTCGCCGGCGGTCTCCTCGACCGGTTCGATCTCCTCGACCGGCTCGGCCGCCTCGACGTCGGACTCGGGCGGCGGGGCCGGGGGCGAACTCGGTTCGTCGCCGGTCGGCGTGTCGCCGGGACCGGCGGGGGGGGCGGCCGGTTGTTCCTCCTCGATGGCGTCGGGCTCGACCTGGACCGTCCCGGGGCGCTCTTCGAATCCCCCGGAGCCGCCGTCGGGCTCGGCGCCCGCCCCGCCGCCGGCCGACGCGGCAGCAGCCGGTTCGGGAGCCGGTTCCGGTTCCTCCTCGCGGCGGACGAGGGTCCGTTTGGGCAGGCCGGTGGTGACGGCGACGGTGTCGAGCAGAAGATCGGTGTCGAAGGGCTTGGCGATGATCTCGTCGGCGCCGGCCTCGCGGGCTCGGTCGGGGTCGAACTCCCGGTGGCCGCCCGCGAGTACCACGACGGGGATGTCCGCCGTCTCTGGAGCGGACTTCAACTGCTCGCAGACCTCGTAGCTGGAGAGATCCGGGAAGTGATAGTCCACGAGCACGACAGCCGGTCGATGCTTCCGGACTGCCTCCAGGGTCTCCCGTCCGCTCTCCGCCCCGACGACCTCCAGCGGCGCGACCTTCATCGCCATGCCGACGACCCGTCGTATCGTGGCGCTGTCGTCGGCGATGAGAAGCTTCCGGGTCATGCAGTCTCCTCGTCATCGGAGCGATGGGATCGTCGGACGCTCGGATAACACGTCGAACACGGGGGGGTCAAGATTTGAGATGGCCTCCCTTCGGTCGGCCAGTAACCGAGCAAGTGGGAAATTGAGTGATCGAGTCACGACCGCACGACCACTGCCGGTCGATGAGATGGAGAACTTTCCACCGTGCTCGCCGGTCGACACGCCCCCCCTCCTTTCCCCTTCTACCCTGCCCGTACCGGGCTCCCCCGGTCGGACGGCCGCCCGGTGGGCGTCCCGCTGTTGAAACGAGCGCCGATTCGATCTAGCCCGTATCCGCGATCCAGCGCGCGTGCACTCCCTCCCAATTCCGGATGGTGGCAGGAGACCGACGATGATCGAGCCGGACGAAGTGGTGTCGAAAATTCAGCAGTCGCTGCAGGATGCGCAGGTCGAGATCGAGGACCTGACGGGAACCAAGGACCACTACGACGTAACCGTCGTCTCGACTGATTTCGAGGGCAAGTCCCGCATCGAACAGCATCGCCTCGTGTACGACGCCCTCGAGGACGAGATGGAGGGGCCGATCCACGCGCTCAGCCTGGAGACCGAGACGCCCGAGTAGCGAGGCGACGGTCGCGGGTGAGGGGCGACTTCGCGGCCGGACGGCACGGTCTGCGGGCCCGGTAGCTGGCGCGACGACCGCGCCGCCCGACGGTGCAGCAAAGAGGCTCGAACGCTCGACTCTTCGGCGACTCGACGGCTCGCCGTCTCAATCGTGTTCGACGGTGATCGCTCGAGTGACCGATTCGGAACAAACCTGTTCGAGGAATCGGCGAAGACTGCAATCCCCCCAGCTGAGGTGAGGCCATGAGTGACGAAGACGACGAGAGCATTTCGGTTCCCATTGCCGGGGACGCCAGCGTCGAGGGCAACGACGAATCGGCCGGCGACCAGGAGGACGACGTC
>JBDGRG010000208.1:3626-6303 GCA_042218355.1 Bradymonadaceae bacterium
GCCATCGACCGCGAGGTCAGCGAGAACGACGTCGTCCTCTACATGAAGGGGACCCCCCGCCAGCCGATGTGCGGGTTTTCCGCCAAGGCGGCGAAGCTGTTGCATGCCTACGAGGTGCCCTTCCACGCCGTGAACGTCCTCGAGGAGGAGGACAAGCGGGAAGGTATCAAGGAGTTTGGCGACTGGCCCACGATTCCGCAGCTGTACGTCGCCGGGGAGTTGGTCGGCGGGTCGGACATCCTGATGGAGATGCACGAGTCCGGGGAGCTGGCCGAGCTGTTCGAAGACGAGGACATCGAGACGGCCGTCGGCGGCGACTGAGCCGGGCTCTCCACCGGGGCCGCCCAGAGGCCCCGGCGGCGGGTCTCCGTCGGCCCGATCGACTCGGAGTCCGATCGGAAACCGTCGGACGCGGGCAGCGACAGAGCACGGGCCGGAGCGTTGACCGCGCTTCCAGCGCGGTGGGGTCGGACTCCCATCGCCTCGGGGTGTGACCGACACCGGCTTGACACGATCGCGGGGGGAGACTACGTCCGCTTTCTCTCGGTCGCTCCCCGCGTACGCCTCGACCCGGCGGGCGGCGGCCCCACACAGTCATCCGACGTTCGAGACAGACGCTTCGACGCGACGCAGAGAATACCATGGTCAGACTCAGACTGCAGCGCTTCGGCGCCAAACAGGAGCCGTACTTTCGCATCGTCGCCGCCGATCAGCGGAACGCGCGGAACGGCCGGTTCATCGAGGAGCTCGGGACGTACGATCCGAACGAGGAGCCCCCGTTGATCAAGGTCGACGGCGAGCGGCTCGAGTACTGGATCGACAACGGGGCGCAACCGACCGATACCGTCCAGTCCTTCGTCGAGCGGGTCCGTGACGAGGCCGACAACGTCGTCGACCTCTCCGAGGAAGGGGCCGAAGAGGCCTTTCTCGAGCAGCGGCGCGAACAGCGCGAGCAGGAGCTCGAGGAGCGCCGCCGTGAGCTGGCCGAGGAGGCCACCCCCGATACGTCCGAGGAGGACGAGGGCGGCGAAGACGAGGAGAGCGCCGAGGCCAGCGGGGACGAGACCGCCTCCGACGAGGCCGATGGAGAGGCCGGAGAAGCCGCGGCCGAGGACGAGGTCCAGGAGGACGAGGGGGCCGACGCCACCGACGAGTCTTCGGACGACGACGGGGAAGCCTCGACCGACGAAGCCGAAGAGACCTCCGACCAGAGCGACGCCGACGCCGACGAGGAGGCCGGCGAAGAGAAGACCGAGGATAGCGACTGAGCGCCCGTTCCTCCGGTCACCGGGCGCGAGCGAAACGACACGGCGGGAGGACCACGATGGCCGACCAGTCGAACGACGACGAGATCCTCGAACTCGTTCGGTTCATGGTTTCCTCGATCATCGGAGAGGAGGTCGACATCGACCTCGAGACGGAGGTCGCCGACGGCGAACTCCGGATCGACGTACGGGTCCCCTCCGAACACCGAGGACGCATCATCGGCCGCCACGGACGCGTCGCTCGCTCGATGCGCAACGTCCTGACCGCCTCGCGGTTCGATCGCCCCGAGCGCATCAAACTGGACATCGTCGACTGACCTTCGCAAGTCTCCAGTCTGCAGTCTTCAGTCGTCAGGTTTCTCCCGACGGGTTGGGGGTCGAAACCCGAGCCTCTCGCAACCGTCGGAAGCCCTGCCTCTCCGACTTACGACTCACGTCCGAGGACCGTAGACTGACGACTTTCTGCCGTCGAGCCGCGCCTGAAGACTGTCGACTGAAGACTTAGGACTGACCACTCCATGTCGGAGCCGGAACTCGTTCCCGTCGGCCAGTTCGGTCGAGCGCACGGGATCGACGGGGAGTTGAGGTTGTTCGCCGACGCCCTCGACTCGCCGATCTTCGAGCCCGGCTCGCGGCTGTACGTCGAGTCGCGCGACGAACCCGAGCCGCTGGTCGTCGAGGAGGTTCGACCGACCCCGGAGTTCGGGATCGCCTCGTTCGAGTCGGTCGACGACCGGAACGATGCCGAGCGGTACGTCAACCGCGAGGTCTACGTCGCCGCCGACGAACTCCCGGAGGTCGACGAACCGGAATTCTACCAGTACGAGCTGGAGGGGAGCGACGTCGTCGCCGGGCGATCCGACGATCCCGTCGGCGAGGTCGGTGGCTTCTTCGCCACCGGCGCGAACGACGTGATGGTGGTGCTGACCGACGCGGACGAAGAGGTCTTCGTGCCGATGGTCGAGGGCGTGATCGAGGAGATCGATCCCGAGGGGGAGTGCGTCCGCATCGCCCCGCCCGAGCGGTGGGCCCCCGACGGCGAGGATCCGTTCGCGGACGGTGGAGATTGACGCCGAGTCTGTTCGGACGCGTCTGTTCTGACACCGTGGTACGCGGAGGGTGCTATGGACTGCGCCGGCGCGTTGACCGCGCTTCCAGCGCGGTGGGGACCCTTTTGTTACTCGCTTTTGGTTTGCTGATCTTTCCTCTTTGCGGCACGAGGCCGCAGGAGCCGCTCGTGTGCAGGACGGAATGAAGCCGTCCCCCGGTTTTGATTCACTCACCGCGCACGTGTTGCACCTTCCTTCCATCCTCCGTCCACCGAAGGCCGCGCCGTGGACGAGACACTCGACATCGCGATCCTGACGCTCCTGCCGCAGTTCTTCCGCAGTCCGCTGCAGACGAGTCTCCTG
>JBDGRG010000208.1:6313-11139 GCA_042218355.1 Bradymonadaceae bacterium
TCGATCCGAGGACTCCGCGCTGTCGGTCGAGGTGATCGACATCCGCGACTTCGCCGCGGATGCCCACCGAACGACGGACGATTCCCCCTACGGGGGCGGGGCCGGGATGGTCATGAAACCCGGTCCGCTGGTCCGCGCGATCGAATACGCCCGAGAGGACCGTCCCGACGCGCCCCGAATCCTGCTGACCCCCCAGGGCGAACCGTTCGAACAGTCGACGGCCCGGGAGCTGTCGGAGGAGTCGGGCATGATCCTGGTCTGCGGCCGCTACGAGGGAGTCGACGAGCGCGTCCGCGAGGGATGGATCGACCGAGAGATCTCGCTGGGCGACTTCGTGCTCTCGGGCGGGGAGACCGCAGCGATGGCCGTGCTGGAGGCGGTCGCACGGCTGGTGCCCGGCGTGCTCGGCAACGAGGCGTCGCTCGACGAGGAGTCGTTCGCCGACGGTCGGCTCGAGTATCCGCAGTACACCCGGCCGCGGTCGTTCCGGGGGCGGGAGGTCCCGGAGGTGCTGCTCAGCGGCGACCACGGCCGCATCGCGGAATGGCGCCGCGAACAGAGCCGCCGCCGCACGCTGAACCGCCGCCCCGATCTAACCGCAGAGGACGCGGACAACCGAACCGCAGAGGGCACAGACAAGCGAACCGCAGAGGGCCCAGAGGACTCAGAGTGAAAGGCTTCTGGCGTCTAGCGTCTCGCCTCTTGCGACGCACAGCGCGGGGGTTCGGAACGGCTGACCGCGTCGCAGGCCCGACGATACCTCAGTACCCCGATACCTCAGTACCTCACTACCTCGGTACCTCCACGGAGCACCAGAGCCTGGAAGCACTGGTTCCGCGGCAGGCCCCCGCAGCCGGCCTCTCGCGTCTAGCATCTCGCGTCTCGCCTCTTGCGACGCGTCCTCCCCACCCTTCGGAACCCCTGATCCGGTCGCGGTCCCTCCGATCCCTCAGTACCTCGATCCCTCAGTACCCTGGTACCTCTCCGTACGGGTACCTCTCCGTACGGTGGTACCCGCAAGTGATCGATCGAAATAAGTGAATTGAGAGGCGGAATCGGCCGGTAAACTACTTGCGACCGGTCGATCGGCCGCGGTAACCTCGGGGTGAATGGCCCAACTTACGGGCCGGGGGGAATGTTCGACGAGCCGCCTCCTCGCGGGCCGAGCGTTCGGTGCGTGTGGAGTGCGAATCTCTGTGCGGGAGAGGTGGGGTGGAGCGAATCGGGACAGAGCATCGGCCGCCGGGGCCGGAGCACGCGATCCGCGGAACACCGCTCGTCTACTTCGATCTGGAGACCACCGGGCTGCACGTCGACAAGGGGGCGACGATCGAGGAGGCCGCCGTCCGCGACGCGGGTGGAGTGCGTCTGCACTGGCGGTGCGACTCGGACGGGGCAAATCCCGCCAGCTTGGTGCGACGACTCGTGGAGCGGTTCGACGGTGTGGTCGTCGTCGGCCACAACGTCACCTTCGACCTCCAGTTCGTCGCCGACCGAGCGAAACGGCTGGATGTCGAGGCACCGACCGCTCGCTATCTCGACACGCTCGGCATGGCTCGCGAGCACGCGGATTCACTCGCGGATGGGTTCGAGCTCGAGATGCTCGCCGAGGCCTTCGACCTGGAGCCGGCCGGAGAGTTTCATCGGGCGATTGCGGACACCGAGGTGACCCGCCGATTGTTCTGGTGCCTGGTCGAACGCGCCGGGCTGGAGACGCTCGGCGACGCGGGACTGAAACGATTCGAGCTGCGCGGCACCTGACCGTCTCGGCGCGCGCGAGGACGACTGAGGAGGCATACGTCCATACGGAACGGACTGATCTGCACGTTCTTACGCTTTGCGCTCTGTTCTTCTCCCGAGTCGAGTGGTTTTTGAAACTTCGTGCCTTCGCGTCTTCGTGGCCTAGGCTTTTTCGCCTTCGCGTTTTTGCGGTCGAGGTCGAGGCGCTCAGGGCTCGGTAGCTGCCGGGGTTATCGAATCTTCGCGCCTTCGTGGCCAAAATCATTGCTCGGTTGCGTGGTACCGGTTGAGGTCGGCGCGCCTGCTGTCTCGGCAGTTCGGTTTTCGAGTCTTCGTGCCTTCGCGTCTTCGTGGCTGACCTTTTTGGCGCCTTTGCGTCTTCGCGGTTCGAGCGGTCGCGCCGTCGCGTATTTGCGGTCGAGGTCGAGTCGCTCCGGGCTCGGTAGCCGCCACGGTTTTCGAGTCTTCGCGTCTTCGTGGCCGACCTTTTTGGTGCCTTTGCGTCTTCGCGGTTCAAGTTTTCGCGCCTTCGTGGCCGACCTTTTGGCGTCTTTGCGGTTCAAGTCTTCGCGTCTTTGCGGTTCGACGAGCAGCGAGGAGACGATGGAGGGAAAACCGACCGGTTTCTGGGCGAAGCTCGAGCTAAGTGAAGACGGGGATGTCGAGGCCTGGCACCCACTGACCGCGCACTCGCTCGACGTCGCGCAGACGTTTTCGACGCTGGTGCGGGAGTCGGTCCTCGACCGGCGGCTCGGGGAGCTACTCCAGGGCGAGCCGCTGACCGAGGTCCAGGTCGCGCGACTGTCGGCGCTCGCCGCGCTGCACGACGCCGGCAAGGTCAACCACGGGTTCCAGAATCGGGCCGACGACGAGCCGGGGGACCGCGCCGGTCACGTCCAGCCGCTGGTCGACTTCATGAAGGCGGGACCCGACGCGCAGGCGATGATGCGCGAGCCCCTCGGCCTCGGCGACATGTTCGGTTGGTTCGGCGATGACGAGGAGGCCTTCGTGCAGATGCTGCTGGCGACCTTCGGGCACCACGGACGGCCGGTCGCACCGAAGCCGGGGTTCCGCCGAGCACTCTGGGAGGCCGACGACCGACGCGATCCCCTCGACGCCCTGGCCGACCTGCGCGAACGGGTCGAGGAGTGGTTCCCCGCCGCCTTCGAGGGCGAGGCCCCGCCGCTGACCGCCGCCCCCCGCTTCCAGCACGCCTACAACGGGGTGCTGACGCTCGCCGACTGGCTCGCCTCCGACCGGACCTTCTTCGAATTCCGCGACGAGGGGGAGGATCGGACGGAGTCGGCCCCCGACAGCGCCGCCAGGGCCTGTCGCACGCTGGGTCTGAATCCGACGCCGACCCGACGGGCGGCCGGGGACGACCCGCCCGGTTTCGACGCCTTTCCCTTCATCGACCAGCCCCACGAGATCCAGCGGGCGACGGCCGACCTCGAGGTCCATCCCGAGGGGAGTCTCACGATCCTCGAGTCCGACACCGGCAGCGGCAAGACCGAGGCCGCCGTCGCGCGGTTCTTCCGGCTCTTCCACGCCGGCGAGGTCGACGGCATGTACTTCGCCCTCCCGACGCGGTCGGCGGCGACCGAGTTGCACGGTCGGGTGCAGGATGCCGTCCGCCGGGCGTTCGACGATCCGCCGCCGGTGGTGCAGGCGGTTCCGGGCTACATCCGGGCGGGCGATGCCGAGGCGACCCGCCTGCCCGACTTCGACGTCCGGTGGGACGACGAGCCCGACGCCGAACGGCGCGCCCGTCGCTGGGCAGCCGAACAATCCAAGCGTTACCTCGCCGGGACGGTGGCGGTCGGGACGATCGACCAGGTCTACCTGTCGACGCTGCGGGCGAGCCACGCCCACCTGCGGAGCGGCGCGCTGCTGCGCCACCTGCTGGTCGTCGACGAGGTCCACGCCTCCGACGCCTACATGACCCGCCTGCTCGAGTCGGTGCTCGACCAGCAACTCGCCGCGGGGGGCCACGCCTTCCTGATGTCCGCGACGCTCGGCAGCGCCGCCCGCACGCGTTTCGCGACCGGCGAGGCCGATCCACCCTCCGTCGACGAGGCGGCCGGGGCCGACTACCCCCTCCTGACGCACGTCTCCGCCGACCGGACCGATCCGCGGGAACACCACGCCGCCTCCTCGGACTACTCCAAGGAGGTACGGGTCACGGACGAGCCGGTCGCCGACGAACCCGAGTCGGTCGCCGAGCGCGCAGTCGAGGCCGCCCAGCAGGGCGCCCGCGTATTGGTGATCCGCAACACCGTCGCCGGCTGCCGGGAGACCCAGCGCGCGGTCGAGGCTGTCGCCCCGGACGAGCTGCTGTTTTCGGTCGGCGGCGTCCCTGCGCCTCACCACTCGCGGTTCGCCCCCGACGATCGCGAGCGGCTCGACGACCGGATCGAGGCGGTCTTCGGAGGAGACCCGGACGAGACGCGGACCGGAAGCGGCGTCGTCGCGGTCGCCACACAGACGGTCGAACAATCCCTTGATTTGGACGCCGACTTGCTGCTGACCGATTTGGCGCCGGTCGACGTCCTGCTGCAGCGGATCGGCCGGCTGCACCGACACGACGATCGGCCGCGTCCGGAGTGCTTCGAGACCGCCCGGACCGTCGTGCTGGTCCCGGACGAGCGCGACCTGGGCGGGTCGATCCAGTCGGGGGGACACGCCTCGGCCGACCACGGGGTCGGTTCGGTCTACCCCGATCTCCGGGCGCTGGAGGCCTGCTGGCGGCTGGTCGAGGACGAGGACGTCTGGACCATCCCCGAGATGAACCGCCGGCTGGTCGAGGAGGGAACCCACCCCGATCGGCTCGCCGCGATCGCCGACGAGAGGGGCGAGGCCTGGTCGAACCACGAGGAGACGCTGCTGGGCGAGCGACTCGCCGATCGCTTCAAGGGCGACAGGTGGATGATCGACTTCGAAAAGCCCTTCGCCGACGCGAAGAACGAGTTCAAAGGCTACGGCGAACTCGAGGAGCAGGTGAAGACCCGTCTGGGCGCCGACGACTATCAGGTGGAGTTCGACGAGCCCGTCGTCGATCGACTCGACCGTGGCCGCGCCGGGCGAGG
>JBDGRG010000208.1:11149-14645 GCA_042218355.1 Bradymonadaceae bacterium
TCGACGAGGTCGGCCTCCCCGAGTGGATGGTCGGCGAGGAGGTCGACGACGAGACCGAGCCCGACGCGGTCGGCGCCGAAGGGGGCGAGCTGAGCTTTCGGTTCGGCGGCAGACGGTATCGGTACGATCGGCTTGGGATCTCGGAGATTTCTCGGTAGGGAAGGAGCGTGGTCGAACAATCTCGACAACGGGAGAGGGCGCGATGAGTTCCACCGCGTATTCGGTTCTGTCGGACCCGCTGTTTTCGGTCGGTCGCGCGGATGGCACCTCGGCGCAGGCGACCCTGCCCCAGATCCTCGCCGAGCTGTCGACGGGGACGATCGGGTCCTTCGAGGCACTGCAGGCCCACCAGAAACAGGCTTGGTACAGCTTTCTGGTGCAGACGGCTGCGATGGCGGTCGCGCGGGAGGGCGGCGGCGATCTGCCCGAGACCCCGGAGGCGTGGCGCGAGCTGCTCCTCGCGCTGGGCGGGGGCGGCGAGGAACCGTGGTGCCTGATCGTCGAGGACGTCGAGCAGCCGGCGTTCTTCCAGCCCCCGGTGCCGGAGGGGGCGCTCGAGGAGGCCGGCTTCGACCTCGACATCGAGACGCCCGACGACCTCGACATGCTGATCACGGCCAAGAACCACGACCTCAAACGCCACCGCATCCGCCGGCCCGATCCCGAGCACTGGATCTACGCGCTGGTGACGCTGCAGACGCTCGAGGGGTTTCTGGGCCGGGGGAACTACGGCATCGCCCGGATGAACGGCGGGTTCGGCAACCGACCGCTCCTGGGAGTGACGCCCGATCTCGACTGGGGCTCGCGGTTTCGCCGCGACGTCCGCGTCCTTCTGGACGAACGCGACGAGTCGACCGCCGATCGGTACGACGGCGACGGCCACGCGCTGCTCTGGATCGAGCCGTGGGATGGCTCCAAGGACGACCGGATTCCGCTGCGCGACTGCGACCCCTACTTCGTCGAGATCTGTCGCCGGCTGCGGTTTCGCGAGGGCGACGACGGCGAACTCCAGTGCTGGCGCACCAACACCAAGGACTACCGCATCGACGGGGTGCGCGACCGAGACGGCGTCACCGGCGACCCCTGGACGCCGATCGACGAGACGGGGCCCAAGGCGCTGACCGTCAGCGGGAGCGGATTCCACTACGAGCGCCTCTACGACATCCTCTTCGACGAGGAGTTCGAGCGTCCGCCGGCGCTCGAATTCCGCGGCCCCGAGTCCGAGGGCGGCTATCTGCTGGCGGCGACGCTCGTCCGCGGCCAGGGCGAGACGGAGGGTCTGCACCGCCGCCGCGTGCCGGTCAGCGAGAACGTCTCACGGCTCTTCGCCGCGGGTGAGACGCAGCGCGAGCAGCTCGGCCGCCGGGCAAAGGAGCGGATCGCGACGACCGACGCCGTCGAGCGAAACGTCCTCTACCCCTCGCTCGCCGCGCTGCTCCAGGCCGGCCAGGACCGCGACGTCGACTACGACGACGTCTCCCACTGGATCGACCACTTCGACGACGCCGTCGACGAGATCTTCTTCGAGGAATTGTGGCGGTCGTTCGACGAGGGGATGTCCGACGAGGAGGCGACGCTCGACTGGCAGGAGACGCTCTTCGAGCTCGCCGAGCAGGAACTCGAGCGGGCGATCGGGAGCTGCCCGATGCCCTCGATCCTCCGCTACCGGGCGATCAGCGCCGCGAAGTCCCGGTTCTGGGCCGCCGTCCGGGAGCAACTGCCCGAGTACGCCTCGGAGACCTTCGATACCGACGAGTCCTCGACCCCACGGGAGGAGTCCGATGAGCGAGCCCGACAGTGACGAGAGTTTCCTCGGCGAACTGCGCAGTGCCGTCGGCACGGTGGCGCGTCGGCTCGAGTCCGACGGATACGGCGCGGGCGACGTCGCCGAGCTGCGGCGGATCTCGCCCGAGGAGCCGTACACGCCGGCACTGTGGAAGGTGATGGAGGATCTCGACCTGCGCGAGACGCCGTACTGGCTGTCGGAGGACGAGCGCGAGACCCGCTGGGCGGCGCTGCTGATGGGGATGGCGATGACGACGGGGCTCCACGAATTCGACCGACCTCTCGGGAGCGCGCTGGCCGAGGCGGGCTGGTCCGAGTTGCGGTTCGTCCGGCTGATGCGCGCCGACGGCGAGCGGCTGATCGAGGAGGTCCGCCGGATGGCCCAGTATCTGTCGTCCAAGGAGGAGGCCGCCGACTGGACCGACGTCGGGAAGATCGTCTTCAGCCAGACCGGCGAGTACGCCGAGGAGTACCGACGCGACGTCGCCCGCGACTACTACAGCGCGCTGTACCGCCAGGAAAATCAGGAGGCCGCCGAGTGACTCCGAGCCACCGACGCGAGCGACGCTTCATGTTCCGCAACCCCTCGAGGAGGAGACCGCGATGAGTGATTCGCTCTTTCTGCAGTTCCACACGCTGACGTCCTATCCCGGCACCTTGCTGAACCGCGACGACGCCGGGTTCGCCAAGCGACTCCCCTTCGGCGGTGCGACCCGCACGCGAGTCTCGTCGCAGTGCCTGAAGTACCACTGGCGCAACCACGACGGCGAGAACGCGCTGTACGACCTCGACGTCGGCCGGTCGATCCGCTCGCGGCGGACGTTCAATCGCAAGGTCGCCGACCCGCTGGTCGACGAGGGCTACCCGGAGCCGCTGGTCCGCGGGGCGACGCTCGCCCTGCAGGTCCGGCTGCTGGAGGGCGACAAGGTCACCAAGACCGACGTCAAGTCGATTCTCCAGCCCGACGAGGACGAGGACCCGCTCGAGACCAACCAGGTGACGATCTTCGGCGAGCCCGAGCTTCGCTACATCCGCGAGTTGGCTGCGCAGCGCATCGAGGCGGTGATCGACGAATTCGGCGAGCTCGTCGAACAGCCCTCCGAGGAGTGGACCAACGACCAACTGCAGGACATCGCCGACGAGATCCGCGACTTCGACAAACGGGAGCTGAAGAAGAATCTCGAGGGCATGCGGCTGGCCGCCGGACTCGACGCGGCGATGTTCGGCCGGATGGCGACCTCCGACGTCCTCGCGCGGGGCGACGCGGCGGTCCACGTCTCGCACGCGCTGACCGTCCACGAGGAGGAGGCCGAGAGCGACTACTTCACGGCGATCGACGAGATCAAACAGGCCGAGACCGAGGAACAGGGGGGCGGTCACCTCAACAGCTCCGAGCTGACCAGCGGCCTGTTCTACAGCTACGTCGTCGTCGACGTGCCGCTGTTGGTCTCCAACATCGAGGGCTGCCCCCGCGAGGAGTGGAACGAGGCGAACCGCGAGCTGGCCGCCGAAGTCGTCGACCGGTTCGTCAAACTGATCACCACCGTCTCGCCGGGCGCGAAGCTGGGGTCGACCGCGCCGTACTCCTACGCGCAGTGTCTGCTGGCCGAGGCGGGCAGCTCTCAGCCGCGCACGCTGGCCAATGCCTTTCAGGAGCCCGTGCCGAAGGACGGCGAGCTGCTGCAGAAGACCTACGAGCAGCTCGGCGGGT
>JBDGRG010000208.1:14655-15174 GCA_042218355.1 Bradymonadaceae bacterium
CGCCGCCGGCGTCGAGTCGACCGACACCGTCCCCGAGGTCGCCGAGTGGGCCGCCGACAAGGTGAGGGGGTGACCGATGGAGGTGCTGCTGATTCGATTCGATGCGCCACTGATGAGCTTCGGCGGCGCGATCGTCGACAATCGAGGGGAGATTCGCCCCTATCCTGCGCTGTCGATGATGACCGGGATGATCGGCAACGCGCTGGGATTCGAACATCGCGAATTCGACCGGCTCGAGCGGTTGCAGTCGCGGATCCGACACGCTTCGCGCCAGGATCGGCGCGGCGAGCGGATCGAGGACTACCAGACCGTCGACCTCGGGCAGGACTTCATGGACGACTCGCGGGCGTGGACGACGGACGGGAAGCTGGAGGAGCGCGGCGGGGCGTCGGGCGGCGGCACGCACATCCGCCGGCGCGACTACTGGGCCGATGCCATCCACACGGTGGCGCTGACGCTGAAGCCGTCGGATGCCTCCCCGACGCTGGGCGACGTCGCCGGCGCACTCGAGATGCCCGA
>JBDGRG010000208.1:15184-15790 GCA_042218355.1 Bradymonadaceae bacterium
CACCGTTACGCTGCACGTTGACGGCCTTCCTGCTGACGAGATCAAGGAGGCGCTGGTTCGTCCCGAGCGCCCGCTGTTCATCGGCCGCAAGACCTGCCTGCCGGCGGCGCCGTTGCTGCTGGACCGGATCGAGGCGGCTTCGCTGCCCGACGCGCTGGAGCGAGCCCCGCTCGCCGACCGGGTGGTGGAGGAGGTCGATGGCGACACCGCTCGCTGCCGGTCCTGGTGGCCGGTCGAGCCGGGCGCGGAGGAGGGTGACCTCGCCAAGCCCGTCACCGACCGACGGGACTGGGCGAACCAGATCCACGTCGGCGAGCGATGGATTGCCGAGGGCACGCTCGAAGTCGATGTCACGGAGGAGACCGATGAGTGACGCCGAGGGAGACGAGCCGTTCCACATGCTCCAGACCTGGATCGACGGGCGGAAGCTCGTCGAGGTCGGGCGCATGCTGAGCCTGCCGCTGCGGAAGACCGACAACAACTACCTCGCCCACTGTCTGCTCGGGAAGCTCTTCGGCGACGCGGCGCCCGGGCCGTACTGGCTCGACGACGACCCGAACCGCGACGACCGGCGCGAGATGCAACTGCTCGCCTACTCCGAGGAGG
>JBDGRG010000209.1:0-3507 GCA_042218355.1 Bradymonadaceae bacterium
GCATCTCGTCGGGGCTGTAATCGGATCCCCAGCCCTGCTCGTGCAGATAGGTCTCGAGCGTGTTGAACTCGAGCCCGAAGGTCTGCTCCAGCCGGTCGATGTCGGCGCTGTAGCCCGCCTCGTTGAACCACTCGAACATGTCGGCGAACTCGTCGCCGAACTGCTCGCGGGCCTCCTCGATGGAGACGTGGTAGGGGGCGACCTCGACGCCGGTGACCTCGGAGAAGGTCTCGGCCATCTCCTCCAGCGTGGCCTCGTCGCCGGCCAGCTCCAGGCGCTGTCCCTCGAAGTCGCCCGGATTGGCGAAGACGCGCTCGGCGGCGCGGCCGACGTCGCGGACGTCGATCATCTGCAGCGAGACGCCCTCCGCCAGCGGCTGGGCGAGCGTCCCGCCGAGGATGTCCTCGGCCGAGGGCTCGAAGTTCTGGAAGAAGAAGACCGGCTCGAGGACGGTGTTGTCGAGGCCCGAGCCCTGGAGATGCTGGTCGATCTCCCACGACGAGTCGAAGTGCGGGATGCCCGTGTTCTCGTGGTGACTGCCGACGCCGCTGAAGACGAAGAAGCGGCTGTCGGTCTCGAAGGCGGCGTCGACGAGATTGCAGCCCTGCTCGACCTGTCGATCGTATCCGACGTCCCAGAAGTTGGTGACGCCGAAGATGCCCTCGTACCCGTCGAGTGCGCGCTCGAGCGACGAGGGGTCCTCCAGATCGCCCTCGACCATCTCGACGCCCTGGTCGGCCAGCGCCCGAGCGCGGTCGCTGGACGCGTCGCGGGTGAGTCCGCCGATCTCGACGTCCAGGTCGGCCTCGAGGAGCGCGTCGACGACCGCCCCGCCCTGATTGCCGGTTGTTCCCGTGACGAGAATGCTCTGCAGTTTCGACATGTGAGTCCTCCTGTCGGAAAGGTTTTATTCGAGAAGTGCTCGCCGGTTCGACGCGCCCAAGTTAACCACGGTCGGTGGCGGTTCAACGTGGCACCGCCGTCTCCGCGGAAGCCCGGGGTCCCCGGGGCGCGAGGCCGCGGGGGCGACGAGTCCCAACATCGGGTGGCCAACCCTTCGTTTTCCACGGGGTTGAAACCGCCGCCTGCACCTCGGTCTGTAACCATCCGGCGGCCCTGAAGGACCGCCGGCCGGGGGTGACGTACCGGAGGGGGGAGCGCCGACGGCCGGGATCGGGGGAGTGGCGGTGAGGGTTTGAATCGGCGTCGGCCCGGGGCGGATTCGATGACCCGAGGAGTTCCGCGCGCCGAGGGTTGTGCGATTGTAGCTCGACTACTCGACCACTCGACGACTTGACGACTTTTCCGATCCGATGAGTGATTTCGTCCACCTGCACACGCACACGCAGTACAGCCTGCTCGACGGGGCCATCAAGATTCCGGACTTGATGGAGAAGGTCGACCGGTTGGGGATGCCGGCGGTGGCGATGACCGACCACGACAACATGTACGGGGCGGTCGACTTTCAGAAGGCGGCGCGCGACCGGGGGATCAAGCCGATCATCGGGACGGAGATCGCGACCACCGGCGGGGAGGACTTCCGGGAGGCGAGTTCGCCCCAAAGCTTTCACCTGACGCTGCTGGCGACCTCGCGGGAGGGGTACTTCAACCTCGCGAAGCTCAGTTCGGCGGCGTGGATGGAGGGGTTCCACGAGCGGACGGAGACGCCGCGGATCGACTTCGACTACCTGGTCGAGAACAACGAGGGGCTGATCTGTCTGTCGGGGGACCTGGGGAGTCGGGTGAACCAGGCGATCCTGCAGGAGGACCTCGACGAGGCGCGGCGGGTGGCACGGAAGTACCGCGACGCCTTCGGGGAGGGGAACTACTACCTGGAGCTGATGCGCAACGGGTTTCCCGAGTCGGAGACGACGTCGGAGGCGCTGATCGAGCTGAGCGACGAGCTGGACATCCCGCTGGTGGCGACGAACGACTGTCACTATCTGGAGCGCGAGGAGGCGCGCGCGCAGGCGATCCTGATGTGCATCCAGCTCAGCAAGACGGTGGAGCTGGACCGGTTGATGGAGCACGGGGTCGACGACCTGCACTTCCGCAGCGGCGAGGAGATGCGCGAGCTGTTCTCCGACGTGCCGCAGGCGTGCGACAACACGCTGGAAATTGCAGAACGCTGTTGCGACGAGCCGATCCCGCTGGGGGAGATCTTCCTGCCCCAGTACGACGTCCCGGCGGACTTCGTCGAGGAGGAGGACCTCGAGGAAGCCGGCGAGGACGAGATCATCCACGAGTACTTCGTGCACAAGGCGTACGCGGACCTGGAGACGCGGTTCGAGGAGTTCGACGAGGCGGGGAAAGACTACGACCGCGAGGCGTACCGCGAGCGGCTGCAGGACGAGATCGATATCATCCGGGAGATGGACTACCCGGGGTACTTCCTGATCGTCGCGGACTTCATCCAGTGGGCGAAGGACCAGGACATTCCGGTGGGGCCGGGTCGGGGGTCGGGGGCGGGCAGTCTGGTGGCGTACGCGATGCGGATCACGGACGTCGATCCGATGCCCTACGACCTGCTGTTCGAGCGGTTTCTGAATCCCGAGCGGGTGTCGATGCCGGACTTCGACATCGACTTCTGCATGAACCGGCGGGGCGAGGTGATCGACTACGTCACCGACAAGTACGGGGAGAACAACGTCGGGCAAATCATCACCTACGGGAAGATGAAGGCCCGGTCGGTGATCCGCGACGTCGGTCGGACGCTGAACTTCAGCTACTCGGAGACCGACCGGATCGCCAAGCTGATCCCCGAGGACCCGGGGACGACGCTGGACGACGCGCTCGCCCAGGAGCCGAAGCTGCGGAACCTGATCGACCGGAACGAGCGGGTCGAGGCGCTGTTCGACATCGCCCAGAGCCTGGAGAACGTGAACCGCCAGGCGGGGATCCACGCCGCCGGGGTCGTCATCTCGGACGACCCGGTCTGGGAGGAGGTCCCGATCAAGCGGGGCGACGACGGCGAGATGGTGACCCAGTACGCGATGGAGCAGGTCGAGGAGGCGGGGCTGGTCAAATTCGACTTCCTCGGCCTCAAGACGCTGACGGTCATCGACACCGCCGTGCAGTTGGTCAACGACCAGCGCGGTCCGGACGAGGAGAAGCTCGACATCGACGACATCTCGCTTGAGGACGAGGGGATCTACGAGCTGATCTCCTCGGGCGAGACGACGGGGGTGTTCCAGCTCGAGTCGGAGGGGTTCCAGGGGCTGCTGCAGCGGATGCGCCCGGAGACCTTCGAGGACGTCGTCGCGGCGGTCGCGCTGTATCGGCCGGGGCCGCTGGGTAGCGGGATGGTCGACGACTACATCGACCGCAAGCACGGTCGCGCGGAGGTCGAGTACCCGCACCCGGAGCTCGAGGAGGTGCTCGAGCCGACCTACGGGGTGATGGTCTATCAGGAGCAGGTCATGCAGACCGCTCAGATCATGGCGGGTTACTCGCTGGGCGAGGCGGATCTGCTGCGCCGGGCGATGGGGAAGAAGAAAGAGAAGGTGA
>JBDGRG010000021.1:0-1102 GCA_042218355.1 Bradymonadaceae bacterium
TGTTCGTTCACGAAGGTCGCGTTCCCCTGGTAGACGTCGACGCCCAGCGACTCGAACCGCTCGACCGAGTCCTCCTCGCCGATATCGGCTCGCAGCCGTCGCATCCGCTCCATCACGGCGCCGAAGTCGACGCGCACCTCGCCATCGACGCGGACACCGAAGTCGTCGGCCTCTCGAACATCGTGCGCGCGGTTGGCGGCGCTGATCAGCGCCTTGGAGGGGACGCAGCCGGAGTTCAGACAGTCGCCGCCGAGCAGATGTCGCTCGATCAGCGCGGACTTCGCGCCGAGTCCCGCGGCGCCGGCTGCTCCGACCAGTCCTGCGGTTCCCCCCCCGACGGCGACGAGGTTGTACGGCCCCTCGGGCTCGGGATTGACGCGGTCGGGGGGGAAGACGTCCCTTTCGAGCCGCCGGTTGTGCTCGTTGTCGCGCGGTTCGAGTTCGGGCTGTTCGCCGGGCTCGACGTCGCTCTCTCGGGGGAGAGTGCTCTCGCCGTCGCCGTCCCCCTGTTCCGTGAGCCGTTCGAGTTCGGCCTTCGCCGCCCGGGTCAGGACGACGGCGACCCCGACCGCGGCGACGAATCCGAGCCAGTAGAAGACGTTCTGGAGCACACCTCCGTTCGTGTCTCCGGCGAGGAGCTGTTGGACTGTCGTCGCGACGTCCCAGACCGGTACGCGGTCGGTCGATACACCGGCAGCCAGTTGCGTCATCTTCTTCGCCAGCGAGCCGAAGTAGTTGTACATGATGGTCCCCGGAATCATTCCGATCCACGACGCGAGGACGTACCGGCCCAGCGGGATCTTGGTCAGGCCGAGTGCGTAATTCAGCGCGTTGAACGGCACCAGTGGCACCAGTCGGAGCAGGAAGACGACCTCGAAGGCCTCGCGTTCGAGGGCGCTGTCGAGCGCCCGGATCATCGGGTAGCGGTCGATGAACCTGCGGACCCAGTCGCGGGCGACGTAGCGCCCCAGCACGAAGGCCAGGGCCGCCCCGGTGGTGCTCGCGACGGAAATCAGAATCGTCCCCCACACCACTCCGTAGATGTAGCCGGCACCGAGGGTCAGGATCGACCCGGGGAACAACCCGACCGTCGCCACCACGT
>JBDGRG010000021.1:1112-1922 GCA_042218355.1 Bradymonadaceae bacterium
GGCGAAGCCGAGACGGTCGACCCACTCGAGAAACGATCGGACGTAACTCTGTACCGGCAGGAAGCGCGCGACGACCGCCAGTGCGACGAGCACGCCGACGAAGGCTGCGATGCGAACCCAGACGGAAGTGGTCTGATCGTCGTCGGGTGCGGCGGTCGAGTCGACGTCGACCATCGGAGGGCCCCTGGGGGCGGTTGGGCGTCGTCACGCTCGAGAGTCGGCGCCGGGCCGGGGGAGAGGACCGCCGGCGGCGCCTCGACGTACGATGGACGAGGCCCGGGCGGGGTTTCGGATCGCCGCCGCGTCACAGAGGGTCCCTGCTCTGGTGAATCCGGCGACACGCCCCGACACGAGCCAGACGCTCGGTCTACGTCATTACTCGCTGCCGTCGGACGATTCCGATCCCTGCCCCTTCGATTTCAGCGTCTCGATGTCCGATGCGAGTGTCGACACCCGGTCGGTGGCGAGCTCGACGAGTTCGCGCGTGAAACCCGAGCGCCCGAACCAGGTGGGTTGCGAGGCCTTGGCCGACTTCTCGTTGGAGGACGTCTCTTCGGCGGGACCTTTGAAGAACTCGATTTTGGTCGTCTTCCCGCTTCGTGGATGAACGGTCGCGGTAAAGGCGGTCTCCAGCGTGTCCCGACTGCGGTCGGCGGCAAAGGAGTCGATGCGCAGGCGGAACAGCTTGCGAAGCCACGACGAGGCGGAGGAGTTTTTTTCGTCCGGACCGGAGGCGAGTGTCCAGTAAGCGGCGCTCCGGTCGGCCATGTTTTTGTGCACCATTTCGATCCGTCGGTCGCCGCGCTCGAC
>JBDGRG010000021.1:1990-4194 GCA_042218355.1 Bradymonadaceae bacterium
GTATGTAGACGTGACGCCGGCCGTAGGCGTAGTCGCCGATCTGGAACGTCCGAGCCGAGCCGCTCTTCAGATGGGTCGTCATCGACTCCGACGGGTCGGCGAGCCCATATCGTTTCTTCTGTTTTTCGGTGGCGACGTCGAGCTGGCGGGTCGCCTCGAGGGGGGCGAGCGAATCGAGCAGATCCCCGGCGGCGGCACTGGCCTTGTAGGCCTTTTTCTCGGTCTCGGTCGCCGGTTCCGATCCCGGCGAGGTCGCGGCGTCGGGGGGCCCCGCGTCGGGGCTCCCCGCGTCCGGGTTGCCTCCGGCGTCCGGTCCCGTCGTGCTGGCGGACGAACCGCCGGTCTCGTCGGGTTCCGGGCCCTCGCCCTTCTTCGAACCGGGTCCGACCGGGATCGACCGTTTTTCTTCGACCCAGACGTAGCGGCCGCGCTCGTCCTTCCGGACGTCCAGCGTCAGCTCGGCCTCGTCGGAGGTGTACTCGATCCGTTCGATATCGGCGGGGTCGAACCGCGCGACGACTGTCTTTCCGGAGGCCGCCTCGTCGCCCTCGCTGGTCCAGCTGAGATACGAGGCGCCGAGCGCGACGACGAGTAGCCCCGCGTACATGGCGACCGAGCGATTCATCGTGTCTTCACCTCTGGTTCAGCCGTCGAGCCGTCGAGCCGTCGAGTGGTCGAGCAGTCGAGCCAACTCGCCCATCCGTCGCTCTGCACTGCGAATAACGACGAGGAACGTCGATTGCCGTGCGCAGATGGTGTCGCTGCAAGTCGGGCCAGACCATCCGGTGGCCGCGGTCGGGGCCGCGAGTCCGTCGGCCGGTCACGCACTATGCCTCGCGCTCGTGACGCTTCCGACGTCGCCAGATCCGCAGCCCGCCGCCGGCGAGCAGCAACAGCGGCACCGCGAACACCGTGCCGTAGAACCAGACCGCCTGACCCTCCTTCGTATGCCGTATTTTGACGTCCTCTTCACTCTGTACGCCGCCACTGAGGGCCTCGGCGCCGATCAGCCAGTTGACGCCGTCGTAGACGAATTGCTGGTTTCCGCGATTGCCGATCGCCAGGTCCGAGTACAGGGTCGCATCCGCCGTGGCGAGTGCTCGCCAGCTCTTCTCGTCCTCCCCGTTGGCGGCGACCGCGATCGCACGGTCTTTGCGCGATTCACCGGCGTCGCTCTCGTATTTGAAGTCTCCGTCGACGTCGGCCCACGCGGCGGAGGGTGACCGAACGGTGGTCGTGGTCTCACCGTCGGATTTTTTGTCGAGTTCAAAGTAGCCGGCCGACGGCGTGAAGACGAACAGCGCGGTGGCATGCTTGGAGAGTGTCGCCGTGGACGGGTGGGAGGAGAAGCGATTCGTCACGACGTTCAACTTGTCCGTCTTGTTGTGTGCGAGCGGAATCGTCCCGCTCTCCGCCGCGAGAACGCCCTCTCCGAACGAGACCCCGAGTTTGTCGAGCAGGGGGGTCAGGAGCTTTTTGTCGCCGGAGCCCGTTTTTCCGGATCGGAAGCTCGGTGGCTCCATGGCCAGAAGCAACGAACCGCCGCGATCGAGGTAGCTCTTCAACGCTTCGATCTCGCTGGGCAAAAACTCGTCGGTGGGGCCGATGATTGCGACCAGGTCGGCGTCGTCGGGAACGCCTTCGGCCAGCCCCTGACCGACGCCGAGTTTGTCGACTCGGAAGCTCATCGCCTCGAGGATGCGTTTGAATCCCTGGAGCCGACGGTTGCGAGGTGCGTCCCGCCCCGTCGACAGTTCCCCGTGGCCGGTCGTCAGGTAAGCGACCCGATTGCCGCTGGAGACGGCCAGAAGCCGTTTCTGGACCTTCTGGTCCAGGTCCTTCAAATCCTCGCGCGCCTGGTCGAGTTTGGTGGCGATCTGCATCGACTCGGTGATCCGAGCGCCCGGTTTCTCTTCCTTCCCGCTCGAGGTTTCGTCGGATTGAGAGCCGCCGACGGTTACCTCCTCGGTCGAGAAGACGATCTTGCCGTTGCTCCGGACGCTCAGTTCGCGGGCGAGCCGAGGTCTGGCGGTCTGGTCGACGCGATGGAGCTCGAGTTTCGGGCCCGTCAGTGAGTCGAAGTACGACTCCAGCTCCTCGAGCACGGCCGAATTCGGCGGCAGAAAGACGTACACGTGCACCTTGTCGCTGACCGACTCGACGATCGACCGGGTGGCCCAGCCGGCATGCGCCGTCTTGAAGTA
>JBDGRG010000210.1:0-1778 GCA_042218355.1 Bradymonadaceae bacterium
CACAGGACTTCCCGAGGTTCGGTTTGTCCTTTCTCCCCTTGAAGGTCTCGTCGATCTGGCCGTCGCAGTCGTTGTCCTTCTGGTCGCAGACTTCCTTGACGTCGGTGGGCGACTCGCTGCCGCACATCGTGCCGGTTCCGTCCTGGCTGCACTCGGTCGTTCCATTCTTGCACTGATCGTCGTCCGACCCGTCGCAGTCCGACCTGATCGTCGCAGTTGTCGTTCTTCCCGTTACACAGCTCCTGCGTGACCTCGCACTCGCAGCCGTTTGCCACCTTGCCGTCGAGATTCCGGTACTCAGTCTCCCCGGTCTCACAGGCGGTGATCTGACAGCTCCCCTGCTTGCACGAGGCGAAACTGTTGGGGAACTCGCAGCTGTTGCCGCACTGTCCGCAGTGCTTTTTGTTCGAGTTGAAGTCGATGAACTTCCGACAGTCGATCGTCCGTTCGGCCCCGCAACTGCTCGTGGCGGTCAGTTTTTTGCAGTCGATGACGTTCGAGGTGCCTTTTTTCTTGCAGAACTCCCTCTGCTCCTCGTCGGTCAGGGGCTCGCAGACGTCCGGTGCGACGGCGTCGACCTTGACGACGAAGCCGTTCTTGCATTCGTACTTGTAGTTGGAGCCTCGGACGTCGGGGTCCTCGCTGCACTCCGCCTTGGCGAAGGGATCGTTCGAACAGCCGACGGTGGCGAGGACGAGTGCGGCGGTGCCCGCGGCGGCGAGCAGTTTGAACCGTGTCGAAGAGGTCACGGCGGTCTCCCGGTGGCGCAACGGTGAAACGGTGGGAACGATCGAGCCATCCCGTTCGTGGACGGGACGCAAATTCCCGACAATTCAGCAGACCATGTTAGCGGTCTTCCCGGGAAAATCAAAAAAAGACTTCCGATACTGAGTGCGCTCACGCGTGATCGATCGGAGCGGTGTCGGGCTCCGCACCCATCCCGCCGAGTCGTCGTGACCGACGGGTCGTGATCGCTTGTCGATCCTCGCGGAGGGCGGCCGGCAGGGGCCGGGAGCCGCGTTTCCGGGCGAATCCGGGGGGAGACGCGGCGTCGGAGGGGGGCGGAGCGGGGTGGATCGCCCCGCGCCCGGCGGCCGGCTTCGACGAGTTGCACCCGATGGTCGGTGATCCTATCAGGGAGATGCTGCTTCGGATGCCGGGCCCCGGAGACCGGGGAGCCGCGACGAGGAGTCCGCTCGACGTGCTTCGACGGCGCAGGTGGAGACGATGAACGCAGCAGTCGCGACGGCCATCGCGCTGGTCGGATACGTCCTCGGATACCAGTTCTACAGCAGCTATCTGTCCGATCACGTCTTCGAGCTGGACGACGACCATCCGACCCCGGCCCACACGGAGACCGACGGAGTCGATTACGTCCCGACGCAGGCGCCCGTGCTGTTCGGACACCACTACGCCTCGATCGCCGGATTGGCGCCGATGCTCGGGCCCGCGGTGGCCGTCATCTGGGGGTGGGTCCCGGCGATGGCGTGGGTCGTCCTCGGGGCTCTGTTGGTCGGTTGCGTCCACGATTTCGGATCGCTGGTCGTCAGCATTCGAGCCCGAGGTAAGAGCATCGGCGCCGTCGCCGAGGGGATCGTCGGCGCCCGGGCGAAGACGCTGATGCACGTCATCATCTTCTTCCTCGTCTCGCTGGCGATGGGGGTCTTCATCTGGGCCATCGCGTTTCTGTTCAGCCCGGCCCCCTCCCCCGAGACCGCCGACTTCCACTTCCCGCAGGCCGTCGTCGTCGTCGAGCGCGATACCCGCCAGCAGTCGCC
>JBDGRG010000210.1:1788-2393 GCA_042218355.1 Bradymonadaceae bacterium
TCGGGCTGATGATCGTCGCGTCGATCATCGGATGGTTGACCTATCGCGGGAAGGTCGGCGTCAAGATCTCGATTCCGATCGGGTTCGTCATCTTTCTCGGGCTGATTTACGCCGCTCAGACGCAGGCGGTGCTCGTCCCCTTCAACAACCTGTTCGAGGGGGTCTCCATCGTCTTCTTCGGGGCGGACGTCGGGATGGAGGGCCACGTCGATCTGTGGAGTGCGGTCCTGCTGGTGTACGCCTTTCTGGCCAGTGTCCTCCCCGTCTGGCTGCTGCTTCAGCCCCGCGACTTTCTGAACGTGCTGCTGCTGTTCCTCGGTCTGGGCGGGCTCTCGTCGCGCCGGCGGTCGAGCCGAATCCGAAGGGGGCCCCCTCGATGTTCCCCTTCGTATTCATCGTCATCGCCTGCGGGGCGGCCAGCGGCTTTCACAGCCTCGTCTCGAGCGGGACGACGGCCAAACAACTGGACCGCGAGACGCACGCCCGGCCGATCGGGTACGGTGGGATGATCGGCGAATCACTGCTCGGATTGATCGCCGTGCTGGCGACGACGGCCGGAGTCGCCAGTTCCGAGGCCTGGCATTCGCACTACGGAAGCTGGGAGT
>JBDGRG010000210.1:2403-7060 GCA_042218355.1 Bradymonadaceae bacterium
TCCGCAGGGGGGCTGGGCAACAAGATCAGCGTCTTCATCAACGGCGCCTCCACGTTCCTGACCTCGCTGGGCATCCCCGGTGAACTGGGGGCGTCGTTCATCAGCGTCGTCGTCGTCAGCTACGCGCTGACCTCGCTCGACAGCGCGACGCGCCTGCTGCGCTACAACATCGAGGAGATCGGTGAGACGCTGGACGTTCGGGTACTGGGGAATCGGTACATCAGCGGGGCGATCGCGGGTGCGGCCATCGGGTTTTTCGCGTTTTACGAGGTCGACGGCCAGCCCGCCGGGCTCGTGCTCTGGACGCTCTTCGGCACGACCAACCAGCTGATGGCCGGTCTCGCGCTGCTGGTGGTGAGCCTCTACCTGCTGGTGCGGGACAAGAACTGGTACGTCGCCGGGATCCCGATGGTCGCCATGCTCGGGACGACGCTGTTCGCGATGGCCTCGAAGATCCAGACGTTCTGGAGCGATGAAAACTGGCTGTTGCTGGCGATCGGGAGCCTTCTGTTCGTGATCGGCATCTGGCTGGTCGTCGAGGCCGCGCTGGCGGTCTGGCGGTTCAGTCAGTCCGACGAAACGGTCGAGTCGCTGATGATCGATCTCGATTCGGCGTCGATGGACGGGGGATGAGGGGTTGGGGGCTCGTCTCGTGCCCAGTTGGTAGCTGGGTGAGACGGCCGTTGCGAGACGTCGGAAGCGAGACGCCAGATGCGAGAGGCAGGGGTGGGGGTTTGCGACGTGTCCGGAGCTTCTCCGCTCGGGTGGTTCGCGGGGTACTGAGGGGCCGAGGTATCGAGGGACTGCGGCTGTGTGGGGCGGGGGCGGAGGTAGAGCATTCCTGCTCTGGTAGCCGGCGCTGCGAGACGCAAAACGTTCGCTACCTGGTGGGGACTGTTGCGTCTCGCGGTTCGCCGGACGTCTCGCTTCTCGCTCGGTGGGTGGGACTGATCGAGGAACGTGGCGCGATTTCGAGCGATCCGTCTGCGTCGTTCGGGTCGTACAGTCGCGTCTCGCTAGCCCTGCATCTCCTTGAGTGGCTTGGCGATCACGTCCTCGATGATGTTGCACGCCTCGTCGATGTCCTCCTTCGACAGCTCCGACGAGACCGAGACCCGGAACCGGCGCTTGCTGGCGTCGACCGCCGGGAAGTCGATCGGCTGAATGAACAGCCCGCGCTGCTGCGCCTCGAAGGCCATCGGATAGAGCATCTGGCCCGACGATCCGATGATGATCGGGATGATCTGCGATTCGGACTCGCCCAGGTCCAGGTTCAACTCCTCGAGGTTGCTGCGGAAGTACTCGACGTTGTCCCACAGCTCCTCCTGGAGCGAGTCGTCGCGGGTGGCGACCTCGAGCGACTTCATCAGGCCGGCGACGATCGGGGGCGGCAGGGCGCAGGAGAACTGAAAGGGCGAGGCGTAGGATTTGAGATACTCGATCAATGGCTCGTTCGAGCAGACGAATCCACCGACCCCGCCGAAGGCCTTGCTGAGCGTGCCGAAGGTCACCCCCATCTCGTCCTCGAGCCCGAAGTGTTCGGCGACCCCCTGGCCGTTCTCACCGAACAGCAGCGTCGAATGCGCTTCGTCGATGTAGATCGGAACGTCGTGCTCCTCGCAGACCTCGTGGATCGCCGGGAGATCGGCCAGATCCCCGTCCATCGAGTAGACCCCCTCGACGATCACCAGTTGACGTTCGGCGTCCTGGCGCTCGAGCTGAGCGTCGAGTGACTCGGCGTCGTTGTGCTCGAAGGAGACGAGCTTCGCCCCCGACAGCGTCGCCCCGTCGACGATGCTCTTGTGGCACTTCTCGTCCATGATCAGCACGTCCCCCTTCTGGAGCATCCCCTGCAGCGCTCCCATGTTTCCGCCCAGCCCGCTCGAGAAGAGCATGCAGGCTTCCTCGTCTTTGAAGTCTGCCAGTCGTTCGGCGAACTCGCGGTGCAGATCGAACGTCCCCGACAGCATCGCCGATCCGGTCGCCCCGATGCCGTACTCGTCGGCGGCCCGCTTGGTCGCCTCGACGACTTCGGGATGCTTCGACAGCCCGAGGTAGTTGTACGACGTCAGGTTGATCATCTCCCGGGACTGGCCGTCGACGTTGCTCTCCATGACGGTCCGCGAGCCCGGCGCATCGTGGAGGGGCTGTTCGAAGAGGTCGAAGGCGAGCTGGATCTCCGGATGCTGGCGCCATTCGACGAAGTCGTCCGGCGGGGAGAGGACGTCGGGATTGTCGTTCCACTGGAAATCGGCGAGGCTGAAGTCGGTCGGCTTGTAGTCCGGCATGGTAGGCGTCCCGGTCGTCAGTCGAGCGAGTGACTGAATGGTGATTCATCGAGCTTGCGCCGAGCGTACACGTCAACCCCCGCGCGGAGACGTCGAATTCGGAACGAAGAACGAAGGAGGAGCCGGCCCGCGCGGGCGCGGCACGCACCTCAGTCGACGTGCTGGGCGAATTCCTCGGCCAGCCCGTCGATCGTCTCGATGTCGGCCAGCTCCGAGCGTGGGATCTTGATGTCCAGGTCTCGCATCACCGACGTGACGACCTCGATCAGGTCGAGACTGTTGGCCCCGTACTCGCGGAAGGAGAGCTCGGGATCGAGATTCTCCCGCTCGATGCCGTCGAGCTGCTCGACCAGCTCGTCGCTGATCAGTTCGACGATCTCGTCGTGGTCCATGGTCGACCTCCGTGTGGAGTCCACCGGTCATCCGATCGGGATGCCCGGTTCGCTTGGCGCGACTTCATCTACTCACTCGGTTGCGAGAATTCAAGCAGGGTCGGTGTGCGGTCGGGCGAGTTGAAAGAGCCGGCCGCCGATCGTAGTCGCAATCGAGAGGCGATCGGTGCAGACAGCAGCCAGGAGGACGGTCATGGAGAGACGCGACGACGCGAAGCCCTCGGGTCAGCTGGAGATCCAACCGGTCGAGGGGCTGCTCGACAAACACCGGTTCATCCTATTCCCCCACGACCTGTACGCCGACGAGCCGAACTACCGGGCTCCGCCGGATCTGATGCGATGGGATCAACTGTCACCGCGATCCAACCCGTGGTTCGAACACGGAGAGGCGCAACTGTTCCTCGCGCGTCGGGGCGGCGAGCTCGTCGGTCGGATCTCCGCCCAGGTCGACCGCGAGCATCTGAAACACCACGACGACGGGGCCGGATTTTTCGGGTTCTTCGAGGTCGAGGACGATCGCGAGGCGGCCGAGGGACTGCTCCAGAAGGCCGAGGATTGGTGTCGTGCCCAGGGGATGGAGCGGATTCGCGGGCCGTTCAGCCTCTCGATCAACGAGGAGAGCGGGTTGCTCGTCGACGGATTCGAGTGGCCGAACTACGTGATGATGCCCCAGGGACGGCGGTACTATCCCGATCTGGTCGAGGGCGCCGGCTACGAGAAGGCCAAGGACCTGTACGCCTGGCGGTTCGACCGCGGAGAGATGCCCGAACGGGTGCAGTACATCGCCGAGGATCTGGCGGAGACGCCCGAGATCGAGATCCGCAGCGTCGACATGGACCACCTCGAGCAGGAGGTCCGGTTGATCATGGACATCTTCAACGACGCCTGGTCCGACAACTGGGGCTACGTCCCCATGACCGAGGCCGAAGTCGAGCAGGTCGCCGAGGAGTTCAAATACATTCTCGACCCGGACCTCTGCCTGATCGCGGAGGTCGACGGCGAGCCGGCCGGGATGGCCGTCGCGCTGCCGAACATCCACGAGGCCTGCCGCGACTTGGACGGCCGGCTGTTCCCGACCGGCTGGGCGAAGCTACTGTACCGGATGACGTTCGACGAGGTGAAGTCGTTCCGCTGCATCCTGCTCGGGATCCGCGAGGAGCACCAGGGGACGGCGCTCGGCGGGCTGAGCGTGCTACTGTACTCGACCATCCACAACACGGCCTACGACGCGGGTTATCAGGAGGCCGAGGCCGGCTGGACGCTCGAGGACAACGACGCGATCAACGACGGCATGGAGTTCATGGGGGCCGAGCACTACAAGACGTACCGGATCTACGAGAAGGAGCTGTGAGCCGATCGGCCGCTGGGCGGCTGGCCCGCGGCTGCGTCCGCCCCCACTTCTCCCTCGCGGGCACGGGTCGCCCCTCGACGGGGGTATACGACGCAGATCGGGCTGACGGGCGAATCTCGGATCTAGGCTAGACTTTTGCACTTTTCATCGGCTGACGGAACGGTCTCGATCCACACGATTCTCTGGTGCATGAACGAGCCGTCAGGCAAGTAGGCAAGTAGGCGAGTGGGCTATTGGGCTACGCATGGCGATGTGCAGGCCTACTCGCCTAATGGCCCACTTGCCCAATTGCCGTTTTGCGATTTTCGGAGACCCCCGGTGCAACCGGGGTTTGCGAAAAAGGCCCTGCCAGCGAGGGCGCGTCGTTTCCTCGATGTGACCGAAAATCGCAAAACTCCAGTCTAGGTTCCTGTCGGGTCGATCCGCATCTCGGGGCTTCCCGGTGAGGCTCGGTCGAAGGAGGGCGGCGCGGGTTGCGGGCCACCTCTGCGACACGGTTGGCCCTCCCGCCGGTCGGCCAGCGGCAGCAGTCGAGCCGTCGAGTAGTCGAGCAGTCGAGCCACGCCCGCACAACCATTGCTCCCCGACAGCGCTGAAAGCTCTTCACTGCGATCGCGGCTCGGACG
>JBDGRG010000210.1:7070-8093 GCA_042218355.1 Bradymonadaceae bacterium
GGCAGTAGTCGAGTGGTCGAGCCGTCAGCCGTCGAGTGGTTGAGCGGTCGGCTATCGAGCGGTTGGGCGGTCGGCCGTTGAGCGGTCGGCCGTCGAGCCACGACAGCACGACCTGCCTCGCGGGGCAGTGTGAGCTTCGTACCCGTCACCACGCCCGCGCCGTCCCCCTATTCCCCGTTCCCCATTCCCTGTTCCCCATGCAGTCGTTCGTCGATCGCCTCGACGGTCGCGTCGACGCCGAAGACCTCGACCAGACTCCCCAGCCGGGGGCCGTGGTCCTGTCCCAGAAGTAGTCGGTACATCGCGGAGAACCACTCGCCCAGCGACGCCCCGCTCTCCTTGCCGATCTCGTAGGCCCGGTCCTGGATGGTCTCGGCGTCCTCGCCCTCGTAGTCGGCCAGGAAGTCGCGGAATTCGAGGACCGCTGGACGGAGATCGGCGGAGGGCGCCCGATACTCCTTGTCGGGGAGGATCTGGTCGCGGTAGTAGGCGAAGACTCCCTCCAGCAGTTCGTCGATCAGCTCCTCGTCCTGCTCGGCGGCCGGGTCGTAGTCGAGGACGTAGTTCCAGACCATCCGCGGGTCTTCGGTATTCAGCGCGCTGGCGAGGTTCAACAGCAAGGAATAGTTCACCTCGCTCGCCCAGCCGATCCCCTCGCCGGCCTCGATCTTCTCGCGTTCGACGAACCACGTCGGGTTGTCTCGACGTGTCTGCTCCGCGTCGGCCTCGCCGAAGGCGGCGCGGTCCTCGAGCCACGAGTCGACCGTGTCGGGGACGACTCCGGCGTGGAACTTCCGTGCCTTCTGGGGGTTCTGAAAGATGAACCAGGCCAGTGCCTCGAGCGGCGCGTAATCGAGCCATTCGTCGATCGTCAGTCCGGCGCCGACGCTCTTGGAGATCTTCTTGCCGTCAGCGTCGAGGAACATCTCGTAGAAGAAGCCGGCCGGGGGCGTGCCGTCCAGAATCTCCACGATTTCGGACGACAGATCCGACGATTCGATCAGATCCTTCCCGTACATCTCG
>JBDGRG010000210.1:8103-8514 GCA_042218355.1 Bradymonadaceae bacterium
CGTCGAAGGTGAACCACCGCAGCGCCCAGTCGATCTTCCAGCCGACCTTCACGCGGCCGCCCGTGACCGGGACCTCGCCGGTGTGGCCGCAACTGGTCATCCCCTTCGGCTCGCGCGAGCACTCGTAGGCGATCGTCTTGGAGCCGGCGTCGACGTCCTCGACGGAGGTCGTATAGAGCTTCCCGCAGTTCTCGCAGATCGGGAAGAACGCGCTCCAGCGCGGCTTCCGCCAGTCGCGAAGCGTCGGGACGATGACGTCGCGGACGGCCTGCCGGTGGTCGACGAGCTTCTCGAGGCCCTCGTCGAACGTGCCGCCGCGGTACTGTTTGCGCGACGAGACGAAGCGGTAATCGAAGCCGAAGGAGTCCAGAAACCGCTTCAGTTCGGCGTTCATGTAGTCCGCGAAACTGT
>JBDGRG010000211.1:0-5990 GCA_042218355.1 Bradymonadaceae bacterium
TGCCCCCCGACGCTCACCGCAGCACCCCTCCATGTCTATGATCGCGGTTCGAGCGCCAGCCGTTGCGTCGAATTCGGGCCGCCCCCCGTCAATTAACTGACAAGTCCAGAACCGGACGTTAGGCTCGCACCACGCTCACGGGGTCGTGTTCAACCCTCCACCCGATTGCATGGATCCGATCGGCCACATCGCAGCGAGTGCCGCGCCGCCCCCCACGTTGGTGGCGACCTCCCCACCGGTCCTGGCGGCGGCAGCTCGCTGGAGATCCTGTTGCTTCTCGTCACGATCGTGGGCCTCGCGTACCTCGTCACTCACCTTTTACTCGAGCGCGTGGCCGACCGGTTCGGCATCGTCACCGGCATCGAGTACGTCGTCCTCGGGGCGATCATCTTTCAGTTCATCATCGCGGACATGCTCCCGGGCTTCGAGGACGTCGACTCCGTCCTCGATCAGCTCCGCCCCGTTCTCGTCCTCGGCACGGGCTCGCTGGGGCTGATGTGGGGGTTGCGTCTGACGGCGTCACAGATGCGCAACCTGAAGGCCGCGATCTTCCCCTCCCTGGTCATCTCGACCGTCACGTTCGGGGCCATCGCCGTCCTCCCGGGCTTCGGCCTCCTCCTGCTGTACGGTCCCGGCCCGGTCCGCGATCTGGCCCCCCTCTTTCTGACGGCGGCCGCCATCGGGATGGTCGCATCGGACAAACCGATCCGATCGCTGGTCTCCTTTCTCGACGCACAGGGGCGAGCTCCCCGCGTCGCCTCACGTGTCTCTCGGGTCTGCTCGACGCTGGCCATCGTGACGTTCGGACTGGTCTTCTGCTTCTACAACCCGTCGGATCTGCTCGGGGGTGGGGGCATCGAGTGGCTCTACTGGCTGGGGGTGCACCTGGTCGTCGGGGGCGCGCTCGGGGCGATCTTCGGCGCCTTCCTGCGGCGCGAATTCTCGGACGAAAAGACGCTCACCGTGCTGATCGGGATGGTCGTCTTCTCCAGCGGATTCGCCTCGCGGCTCCATCTCTCGCCGCTCTTCGTCAATTTCGTGCTCGGTCTGGTCCTCGCCAACTCGTGCCGGCGCGCCGCCGACGTCTCCGAGCGGCTCGAATCGATCGAACACCCGATCTACATCGTGCTGGCCATCTTCGCCGGTGCACAGCTGGAGTTCTCCGCGCCGGGATGGCTGTACGCGATGGCGGCACCGTATCTGCTGCTTCGCCTCGCCGGCCGCTGGATCGGCGGACTGCTCGCCCCGATGGGCACTTCCGGCGCCGGCGCGACACTTCCCCAGGTCGGACGGATGTTGTTGGCCCCGGGAGCACTCAGCGTCGCCATGGCGCTCGACTTCCTGATGCTCTCCGGAGACTCCGTCCAGCTCGTCGACTTTCCCTCTGCCGTCCCCGGCTTCTACGGGGGCCTGATCGCGGCGATCGTCGTCAGTGAAATCCTCGCCCACGTCACCACCCGCAACTGGCTGATCGACGCCGCCGACGTCTCGCCGCGCCCGACCGACTCGCACGACCGACGCCCCGCCGGCGGGGAGGAGAACTGACGTGTGGCAGGTGATCACGGTCACCGTTCTCTTCGCGATGATGGCGGGGCTGTCCGCGCTGACCGGAGCTTCTCCGGGTCTGGTCACCGCCACCGGATTCGTCCTCCTGGCAGCCTTCACCATCGGCGAGCTCTGCAAACGCGTCTCGCTGCCCGCCCTGCTGGGCTACATCCTCGCCGGCATCGCGTTCGGCCCCCATTTGATCGACCTGGTGGTCCCCCCGGACTGGCAGTTGACCGTCCTCCCGGCCGACATCACCGACGCGGATAAACTCGCCTACGTCGAGACGCTGGCGGTCGGCGTGATCGGCACCCTGGGCGGGGGGGAGTTGAAGATCGACGAGCTGAAAGACCAGTTCGGCACCATCGTCGCCGTCGCTGGTCTGGCCTTCCTGGCCGTCGTCCCCGGGACTGCAGCGGTCATCTACGGAGCCACCGTCTTCGTTCCGGATCTCGTCCCCTTCCTCGCCCAGACACCGGCTTCGACGCGGGTGGCCGGCGCGGCGATGTTCGGCGTCTTCGCCTACGCGATGAGTCCCGCGGCGACACTGGCGATCATCCAGGAGACCCGTTCGCGCGGCTCGTTTACATCACTGGTGCTCGGGGTCGTCATCGTCGCCGACCTGGTACTCGTCGCCTCGTACCTGCTGACGAACGCCTTCGGTGGGGTGCTGATCGAAACGGGGGGGCTCGACCTCGCAGCCATCGCCGCCGAACTGCCGACGATCGGGATGGAGTTCGGCTGGGCACTGGTCATCGGCGCCCTCACCGGTCTGGTGTTCGTCCTCTATTTCCGCTTCGTCGCCCGCGAAATGATCTTCTTCACCGTGGGCGCGATCTTCATCACCTCGTACGTCTGCGCCCAGGTCCACGCCGAGAAACTGCTCGCCTTCATCGTCGCCGGCTTCATCGTCCAGAATCTCTCCCGGCACGGCGGCGACATGATCGAAGCCCTCGAGCACATCAGCCTGCCGGTCTTCGTCGTCTACTTTACGCTGAAGGCGGCGGGGATCGACCTGACCGCCCTCCCCGACTACCTGGCATTGACCGCCCTGCTGACGGTGATCCGGACGGCCGGGCTGTACGCCGCCGTCAACGGGGCTCTTCGGCTGGTAGACGCTCCGCTGACGGACCTCAAACAACGCTACCTGCTGGGGTTCTTCTCCCGCGGCGGGGTCGACCTCGTCCTCGCCAGTCTCCTCGCCAAACAGGCGTCGACGTTCGGCCCGTGGGTGGGGGACTTCCAGGCAGTGATCATGGCGGTAGTCGTGGTCCACATCGTCGCCGGCCCGCCGCTCCTGCAGTATGCGTTCAACCGCGTGGGGGAGACCGACGGCGGTGCCGACCGCGAGGATCAGACACCGGACGAGGCGACGGGCGAATTCGAGATCGACATCACCGATCCGCTCCCGGAGTTCGAGCTCGCCGACGAACAGCTCGCCGAGACGATCGACGCCCTGCGCAGCCAGTTGACCGACCGCTACCGGGAGGCGTTCGTCCGGCGCGTCCGGGATCATCGGGAAGCGATCGATCGACTCGCCGATCAGCTCGACACCCAGATCGCGAACACGGTCGAAAAGCTCGACGCGACCCTCGAGTCGGCGGACCTGGACGACGCCGACGACCTCGAGGCTCTCTCGGCGGACGTCCGACAGCTGCACCGACAATTCCGGCAGTCGATCCAGCCGCACGTCGACCGGATCGAGCAGCTCGACGCCGTCCCCGTCGGCGCGCGGACCATCGACCGCTTCCTCGACGACATCCGCGACATGGTCGAATTCGAGACGCACTTTCGCGTCTCGTGGGACGAATCGCTCTGGCAGTCGCAGGCCGCGGATGGCGTGGGAACGCGACTTCTCAAATCGGTGCGACGCCTGCGGGTCGAACTGGCCGGACCGGGCCATCGGCGCGTCCATCTGGGTCGGATTTGGCGCTACTACGTGGTGCTCGCCCTGCCCGGATACGTCGCCGACGCCGTTGAAACCTGTTCGCGCCAGTCCGAAGCCTTCTGGTTCGATGTCGACCGGCAGCTGCGGGAGGTCGACGCACTGTTCGAACGGACGCTCGACACGATCCACGCGGCCGAGGAGGTCGGCGAGACCGACTCCGACGACCAGACGCCGCCACTCCCGGAGGTGCCCGACGCGGAGTTACCCCTCAGTGCCTCGCCGGAGACGCTTCCGTACGCCGAGGACGACGATCGCCAGCGCCGACCCATCCCGGAGTGGCTGGACGCCCCCGCCCGCTCCGAACCCCCCGACGAAGCCGGGGCACGCCGGCGATGGGCCGCCGACCAGTGCCGGCATCGCCTGGATGCATTCCTCGACGCCTTCGAGAGCGAACGGCGCCAGCGGGACGCCGCTCGGACGGATTTCCGCGCCGACCTGGTCGAACGGGTGGCCGCCGGTCTCGAGCGCGCATTCGGCGAGTTGCTCGACGGCGTCCGTCGGGCGGGCACGCTCGAACTCCCGGGGTTTCAGTTTCGCCCATCGACGCGCTTCGACCGGGCCCGCGAGGACGAGGACCGCATCCGGCGGTGGCTGAACCGCGAGGAGAACGCCGTGCGCGGTTATCAGGGCTGGGTCGTGATGGACCATCAGCTGAGTATCTTCTTCCACTGGTTTCGCGACTACCGGAAAGACGTCGCCGAGACACTCGAGTCGGATCTGTGTGCAACCTGTCTGACCCCCCTTTCCGAACTCGAGGCCCGGTGTCGGGAGCGGCCCGACTCTCCGAACGAAACCGACGCAGCCGGCTGGACCGAGTGGTACGAGGAGCAGCTCGAGCCGCTCCTTCAGCGCACGCGCTCCGGACTCGATTCGACGCTCTACGTGCTCGAGCGCGGGCGCATGACCCAGCCGCTGCTCGACCGCCTGGAGACGCGGGTCTCGGCGTTTCCCGAGGAGCTATCGCTGCTGGCCGAGCGCCTCGAGGGAGAGGGCGCGGCCGAGGACGTCCATACCGTGGCCGTTCCAGTCCGCCACTGGTACATGGTCGAACTGATCCGAGACGCCGCGCTGCGGTTCGTCGAACTGAACGAACACGCCGAACGGAGCCTGCATGGCGCCCTGCAAGCGGTCGAAGACGTCGAGCGCATACTGGAATTCAATCTCCGGACCGCCCCGACCGAACTCGACGTCGAGGAGGGGGCCCGCGAAGAGACCGCGTCCGATGCGCTGGACCGAGCCGCCTCGCGGGTGGCCGAGATCGCCGAGGAATTCGGTCGAAACGAACTCGAACTGCGCCGGTGGGTCGACCGCGAGCTGACCCGGGCGCTCCACGAAGCCAGCCATCCGTTTCTCTCCGACCGCGTCGAACATCTCCCGGACCGTCTCGCCGAACGGACCGTCGGGTTGAGCACATCGCCCGACGAGTCGTGGCTCGACCGTCTGGTCGGGCCCGTCCGCCGCCGCGCACGAGGGTTCCTGGACCGAATCGAACCGACACTGCGACAGACGTCGCGCGAGCTCCGCGCGGCGATCGGCGAATCCGAACAGACCGCCGACCGGCCCGAGATCCGTCAGCGATTGCGCACCCACGATCCGGACCTCCAGACGGACGTGCCGGTCATCTATCGGCGGCTCTTCACCCCCGTCCCCGTCGACATCCCCGACTTCTACGTCTCCCGCCCCGAACTCGAGGAGCGGGCGCTCAGCGTCGCCGACGAGTGGTTCGAGGGCGGAGATACGTCGCTGCTGCTGTACGGCGACCGAGGGATCGGCAAGCGAACCTTGGTCCAACACCTCCTCCCCGAACGTGTCTTCGAGGGCCGCGGAGGGCTCGACGCCGATCAGATCCGGAGCATCCGTCTGGGCCGGCACGTCCCCGACGAGGACGCCCTCTGCCGGGCACTGACCCCGGTCGGCGGATCGCGTCAGGCCCGCACGCTCGACGAACTCGCCGAGATGGTCGACAACCTCGCCGACCGTCGGGTCGTCTTCATCGAGGATGGAACCAGCCTGTTTACCCGTTCGCCCGAGGGACTCGATCTCTGCCGACGGTTCTGGCGCCTGGTCGGCCACACCTCCGGCCAGGTGTTCTGGGTGGTCCTCATGAGCGGGACCACGGCCCGGTTCCTCGAGACGCAGATCTCACTGTTCGACCGCGTCACGCACGCCTTCGAGATTCGCCCGTTCGATGCGGCGTCGATCGAGGAGATCGTCGCCACCCGCCACCGAGTCAGCGGCTTCGATCTCGACTTTCGCCCCTCCCGCGCCACAGTCGTCGATCGGCTCCGCGCGCCGATCGCCGCCTCGGAGGCTGCCCGCCACCCGCGCCGGGCGTACTTCGACCGACTCGCCCGGTTGAGCCGCGGCAACCCGATGCTCGCCCTCCTCTATTGGCTCGGCTCCGTCCGCCCCGACCCCGAGACCGACGCGCGCCTGATCGTCGACCCCCTCCCCGAACGAGAGGTCGAGGTGCTCCCGGTTCTGTCCGAGCGTCAGC
>JBDGRG010000212.1:0-1244 GCA_042218355.1 Bradymonadaceae bacterium
CCGGAAGGTCACCATATCCATCTCCTCGGGATTCTTCATCGGAGATGGTACGCCCTCGATGTAGTACGTCGGCCGGACGTTGGCGTACAGGTCGAGCTTCTGCCGGAGCGCGACGTTCAGCGACCGGAATCCGGCTCCGACGGGCGTCGTCAGCGGCCCCTTCGCCGCGACCCGGTGCTCGCGGATCGTCTCGACCGTCTCCTCGGGGAGCAATTCTCCGGTCTGCTCCTTGGCCTTTTCGCCGGCGAGGACTTCCTTCCACTCGACCGTGCGCTCGCCGTCGTACGCCGCCTCGACGGCCGCGTCGAAGACCGGCTTGGCGGCCCGCCAGATGTCCTTCCCCGTACCGTCACCCTCGATGTACGGGATGATCGGGTCGCTGGGAACGTCGAGCGTACCGTCGTCGTCGACTTCGATCTTCGTGCCACTCATCGTCTCCTCCGTCTACGGGGAATAGGGAATTGGGAATAGGGAATGGGGAATCGAGTGAAATTGCCTCGAACGTCTTTTGATGACTCGTTCACCGAGCGAAACGCCGCCCCCGCATTGGTTTGCCTACCCGGGAGCACGCGGTGATCCGCCGACCGTGCTATCGCCCCTTCGGGGCTCCCCCATGTCGGACCTCGCCGCTCCGAACCCGGGGGCTAACGCCCCCGGCTACGTACTGTCGCCCCCTTCGGGGGCTGAACATCTCTCGACCGATGGTTGTGCGAGCCCCCGAAGGGGGCGACAGCGCCTAGCCCCGGGTGAAGACGAGCGCAGCGAGTTGGAGCCCGGGGGCTGAACGGCGAATCCCAATCCGGAGAGCCCCGAAGGGGCGGCAGCGCGTTTGGGTGCCCGCGAATTCTGACTGGGCCACGCCGCCCCGCAGATGGTTACCCTGCACGGGACGCCGTTCGCGGATGCCTTCCGTCGTTCCGATGGACCTCTGCGTCTGAGCCCCCGGCATCGGCCCGCTCGCGATGCTCGACACGCGTCGCAAACCGAGCCGCTCCCCCGTTCCCCATTCCCTGTTCCCCATTCCCCGTCGCCCTATTCCCCATTCCCCAACAAGTCGAGCGTGCCGAAGTCGACGAGCTGTTCGAACTTGTCGAACCGGTCGGCGATCTGTTCCTCGGTGAGCTCTCGAATTCCGTCCAGACTGAACTCCTCGACGCAGAAACTGGCCATCACCCCGCCGACGACCGTCGCCTGACGGAGCCGATCCTCGGTCACTGCGCCGTTGCGGGCGAGGAACCCGAGCA
>JBDGRG010000212.1:1254-3946 GCA_042218355.1 Bradymonadaceae bacterium
CGGCGAAGGTGTCCCCCGCCCCGGTCGGGTCGTAGACCTCCTCGAGCGGGTACGCCGGCGCGAAGAACATCCCGCCGGGATAGAACTGCAGTGCCCCGTACTCGCCCCGCTTCACGGAGACGACCTCGGGACCCATCTCCTGAATGTCTCGGGCGGCGCGGACGACGTTCGGCTCGTCGGCCAGTTGGCGCGCCTCGACCTCGTTGATCACGAGCATGTCGACCCGGCCGAGCGCCCGCTTCAGCTCCTCGAGCTCGCTGTCGATCCAGAAGTTCATCGTATCCAGAGCCACCAGCTCCGGATCGTGGATCTGTTCGAGCACCTCGATCTGAAGCGACGGATGAATGTTCGCCAGGAAGACGTAGTCGCTGTCCCGGTAGTCGTCGGGCAGCTCGGGGTGGAAGTCGCCGAAGACGTTGAGCTGCGTGTCGAGATTCTCCGGCTCGTCCAGACCGTAGTCGTACCGGCCCTTCCAGCGGAACGTCTCGCCCTCGGCGCGGACCAGCCCCTCGGTGTCGACCCCCCGCCGGCGCAGATCCTCGATCGGCTCCTCGGGGTAGTCCTCGCCGACGACCGCCACCAGCGAGACGTCGGTGAAGTAGCTGGCCGAGGTCGAGAAATACAGCGCCGACCCGCCCAGCGCATCCTCGACCGACCCGAAGGGCGTCTCGACCGAATCGAACGCCACCGACCCGACTACGAGTACGTCGTCCATCGCCTTCTCCCGGTGTTCGAACCGAAGTCGTCCACGAGCGCCGAACAGCGAATCACTCGGCGCCGCGGTCGTAGATCTCCGTGTCGCTGAAGAAGAACTGAATCTCCTTCTCCGCGTTGGCCGGCGAATCCGACCCGTGCACCGTGTTCTCGCCGACGTCGGTCGCGAAATCCGACCGGATGGTGCCCTCTTCGGCCTCCTCCGGGTCCGTCGCTCCCATGATCATCCGGTTCCGCTCGATCGCGTTCTCGCCCTCGAGAACCATCACGATGACGGGCCCGCGGGTCATGAACTCGATCAGCTCGTCGAAGAAGGGCTTGCCCTCGTGGACCGCGTAGAAGGACTCGGCCTCGCGCTCCGACAGCCGGGTCATCCGCATCGCGACGGGCGTCAGGCCCGCATCCTCGAAGCGATCGATGATCTCGCCGATGATGTCCTTCTCGAGCGCGTCCGGCTTGATGATGCTCAGCGTCTGTTCGGCAGGCATGGTATCTCTGTCCTCGTCGAATGATTCGCGTCTCGTGGCTCACTTCTCGCGTCTGGCTTCTGGCTTCCGCCGAGCCGATGTGCACACCGCTCTTCCGTGCTGGTTCACCGCCCGAGCGCCTCGGCCATCGTCGAGCCGATCTCGGCCGGCGTCGGCGTGACCGACAGCCCGGCCTCCTCGAGCGCCTTCATCTTGGCCTCGGCGGTCCCCGAGCCCCCGGAGATGATCGCCCCGGCGTGACCCATCTGCTTGCCCGGCGGTGCGGTCTGACCCGCGATGAATCCCGTCACCGGCTTGTCCATGTTCTCGGCGACCCACTCGGCGGCCTCCTGTTCGGCCGTCCCGCCGATCTCGCCGATCAGGACGACCCCCTCCGTCTGGTCGTCCTCGGCGAACAGCTCGAGGACGTCGATAAAGTCCATCCCATTGACGGGGTCTCCGCCGATGCCGACGCAGGTCGACTGACCGATCCCCAGCTCGGTCAACTGGCCGACCGCCTCGTAGGTCAGCGTCCCCGACCGGCTGACCACCCCGACGCCGCCCGGCTCGTGGATGTCTCCGGGCATGATGCCGAGTTTGGTCGCCCCCGGCGTGATGACACCCGGGCAGTTCGGCCCGACGAACCGCGTGTCGCGGCCCGACAGGAATTGCTTCACCTCGATCATGTCCTGGACGGGGATGCCCTCGGTGATGCCGATGACCAGCTCGACCCCGGCGTCGGCCGCCTCCATGATGGCGTCCGCGGCGAAGGCCGGCGGCACGTAGACCACGCTGGCGTTCGCCCCGGTCTCCTCGACCGCCCCTTCGACGGTATCGAAGACGGGGATGCCCTCGACCTCCTCGCCGCCCTTGCCGGGCGTCACGCCGCCGACGACGTCGGTGCCGTATTCGTCCATCTTCTTGGCGTGAAAGGCACCGGCCGAACCGGTGATCCCCTGTACGATGACCTTCGTGTCGTCGTCGACCACAATACTCATCGTCTCGCTCCTCGAATCGTGTCGGTCGCGGATGGACTGAGAGACAGCTCGCATCGGCGCGGCCGAGCTACGGGCTCGACCCGCCGACCTCGGCCGTCAGTCGTCTGCTCCGACGACGTCGATGATCTTCTCGGCACCCTCGGCCATCGAATCGGCCGGGATGATGTCGAGCGAACTCTCCTCGAGTATCGCCTTGCCCTTCTCGACGTTCGTCCCGGCGAGCCGGACGACCAGCGGCACCTCGAGCCCGACCTCCTTGAAGGCGTCGATGACGCCGTTCGCCAGGACGTCGCACTTCATGATCCCGCCGAAGATGTTGATGAAGATGCCCTGCACCCGCGGGTCCCGCGTGATGATCTTGAAGGCGTGCGCGACGGTCTCAGCGTCGGCGCCGCCCCCGACGTCGAGGAAGTTGGCCGGCTCGCCGCCGTAGTGCTTGATGATGTCCATCGTCGACATCGCCAGCCCGGCGCCGTTGACCATGCAGCCGATGTTCCCGTCGAGATTGACGTA
>JBDGRG010000212.1:3965-4183 GCA_042218355.1 Bradymonadaceae bacterium
TTGGCCTCCAGCTCCGCGGGGTCCTCCTCGGATTCGTCACGAAGTTCCGCGACGTCCGGGTGGCGAAACAGCGCACTGCCGTCGAAGTTCATCTTCGCGTCCAGCGCGAGGACGTCCCCGTCACTGGTCGTCACCAGCGGATTGATCTCCGCCAGCGAACAGTCCTTCTCGGTGAACACCTCGTACAGTTGCTGCATCAGCGTCGCCGCCTGCCGGAC
>JBDGRG010000213.1:0-3520 GCA_042218355.1 Bradymonadaceae bacterium
ATCCACCAGAGCAAGATGCTCTGGCAACCGGGAACGACCGGGCTTCCAGCTCGCGGCGGGGCGCCGATCCACCAGAGCAAGATGCTCTGGCAACCGGGAACGACCGGGCTTCCAGCTCGCGTCGGAGCGCCGATCCACCAGAGCAAGATGCTCTGGCAACCGGGAACGACCGAGCTTCCAGCTCGCGTCGGGGCGACGACCACCCACCAGAGCAAGGATGCTCTGGCTACGACGTTGACCGAGCTTCCAGCTCGCGTCGGGGGGACGACCCCCCACCAGAGCAAGATGCTCTGGCTACGGAGAACGGCGCAGACCGCGATGCCGGGTCCCGACCCTCCGAGGACTGGATCGAGGCCTACCGCGAACAGCAGCGTCAGACCGTCGAGGCTCACCGGGCGTATCAGGAGCAGATGGCCGAGACGCACGAGGCCTTTCTGCAGACGATGCGCGAGTCGCTGGCGGCCCTGGAGGGCGAGATCGAGGGGGAGCACCCGGGCGAGGACGTCTTCGACGACGTCGACCGCGACCGACCGGGTTCGTCGTCGGCCCGCGAGCACGAGCCGGCCCCGCGCTCCGATGCGGACTCGTCCTCCGAACGTCGGTCGGAACCGCCGGCGGAGACGCCGCAGGCCCCCTCGCCCATCGGCTCGGCGCCGCCCGAACTCGGCGCCGCCCCCCCGGCGCCGACGACCGGGGACGCGCCCGCCAAACCGGAGGCCAACCCCGGCTCGGCGTCGGCGACCGACGCCGAGAGCGGAGAAGCGCCCGCGGCGGAGAATCCGGAGCAGAATCCGGAGATCGACGCCGGCGAATTGCTGCTCGACGTCGTCGCCGACGTGACCGGTTATCCCGAGGAGATGCTCGACCTGGAGATGGACCTCGAATCCGAGCTCGGCATCGACTCGATCGAACAGGTCGAGATCGTCTCGGAGGTCCAGGAACGCGTCCCCGCCTTGCCGGAGCTGGACAACGACGAACTCGCCGAGTTGCGCGAGCTGCGGGAGGTCGCCGACTACATCGACGAGCACCTCGAGGACGCCGGCGGGCAGCGTTCGACGGCCAACCCCGCCGCCGAGGACTCCGGGGCGCACGAAGGGGCGGAGGAGGCCGGCTCCGACGAGCCCGTCGACGTCGAATCGCTACTGCTGTCGACGATCTCCGAGAAGATGGGATACCCGCGCGAGATGCTCGACCCCGGGATGGACCTCGAGTCCGACCTGGGCGTCGATTCGATCAAGCAGGCGGAGATCCTCTCGGAGATGGAGGAGCGGCTGCCGAACTCCGACGACCTCGACCCCGAGGAGGTCGCCGAGCTGCAGTCGATCGAGGAGGTCGTCGAGTACGCCGAGGATCGGGTCCTCGGCGGAACGGCCGGCGCGGACGAGATCGATTCCGGCGCCGACCCGACCGACGAGCGCGCCGCCGACGAACCCGAGGCCGCCGAATCCGGGATCCGCCGATACGCCGTCCGAACGCCCGACGCCCCCGCGTGCGGGTGGGCGACGCCCGGTCTTCGGGACGCCGAGCAGGTCTGCGTGACCCGGACCGACACCTCGTTCGACGAGGTACTCGTCGACCAACTCCGCGAGCGCGGCGTCTCCGCCGAGCTCGTGGATTCGGTGCCGGAGGGAGCCGACGCGCTAATTCACCTGGGCGGCCTGTCGCCGATCGAGGAGCCCGCCGAGGGGCTCGAGGTGACGCGCGCCGTCTTTCGAGACGTCCGGGCGTTCGCCGCAGACCGGGGCGACGACCGACCGGCCGCGCTGGTCCTCGTCGAGGATCTCGGGGGAGACGCCGGACTGGCCGGCCGAGCCGGCCCCCGCGCCTGGTCGGCGGGCCTCGGCGCGCTGGCCAAGACGCTCGGCGCCGAATTCCCCGAGACGGCGGTCGAGGCCGTCGACCTCTCCCGCAATTACGGTACGCTGTCCGAACGAGCGGGGACACTGGCCGACGAGCTGCTCCGGGGCGGTCCCGAGACCGAGGTCGGCTTCGGCCCGGATGGGACGCGCGTCGCGCCGGTGGCCATCCCCGCTCCCCTCGACGCGGAGGAGCCGACGCCGCCGCTCGCGGAGGACTCGGTGGTGGTCGTGTCGGGCGGCGCCCGGGGCATCACGGCGACCTGTGTCGAACGACTCGCCCAGCGGACCCCCCTGCGGTTCGTGCTCCTCGGACGCACCGAACTGGCCGAGGAGCCGGATGCGACCCGCGGAGTGGCGGCCGACGAGCTGGAGCGCGCCCTGATGGAGGCCGCCGAGGCGGACGGCCGCTCGCCCTCCCCTCGAGACGTCCGCCAGCGCGCCGACCGGGTCCGAAAGTGCCGGGAGATCGAGCGGACGCTGGAGGCGGTGCGCGACACCGATTCCGAGGCGACGTACGTCTCCGTCGACGTCCGGGACGGCGACGCACTGGCCGAACGCCTCGACCCCGTCCGCGACGAGTGGGGAGAGGTCCGCGGCCTTATCCACGGAGCGGGCGTTCTCGAGGACGCCCCCCTGGGGGAGATCGCCGACGAGGAGTTCGACCGCGTGCTGGACACCAAGGTCGGGGGGCTGAAATCCCTCCTCGAGGCGACCTCCGACGACCCGCTCGAACTGGTCTGCCTCTTCTCCTCGGTCGCCGCGCGGACCGGAAACCCCGGCCAGGCCGCCTACGCCGCGGCGAACGAGACCCTGAACAAGGTGGCGGCGACCCTCGCACAGGGACGAACCGGCTCCGACCGGGTCGTCTCGATCGAGTGGGGCCCCTGGAAGGGGGGAATGGTCACCCCCGCCCTGGAGGAACACTTCGAGCGCCGAGGGGTCGACATGCTCGACCCCGAGACCGGCGCCGAGCGGTTCGTCGACGAACTCTACTGCGCGCCCGCCGACGAAGTGGAGGTCGCGATCGCCGGCTCGGTTCCCGGCGGCGGGCTCGAGAGCACCGGTCAAGGGGGGCGGCTGCGCTCGACGGTCGACGTCGACGCCGATTCTCACGGGTTCCTCGACGACCATCGGATCGACGGCACGCCCGTCGTCCCGGTCGTGCTCGCCGCCGAGTGGTGCCTGCGCATCGCCGAAGCCGCCCACCCCGGTCGCCACGTCCGGGCCTGCCGAGACCTCTCCGTGAACGACGGCATCGTGCTACCCGACTTCGACGACGGCGGCCGCCGGCTGCGCATCGCGGCCGACCCGACGGAGGGCGAGGGGGCGGGCGCCTCGTCGCTCGAGATCTCGCTGCGGGGCAACGACGGGAGCCTCCACTACACGGCAACCGTCGAGATGGCGCCGGAACCGCCGGAGGGAACCGGGCCCGGCTCCGCACCGGAAGTCCCCGCCGAAGGTGGGGCCACGGTCGACCTCGATCGGGTCTACGGAACCGACGCCCTCTTCCACGGCCCGGCGTTCCGGGCCATCGACGAGGTCACCCGCCTCGACACCGAAGGGGCCGCGGCCGAACTTCGGGGGCTCGACGAACTCGACTGGCCCGAGGCCGACTGGCGCATCGACCCGGCCGCTGTCGACGGCGCGCTGCAGGTCGCCCG
>JBDGRG010000213.1:3530-7383 GCA_042218355.1 Bradymonadaceae bacterium
CGAGTGTGGGGACTCGAGCATCTCGACGCCCCGACCCTCCCGACGGCCGTCGACCGGTTCGTCCCGCTCGACCGCCCCCCGTTCGAACCGCCGATCCGCTGTCGAGTCGTCTGCGACCGGGCATCGAAGCGCCACGTCGAGGCCGACATCCGGCTGTTCGAGGGCTCCGGCGAGCCGGTCGCGGAGGTGCGCGGCGTGCAGATGTACGCCCGCATGGGCGACTCGTCGGAAGCTGAGTAGAGACTCCCGCCCGCTGATGTCCCGGCGTTTTGCACGTCTCGTCGAGCGGCTCGAGGGCTCGCCCTCTCGGGTCGCCAAGTCGTCCCTTCGCGCCTTTCTCCGTGTCTTCGCGCCTTCGTGGCGCGTCGATCGCCCGCCCGAACGATTACTCGAGGCCAGAGCCATGACCGACGACTCCGACACGCAGTCGATGCCCCCCGCCCCGGATTCGCCCTCGCCCCGGGGGCTCGGATCCGACCGGTCGAACCGACCCTCGAGGTCCGACCCCGCGGCCGAACCCGACGTCCGACCCGACGGCCCTCCCGACGAACGCTCGGGCGGCTCCAGTCTCCCGGCCCGGATCGCCCGGGCCCACCGGCAGTACCTCCAGGATCAGAGCGAGCTCGAGCGGAACTTCCTCCGCCTGCGACGGGAGGCCGCCGAACAGTTGCTGGAAGGGGGAACGGTCGACCTCCCCGACGGAGCGCCGGCGGACGACCCGCCGGACTCGGCGACCGAACCGGCCCCGGTCGACCCGTTCGACGCACTCGAACCCGGCGAAGTCGACCCGCCCGCCGTCGAGTGCACCGTCGATTCGTTCGACAGAGACCGGCTCGAGGCCTTCGCCTCGGGCGAGCCATTCGAGTGCTTCGGCGCCGGCTGGGAACGGACCGCCTCCCAGGTCGAGCCCCCGCGCCCATCCGTCGAACAACCCCCGGTCGACCGAATCGAGGTGTTCGAACCCGTCGACGGCCCCGAGGGAGCCGGATACGTGCGCGCCTCGCGAGAGCCCTCGGGCGAGCGCACTCGACGACCGATGGCCCTCCGCCGGCTCGGGAACTTCCTCGGCTCGTTCTACCTCGCCGGTTGCGGCGACACGCTCGGCCGGGACGGCTTGTCCTTCGAACTCGCCGAGTGGGAGGTATGCGAGCGTAGCCAGAGCATCCCTGCTCTGGGGGAAGACAGTCGATCCAGTCGACACGAGCTGGAAGCTCGGTCTACGCCACATCCACGTAGCCAGAGCATCCCTGCTCTGGCGGCTCCCACCGATCATTGCTGCGAATTCCTGGTGCTCCATCACTGTGCCGACCCCGAACCGGCCCTCGAGGCACTACTGACCGTCTCGTCCGAGGGCGAACGGGTCGCCGCGGCCCGCATGCGCCTGGAACTGGTCCCCGACTGGCCCCTCGACCGCCATCCCGAATGGCGGACCGACTCGCCCTCCACGCGGGTCGCCTCCCACGACGGCGTCGACTACGACGAGAACGCCACACTCGCCTGTGCACTCGGCCGGCTGTCCGAGGGTCTGGGCGAAGGCTACGGCCGCTTCGACGGCTCCGACCGCACCGCCCGGCTCCCGGGTCCGCCCTTCCAGTTCGTCTCACGGATCGTCGACGCCGACGCCGAACCGGGGGATCTCTCGGCCGGCGCCTGTGCGACCGCCGAGTACGACCTCCCGGAGCGGAGCTGGCCCGTCGACGAGGCCGGGACCGACCGGCTACCGTTCAGTGCGACCGTCGAGGTCGGCCTGCAACCGTGCGGGTGGTTGTCGGTCTTCGGGCTGCGCCCCGACTTCGACGGCGAGCGGTTCTTCCGCAACCTCGACGGCACATGCACGGTGCACGCCCCGGTCCCGTCCGACGCGAACATGCTTCGCACCGACGTCGAGCTTACGTCGATCAGCCGCCCCGGCGACATGGTGCTCGTCACCTACGAGGTCGAGATTCGGGCCGACGAGACGCCCGTGCTGGAGATGGAGACCGTCTTCGGGTTCTTCACCGAGGGGGCGCTCGCCCGTCAGGAGGGCCTGCCCTCCGAGGACCGACCGCCGCCCGACGACCGCTTCGGCGACACCCACATCGAACTCGACGACCGCCCGGCGGAGTGGTTCGAGGGCCCCGCGCGCCTGCCGGGCGAGATGCTCTCGATGCTCGACGAGGTCACCGGCTGGAACCCCGACGGCGGCGAGGCGGGCCTGGGTCGGGCGCGGGCCGAGGCGGAGGTCGACCCCGAGGCGTGGTACTTCCGGGCGCACTTCCTCCGCGACCCGGTCCAGCCCGGTTCGCTGGGCATCGAGGCGATGGTTCAACTGCTGCAGTGGACGATGCTCCGACGGGACCTCGACGACGAGCTCCACCGCCCGCGGTTCGAGCCCGTCGAGCCCGGCCGAGAGGTCGACTGGACCTACCGCGGTCAGGTCCGCCCCGAGGACGGGCGGATCGCCGTGGAGCTGGAGATCACCGAACTCGGCGAGGACGAGGAGGAACACTACGCCCTCGCCCGGGGGTCGCTTTGGGTCGACGACCTGCGGATCTACGAGGTGCAGAATCTGGGCACGCGCCTCGTCGCCGACGAACCCGACCGCGCTCGACCGGAGCGGCTGACGGTGCTCGACCCGGAGACCGACGAGTGGCTGCGCGACCACCGGCCGACGTACACTCGCCCGGCGCTTCCGATGATGGCCGCCGCCGACCAGATGGCGATCACCGCCGCCCGCCACACGGGGCTGCCGGCGGTCGAGGTCCGCGACGTGCAGCTCGAGGACTGGATCCTCGTCGACGAACCGACGGCGCTGGGGGTCGAGATCGCCGCGGGCTCGGGCCCGGGCTGGTACGACCTGGTCGTCACCGACCGCGACGCCATGCCCGGACCCGGCTCCCCGCCACCGACGGCCGCCGCCCGGGGCCGCGTGCGCTGCGCTGCGGAGTGGCCCGACCCGCCCGAGCGGTTCGACCCGATCGACGCCCCCCGCCCGATGGAGAGCCCCTACGAGACGGGCCGCGTCTTCCACGGCCCCGCCTTTCGACTGCTCCGTCGGGCGCAGATGGGCGCCCGTGGGGCCTCCGGGGTCGCCGACGCCGGGGCCGGCGACGTCCCGGAGGGGCGCCTGCACCCCGCCCTGCTCGATACCGCGCTGCACATCATCCCCCACGACCGTCTGCAGCGGTGGTCCTCCCGGGCCGACGCCGACAGCGTCGCCTTTCCGCACCGACTGGAACGCCTGCAACTGTACGGCCCCGCGCCCACCGAGGGCGAGGTGGCCGTCGAGACCCGCTTTCGGGGGTTCGAGGGGGCGGCCGCCCGCTTCCCGCTCTTCGATATCCAGCTCGTCGTCGACGGCCGGCCGTGGGCGGAGTATCGGCTCGTCGGCATGACGTTTCCCCAGGGCTCGCTCGGCCGCGCCGATCCGGGCCCGCGCCGCCGGTTCATGCGCGACCGCGAGTTCGTCCCCGACCTGGGCCTGTCGACCTTCGACGGCGACCGGACCCGCACGTCGGCCGGCGACCTGCAGACCTACTCCTGGTTCGACCGATTAGTCGCCGATCTGTACGCCGTCGACGGCGACCTCCGCGAGCGCACCCGCCGCGTCGCCGTCGAGGACCACGCCGCCCAGCGGCTCGAGATCCACCCCTCGAAGGTCGAGATCGTCTCCGAATCGCCCGACGGCGCCACGGTCCGAGCCCCGACGGACGGCATCACCGAGCTCCGCCTCGACGTCCGCAAGGACGGACCGCTGACCTTCGTCGTGACCGACGCGTCGTCGTAGACCGCGCGCCTCCCCATCCCCTTCCCCCTATCCTTGACTTTGGCACTTTTCATCGGCTGACGGAACGGTCTCGATCCGCACGATTCT
>JBDGRG010000214.1:0-938 GCA_042218355.1 Bradymonadaceae bacterium
GTTCACCGACCTGCGTGGGGCGGTGACACTGCGCAATCAGTACCTGCTGCTCCAGGGGGGCCGGGCTCGATTCCACGGCGGACGCATCCGGGCGGACTGGGCGTGGTTCGACATGTTCGAGGTCGCCTACGGAGGGAGCGGCCGGGTGATCGGCGTCGATCCGGCGGGGGTACTGCGCGATCTCGGGACGTCGGCCCCCTGGATGGCCGGCGAGCTGACGGGAGACTTCCGTGCCCACGGGGCGGTCCCGATGGGGGGCGACTACGAGCTGGGCGACCCGTATCCCACGCTGACCGACGCGCGCCGCGAGTTGATCGACTTCGAGGCGACCAGCGACTGGACCTTCGAGCCGGCGGGGGCGCTGCCGGGCCCGATCGGGCGCGTGACGCTCGAGAAGGGCGCCCGAGTTCGCGCGGATTACGAGGTCGTCTCCGTGCCCCGAGCGCGGCTCCGGGCCCCGGGGGCGTCGCTCCGGATCGACCACCTCTCGATGGATTACCGGCAGATGGAGTTCTGGCGAGCCGGAGAGGGGCCTCCCGTGGATCTCCATCTCTCGCTGGCCGACGTCGCTCCCTTCGTCGCTGCGGCCGGTTTTCCCGGGCTGTCGGGCCGGCTGTCGGCCTCGCTGACCGCTTCCGGCCCCCTCGCGGCGCCCCGGGCCGAGTTCCGCGCACGGGTGGACGAGCCGGTCTGGCGGATCGGCGACCGTTCGATCCAGGGGGAACAGATCCGGCTCGAGGCGCACGCGACGTCCGGCCGTGTCACGGTCGAGCCCTTCGAAGTCCAAACCGACCGCGGCTCGCTGTCGGTCGAGGGGGATCTGACCTTCGGTCGGTCGGACGGTTCGGGGTTCCGATCGGTGGACCGGATGCCCGTCGACATGCGTTACCGCGCCGCCGGACTCGAACTGTCGATCATCGATCAACTTCTGGGTACGC
>JBDGRG010000214.1:985-3416 GCA_042218355.1 Bradymonadaceae bacterium
TGCGAGGGACCGTGGCTGGCGAGGGTCAACTGCGCGGATCCGTCGGCCGCCCCCGCGCGACCCTGACGATCGAGATCCCCTCGGGTCGGGTCCTGGGCGTCCCCGTCGCGAATCTGCGCCTGGAGGGAGGGCTCGACCGCCGACGCCTGCGGCTCGAACAGTTCGAGACGAACCTGTTCGAGGAGGCCAGCGTGCGAGCTCACGGCGCGATCGACTTCGCCGAGGGGGCGTACGACGCGTCGGTCGACCTCTCTGGCCTGCGGATCCAGCGGGTGGTGTCCCGGCTGAGGCTGCCGGGGGACGAGCCGCTCCCGATCCCGGCCGGAGCCGAGCCGGTGGGGACGATCGACGCCGATCTGGACGGCAAAGGGACGCTGCGCCGGCCCGCGATCAGCGGGGACCTCGAGATACGAGGGCTCGAGTTGTGGGGGGTCGAGCTGGGGGACGCGGCGCTGGTCGGCTACACGGCGGACGGTCGGTTGCACGTCTCGGGTGCGGCACTGCCACTGGCGGCTCTTCAGGCGTCGATTCCCCTCGATGGCGAGCACGACCGCTACCGCGCGAAGGTCGCGTTCGACCGCCTCGATCTGGCGTCCGTGCCCGGGTTGCTCGAGTCGGTCGACATCGTCGAACGCCTGGTCGTCTCCGGCGACGTCACTGTCACGGCGCCGACCGACCTGTCGGATTACAAGGCCGTGGCGAATGTCTCCGACCTGCGGCTCGTGACCGAAGACGGATCGTTTCGCAACCGGGGGCCGCTGATCGTCTCGGTCGACCGCGCCGGGCTGTTGCACGTCGAACGAGCCGTGGTCGGGACCGAAGACAGCTTCGTCGAGGTGCGCGGGGCCGTGATGCTCGGATCGATGCTGACGGATCTCCGGGTCCAGGGGGAGGTCGCCCTGGGGCTGATCGACGTCGCGGGTGAGTACGTGCTGCCGGACACCTGGTCGCAGACGGTCGCCCAGACGCGCGGGCGAATCCGCGTCGATCTGTCGATCAGCGGCCCCCCCTCGCGGCCCGTGCCGCGGGGCTCGGTCGAGATACAGCGGGCCGAGGTCGCACTGCGCGATCTCGATCGGCCGGTCCGGGTCGAATCGGGACGGATCGAGTTCGGCCCCGACGCGATCGAGGTCGCCGAGGAGAACCCGCTGGTCGGATCGGTACTCGGCGGATACACCCAGCTGACCGGCCGGGTCGAGATCGACGACCATCGGTTCGCCGGAGGTCGGCTGTCGCTGTGGGGCCACGGCATGGACTATCGGATCCCCGGGACCGCCGACGTCTCGTTCGATCCCGACGTCGAGGTGCGCATGACGGACGTCTTCGAACCGGACACCTGGCTGGTCGAGGGGACGGTCGACATTCTGACGGCGCGATATTACCGGAACTTCAGCATCTTCGAGGAGCAGCTGACCGGCCGGGTCGTCGGTGCGTTCCGCCGACGAACCGAGGAGTTCGAGGCCGGGCTGCTCGAGACCAACCCCTGGCTGGGCGACGTCGAGTTCGATCTCGCGATCCGGGCGGCGGACGGCGTTCGGATCGAGAACCGCATCGACCGCTTCGTCCTGGATCTGCAGCTCCGGCTCGACCTCCGTCTGCGCGAACGACTCGCGGATCCGCGGCTGACCGGGGAGATCGAGGTCGTCGACGGGACCGTCGAGTTCCAGGGAGAGACCTTCGAGGTCCGGAACGGGACCTTCGAGTACACCGGGTCGCCGGACAACCCGCTGGTCGCCGTCACCGCCGGTGCGGACATCCGAAATCGGTGCGCGCAACTCGAGCCGAGAGATCGGCTGGGGAGCGAACTCGACGTCCTCGGTGATTTCGACCAGCAGCGGCGAGAAGTCTACCACGTCGTTTTGCGCGCCGAGGGGCGGGTCGACAACCTCGACGTGCAGTTCGAGAGCAATCCGTTTGCCGACCAGCGCGACGTGCTGAGTCTGATGCTGACCGGCTGTACCGTCGACTCGCTGACGGCGTCGAATGCGACCAGTCCGACCCTGGAGGTCGCACTGGGGCCGCTCCTCGGGCAGATCGAGCGGCAAGTCCGGGAGGTCGTCGAACTCTCCGAGTTCACGATCACCCCCGGGGTCGAGCGGACACGGGTGGTGATCGGGGACCGGCTCAGTCGGCGGCTGTACTGGAACCTCGAGCTCGATACCGGCTTCGCCCAGGAGGCCGCCGAACAGGAGTATCGGCTCGAGTACCGCCTGAACGATTTCTGGACCGCCGAACTCAGCGAGCGGACGCGGGGGGTCAACCGCGATCTGCTGCTCGATCTCGAACTCGAATATCGCCTGCCGCTCGACTGAGTCTGGATGGGTTCGGGTCCACCGACAGGGAGTGGGGCGGGCCGACGGGCCGCGATCGGCTCCGCCGCGGCGCTGCTTATCGTCCTGCTCCCCCTGCCGGCGACCTCGCAGGTGTCCTC
>JBDGRG010000215.1:0-756 GCA_042218355.1 Bradymonadaceae bacterium
ACCGACGAGGTCGCCGAATCAGCCGCTAACTGCGACGTGGAGTCTATCTGCAACAGGCTCCTAGCTCGGACGCTCCGCCCTCTCTTCTGGAGAGCGGCCCCCGGTCGCTATGGGCCGGCTCCCTTCGAGTTGACGCGTGCAGTCAACTCCGGCAATCTACCGTCGCATGTTCTTTCGATGTCACTCATTGGGAGGTTGAAATGCGTACGGGATGGATTCGCGGAGCAATCGTCGTATAGGTGTTCGCCCTGGCAACGATGGGGGCAGCCTGCGGCAACAGCGACGATGGTGGGAGCGGCGGCAATGGTCCGGACCCACCGAAGAATGCCACGCCCAAACAGATGTGCACCGACTTCACCGACGCTGCCGTCGAAGCAGCGGTGCGCTGCGGGCAAAATCGTCAGCAGGCCCGGCGAGAAGTCGAACAACAGATCCCCTGCGACCGAGTGGTCAAGGTCGAGAACAAAAAGACGCTGTACAAGACCTGCATCGGGTGGCTGCAGAACTCCTCCTGCGACACGCTCAACAACGGCTCGCTGCCGAGCGATTGCAAGGGGGTCCTCAAATTCCAGTGACGACGCTCGGCGACGGAGTCGTGCGGATCCAGCGCTGCGAGTTCCAGCTGCTGCGCGCGATTCGCACTCCCGATCAGATCGCACCCTCGTCGGCCAACTCGTCGAGTTCGGCCGGCGAGTAACCGACCTCGCCGAGTACCTCCTCGGTGTGCTCACCGGCCGCCGGGGGCTCGGCGTGGTC
>JBDGRG010000215.1:813-1205 GCA_042218355.1 Bradymonadaceae bacterium
GAGGACCTCCTCCAGCGACTGGACCGGCTCGATGCAGACGTCCTCTCCCTCGAACGTCTCCATCCATTCGTCGCGCGTCCGGGTCGCCAACAGTTCGGCGACGCGCTGGCGGACCTCCTCGCCCTCCTCTCCCTGTGAGAGGCCGCCGCCGATCAAACCCGGCTCGCCGATCGCCTGGACGACATTGGACCAGAACTTCGGCTCCAGCGCGCCGACCGCCAGAAATTCGTCGTCCGCCGTGCGATAGACGTCGTACGCCGGCGCCTCGCCCTCCAGAATACCCATGCCCGGTCCCTGTTCGGGATCGTCCGCCGCAGCCGCCAGCGCAGGGAGCTGAAAGGTCAACGCGCCCTCGGTCATGCTGATGTCGAGATGCTCGCCCCGGCCCGTCC
>JBDGRG010000215.1:1215-1676 GCA_042218355.1 Bradymonadaceae bacterium
GATCTGGCTCGGATGGTCGTTCACGTACGCGGCCGGCTCTTCGGCGACCCGTTCGGGATCGGGGTCGACGACGATCGCACCGTAGAGCCCGCCGGCGACGTCGGCGACCTGCAGGACCGGCACCTCGGGAGCCTCTCCCCCATCGGTGGTACGGCCCAGCAGACCGGCACGGGCGACGTAGTCGAGATCGTGACCGGCGCGGTCGCGCAGCGGGCCGGTCTGGCCGTACCCGGAGATCGAACAGAGGATCAGCTCGTCGTTGACCTCCCGCAGGTCGTCCCATCCCAGACCGAGGCGGTCCAACGCACCGGGCCTGAACGATTCGACGACGACGTCGGCCTCGGCCGCCAGCCGGCGGAACGCCTCCGCTCCACCCTCGGTGTCGAGGTCGAGCCCGACCGCTCGTTTGTTCCGATTGAGCGCGGCGAACACCGCCCCCATCCCCTCGCCGACGTGCGGCG